>NZ_JBIWPN010000009.1:0-305625 GCF_044768305.1 Kitasatospora sp. NPDC101155 | reverse complement strand
TTCCGAACCCGGAAGCTAAGCCTCACAGCGCCGATGGTACTGCAGGGGGGACCCTGTGGGAGAGTAGGACGCCGCCGAACAATCATTCAGAAAAGCCCCTGATCCATTCGGATCAGGGGCTTTTCGCATTTCCGTTGACGTATTGTCAGTGCATGGACGATCAGACAGCGGTCATTGCGAACAAGGTGCTCCGCCCCGGTCAGCGCGACGGCGCCCTGCGTGTTCTGGCGGAGGCCCAGGCGGTGGACGGCCGGGCCGCCGTGTCCGAGCAGGGCCGGCTCCGGCTGCGGAACGCCGAGACGCCCCGCCCGGGCGTCACCCACTTCATCGAGTCCGAGAGCGAATTCGAGGTCTCCTCTCAGGCCGCGTCCGAGAACGCAGCCGTCCTCGCCTACGGCCAGCTCGAAGTCCCGGAGAGCCCGACCGCCAACCCCGCCGCCGAGCTGGTGGTCGCCCCAGCGGCCCGAGGCCGCGGTCTGGCCCGTCCGTTGCTGGACGCCGTCCTCGCGGAGGCCCACCGGGAGGGCCGCGACGCGGTGGACTTCTGGGTGCACGGCGGCCACCCGGCGGCCCGGCTCCTGGCCGGCGCGTACGGTGCCGAGCTGGTCCGCGAGCTGCGGCAGATGCGCCGCACCGGCGCGCAGACCGAGGCCGTGCCCGTCCCCGAGGGCATCGAGCTCCGCACCTTCCGCCCGGGCGAGGACGACGCCGAGTGGCTGCGGCTGAACGCCCTGGCCTTCGCCCACCACCCGGAGCAGGGTTCCTGGACCGAGCAGGACCTGGCCGAGCGCCTCGCCGAGCCCTGGTTCGACCCGGCCGGCTTCTTCCTGGCCACCCGCGACGGCAAGGCGGTCGGCTTCCACTGGACCAAGGTGCACCCGGCCACCGCCACCGAGCCGGAGCTCGGCGAGGTGTACGTGGTCGGGGTGGACCCGGCCGAGCAGGGCAGTGGACTCGGCCGGGCGCTGACCGCGGCCGGCCTGCGTCACCTGACCGGCTCCGGAGCCGGCGAGCGTGGACTGGAAACCGTCCTTCTCTACGTTGACGCCGACAATCCGGCCGCCGTGCGGGTATATGAACGACTGGGATTCACCGTTCACGAGGTGGACCTCATGTACCGAGCCCAGTACCAGGCGAACCGGTCGGCCTAGCCGCCCGGTGCGGCCGGATCGTCCCACCGGACGGCCCGGCCGCACCGACCGGACGGCCGGGCCGTACCGAGTGGTCACGGGCGACGGGTGGAAAACGGCACCGCCCCCTTGCCCCGACCGACTCAGCTTTCCTCCTGGCCATGCGGTGTTTACCGTGGATTCAATTGCTGCCGCGAAGATCACAGGATGAAGTCCGTAGTGTCTCGCTCGTGCAGAGTCGACCGCCATTCGCCGGCCGGTCCTGTACGGACCGCGCCCGGTGGCTGGGCGCTGTCCCTGGGGGCCGCCGCCGCCCGGGGCGAGAACGACGGCCCGCAGAGCCATTCGCATCCGGACGCCGTCCTGCTGCTGGAGGAGCTGGAGCCCATGAGCATCCCCCGCCCCGTCTCTGCCCCGCTGTCGCCGACGGCCCGGATGTCCGGTGCGCTGGGGGTTCCGCCGGAGCTGTCGACCACGGACGAGCAGGAGTTGGAAGCCTTGCCGCAGGGCCGCTTCCTGGACCGCGAGCGCAGCTGGCTCGCGTTCAACGAGCGCGTCCTGGAGCTCGCCGAGGACCCGGGGATCCCGCTCCTCGAACGGGCGAAGTTCCTGGCGATCTTCGCGAGCAACCTGGACGAGTTCTTCATGGTCCGGGTGGCCGGGCTGAAGCGCCGGATCGCCACCGGCGTCGCCCAGCGCAGCGCCTCCGGCCTCCAGCCGCGCGAGGTGCTGGACCTGATCTGGACCCGCTCGCGCGAGCTGATGGCCCGGCACGCCGCCGCCTTCCAGCAGGAGGTGCTGCCGGACCTGGCCGCCGAGGGCATCGAGGTGGTCCGGTGGCCGGAGCTGGCCGAGAAGGAGCAGGCCCGGCTGCACACCCTGTTCCGGCAGAAGATCTTCCCGGTCCTGACCCCGCTGGCCGTCGACCCGGCGCACCCCTTCCCGTACATATCGGGGCTCTCGCTCAACCTGGCCGTGGTTGTCCGCAACCCGGTGTCCGGGCACAAGCACTTCGCGCGCGTCAAGGTGCCGCAGTCGCTGGCCCGCTTCCTGGAGGCCTCGCCCCAGCGGTACGTCCCGCTGGAGGACGTCATGGGCGCGCACCTGGAGGAGCTCTTCCCGGGGATGGAGGTGCTGGCCCACCACGCCTTCCGCGTCACCCGCAACGAGGACCTGGAGGTGGAGGAGGACGACACCGAGAACATCCTGAAGGCCCTGGAGAAGGAGCTGATGCGGCGGCGCTTCGGCCCGCCGGTCCGGCTGGAGGTCGAGGAGTCGATCGACCCCTACATCCTGGACCTGCTGGTGCGGGAGCTGAACATCACCGAGGCGGAGGTCTTCCCGCTGCCCGGGCCGCTGGACCTGACCGGGCTGTTCGGGATCGCCGAGCTGGACCGCCCGGAGCTCAAGTACCCGAAGTTCGTGGCCGGTACCGCCCGCGGGCTGACCGACGTCGAGTCGGCCTCGCAGCCGGACATCTTCGCCGCGATGCGCGAGCGCGACGTCCTGCTGCACCACCCGTACGACAGCTTCTCCACCTCGGTGCAGGCCTTCCTGGAGCAGGCGGCCGTCGACCCGGACGTGCTGGCGATCAAGCAGACCCTGTACCGCACCTCGGGTGACTCGCCGATCGTGGACGCGCTGATCGACGCGGCCGAGTCCGGCAAGCAGGTGCTGGTCCTGGTCGAGATCAAGGCGCGCTTCGACGAGCAGGCCAACATCAAGTGGGCCCGCAAGCTGGAGGAGGCCGGCTGCCACGTGGTCTACGGCCTGGTCGGGCTGAAGACGCACTGCAAGCTGTCGCTGGTGGTCCGTCAGGAGGGCGACACCCTGCGCCGCTACTCGCACGTCGGTACCGGCAACTACCACCCGAAGACGGCCCGGCTGTACGAGGACCTCGGCCTGCTCACCTCCGACCCGCAGGTCGGCGCCGACCTCTCGGACCTGTTCAACCGGCTGTCCGGCTACTCGCGCCGCGAGTCCTACCGCCGCCTGCTGACCGCCCCGCGCGGCCTGCGGGACGGGCTGGTCTCGCGGATCAACAACGAGATCGCCCACCACCGGGCGGGCCGGCCCGCTTACGTGAAGATCAAGGTCAACTCGATCGTCGACGAGGCCGTGATCGACGCGCTGTACCGGGCCTCGCAGGCCGGGGTGCCGGTGGACGTCTGGGTGCGCGGCATCTGCGCGATCCGCCCCGGCGTGCCGGGGCTGAGCGAGAACATCCGGGTCCGCAGCATCCTGGGCCGCTTCCTGGAGCACTCCCGGGTCTTCGTGTTCGGCAACAACGGCGATCCGGAGGTCTGGATCGGCAGCGCCGACATGATGCACCGCAATCTGGACCGCCGGATCGAGGCGCTCATGCGGATCGCCGACCCGGCGCACCGCGCCGAGCTGTCCGGGCTGATCGATCTCGGGGTGTCGGACGAGACCGAGTCCTGGTACCTGGGACCGGACGGCGTCTGGACCCGGCACTCGCAGGACGCCGAGGGCCGGCCGCTGAGGCACGTCCAGGACCTGCTCATCGACTCGCGCCAACGCCGCCGGGCCGCCACCTCGCGCTGACGCGTCCACTGATGCGAGCCGCCGGAGCAGTTCGGGCCTTCCGGGCCCCGAGGGGACCTGCTCCGGCGGTCGGCCACCAGCCCCGGGGGACGGCCCCGGGGGAACGGGGATTCACCACGCCATGACCGATGCGCCGATGACGGCCCAGGCGGCCTCCACCGCGACCGCCGGGGACATCCTTTCCCGCCAGCTCACCGCCCAGGCCGGAGCGTTCCTGCGCGCCCTGCCGCTCGCGGTGGGCGAGGTCGGCGCCAGACCGGGTTCGGCCGCGGTCGTCCCGGCGGCCGGTACCGCCGACCTGCTGCGGGCCGTCCGGCGGATCGGCGGGCTGCTGCACACCTTCGGCGCCGTCTTCGAGCAGACCTGGGCGCAGGAGTCGCGCACCGAGCTGCGCTGGCTGCTCAACCTGCTGGCGCTGGAGCCCGGCTACGTCCGCCGCTCGGCCCGGCTGCTGGGCGCGCTGGACTCGCTGAGCGGCAGTGACCCGGAGGGCACCGGCATGCTGGCCGGGCACGCGGGTGCGCCCAAGGCGCGGGCGCTGCTGGACCGGCAGCTGACCCTGGCCCGGACCAGGGCGCACTCCACGGTGCTGCAGGAGCTCCGCTCGGCCCGGCTGCACGCGCTGGCGGACCGGATGACCCTGCTGGTCGGTGAGGCGCCGCTGCTGGAGACGGCTGGTGGCCGGGCGTCGGCGGTGCTGCTGCCGCAGGCGGCCGCCGCGTTCACCGCGCTGTCCGCGTGCGCCCAGCAGTTGCCGCTGCAGCGGGCCGCGACGCCGTACGGCGGGGACGGGCTGCGCCGGCTGGGCGCTGCGCCGTCGGTGCGCGGCGCGGCCGACGCGGACGCGGCCCTGGCGGCCGACGACGCGCCCTGGTCCCGGTTGCGGATCCTGGTGAAGCGGGCCCGGTACGCGCTGGAGGTGTGCGGCCGTCCGTCCTCCGAGCTGGACGAGCTGGACGTGGTGCTGGGCCGGCACCAGGAGGCGGCGGACGCCGCGGTGACCGCCGCCACCGCGGCGCGCACCCCGCGGATCACCCCCGCGACCGCGTACGTGCTGGGCGTGGTGCATGCTGATCAGCGGCTGGAGGTGGAGGCGGCGCGGTACGCCGTCGGCCGCCGGTGGCCCGACCTCCCGCCAGGCCTGGACGGCTGGCTGGAGATCCCCCCTGCCGAGGGCTGGGGGCATTCCCCCGCACCACGGACGGCCTGAATTGCACGATCGCCTGACCCCCGCGCCGACTCCGAGCCCCGTGCCGAGCCCGAGCACCGGGCGGGCAGCGGACACCCGCGCGACCGGGGCGGGCCGTGCCCCGGTGGTCCTGGCGGCGGGCGCGGTGCTCTGGCTGCCGGGCCGGCCGAAGTCGAGCGGCAGGCTGGGGCGGCCGCGGATCGCGGTGATCCACCGTCCGAAGTACGACGACTGGAGTCTGCCGAAGGGCAAGCTCGACCCGGGCGAGGGGGTGGTCGGGGCGGCGCTGCGCGAGGTGTGGGAGGAGACCGGCTTCCGCTGCCTGCTCGGTCCTGAGCTGCCCACCCAGCACTACCTGGCGCAGGGCCGTCCGAAAGAGGTCCGGTACTGGGCGGCGGTGCCGACCAGCGGGTCGTTCCGCCCGAACCGGGAGGTGGACCGGCTGGAGTGGCTGCCGGCCGGGAAGGCCCGCGCCCGGCTGAGCCACGACCGCGACCGGTTGCTGATCGACGCCCTCCTGGAGATCCTGGGCGCGAGGCCTGTACGGATGAGCGGGGAGCCGGCGGTGAAGGAACGGTGGAAGTGATCTACCCGCGCCCTTGCCGTGACGCAACCGTTACTACGTGACGTAGTTTCCTGTCATCCGTTCGAGGTTCACTCCCCGTTCACTTGCGACCGGCTGTCGTGTCACCTACCCGGCCTAACTTCGGGTCTACCGGAGGGCCGCACGGGCCCCGGACCACAGCAAAACCCGCCCTCGGCCGTGTCCGCACGGTCTGCGCGTCGGGCAATGCCACAGAAAGGGACACCCCTGTGAAGCTCCAGCGGAACGGCCGCTCCAAGGCCCTCGCCATCGGTGCCATGGCGCTCGTCAGCTCGCTGTCGCTCGCCGCCTGCGGTTCGGACGACAACAGCACCACCAAGGCGTCCGGTGGCTCCAGCGGTGGTTCCGCCTCGGCCGCCGCGATCAACTGTGGCAAGGCCGGCACGCTGCTCGGCGCCGGTTCGACCGCGCAGGCCAACGCGATCGACGTGTGGAAGGCCAACTTCGGCGCCGCCTGCTCCGGCAGCACCGTCAACTACAGCGGCGGCGGCTCCGGCGCCGGTGTCCAGCAGTTCAACCAGGGCAAGGTCGCCTTCGCGGGCTCCGACTTCGCGCTGAAGCCCGCCGACGTCGACGCCTCCAAGGCCGTCTGCACCGGCGGCAAGGCCATCGACCTGCCGATGGTCGCCGGCCTGGTCTCGCTGGTCTACAACGTCGACGGTGTCGACAACCTGGTCCTGGACGGCCCGACCGCCGCCAAGATCTTCGACTCGCAGATCACCAAGTGGAACGACCCGGCGATCGCCGCCCTGAACCCGGGCGCCAAGCTGCCGGACGCCGACATCCAGTCGTTCCACCGCTCGGACGACTCCGGCACCACCTACAACCTGACCTCCTACTTCGCCAAGACCTCCGGCGGCGCCTGGAGCGCGGAGCCGAGCAAGGCGTGGAAGGGCAAGGGCGGCCAGTCCGCCAACGGCAGCGCCGGTGTCTCCGCCCAGATCAAGCAGGTCAAGAACTCGATCGGCTACGCCGAGCTGTCCTTCGCCCAGATCAACAACCTGAAGAGCGCCAAGATCGCCACCGGCGCCGCTCAGCCCGTCGAGGCGACCGCCGCCAACGCCGCGCTCACCATCTCGACCTCCACCGTCACGGGTACCGACGGCGACCTCGCCCTCTCTCTGGACTACGGCACCAAGGCCGACAACGCCTACCCGATCGTCCTGGTGACCTACGAGATCGCCTGCGACAAGGGCAACAAGGCCGAGACCCTCGACACCCTCAAGTCGTTCCTGACCTACACGATCAGTGACGGCGCCCAGAAGGCCATAGGCGACAAGGGCTACGTCCCGATGCCGGCCGCCATCGGCGACAAGGTCAAGACCGCCGTCGCCGCCCTGGCCTGACCCGACAGGACCACCGGTGGGACGGCCCCGTGAGCGAGGGGGGCCGGGGCCGTCCCACCGGAACGCACCAACGACTCAGCACCAACGTCCGGGGCACCGCCGCCATGGTGCCGTCCCCCTTCCGGGGCGGTACCACCAGACCGGAGTAGACCAATGACTTCATCCTCCCCTGCCGCCCCGCGAGGCAGGGAACGCCGACCGCGTGACAGCCGCGTCGGCGACAAGATCTTCATGAACCTCGCCCGCGGCGCGGGCATCCTGCTGCTGGTCATCATGGCCGCGATCGCCGGCTTCCTGGCCTGGCGCTCGGGCCTGGCCCTCAGCAAGAACGACGGCAACTTCTTCACCACCTTCGAGTGGACGCCGGACGCCCCGAAGCCGGTCTTCGGCATCGCCGTCCTGGCCTTCGGCACCATCGTCAGCGCCCTCATCGCGATGCTGATCGCCGTTCCGGTGGCCATCGGGATCGCGCTGTTCATCTCGCACTACGCGCCGAGGCGGATCGCCCAGCCGTTCGCCTACCTGGTCGACCTGCTCGCCGCCGTCCCCAGCATCGTCTACGGCCTCTGGGGCGCGCTCTTCCTGGTCCCGCACATGGACGGTCTGACCAGCTGGCTGAACCAGTACCTGGGCTGGACGTACATCTTCGACCAGACCAAGACCGGCACCCCGCGCAACCTGTTCACCGTCGGCATCCTGCTGGCGATCATGGTCCTGCCGATCATCACCGCGGTCTCCCGCGAGGTGTTCCGCCAGGTGCCGCGGATGCACGAGGAGGCGGCGCTCGCGCTCGGCGCGACCCGCTGGGAGATGATCCGCACCGCGGTGCTGCCGTTCGGCCGCCCCGGCATCATCTCGGCCTCGATGCTCGGCCTCGGCCGCGCGCTCGGCGAGACCATCGCGGTCGCCGTGGTGCTCTCCGCCAACAACGTCCTGTCGCTGCACATCCTCGACGCGGGTGGCGGCACCTTCGCGCAGAACATCGCGCTGAAGTTCGCCGAGGCGGGCGACAACGGCCGCAACGCGCTGATGGCCTCCGGCCTCGTCCTGTTCGTCATCACCCTGCTGGTGAACGGCGCCGCGCGACTGATCATCGCCCGCCGTAAGGAGTACTCGGGGGCCAACGCATGACCACCGCAACGACCGTGCCCGCGGACGCCCGGCCGGTCAGCCGGACGCTGACCGCCAACCGGCTGCCCAAGTGGGCCCCGCCCGCCGTCGCCGTCGGCTCGATCGCCGTCGGCTGCGGGATCGGCGCCGTCGGCGGGCTGAAGAGCCACCTGCAGTGGGGCCTGATCTCGGCCCTGCTCTTCACGGTGGCCAGCTACCTGATCTCGGCCCAGGTCGAGGGCCGCCGCCAGGCCAAGGACCGGCTCGCCACCTCGGTGGTCTGGGTCGCCTTCATCCTGGCCGTCGTCCCGCTGATCTCGCTGACCGTCTACACGGTCCAGCAGGGCATCGACGTGGTGGACGGGAACTTCCTGAGCCACTCGATGAAGGGCGTCATCCAGACCGGCCCCGGCGGCGGGATCTACCACGCGCTGCTCGGCACCCTGGAGCAGGTCGGCCTGGCCACCGCGATGGCCGCCCCGCTCGGTCTGCTGACCGCCGTCTACCTGGTCGAGTACGGCCGCGGCCGGCTCGCCAAGGCCGTCACCTTCTTCGTCGACGTCATGACGGGCATCCCGTCCATCGTCGCCGGTCTGTTCGTCCTCTCGGTCTGGAACCTCGCGCTGGGCTTCAGCTACTCCGGCTTCTCGGGCAGCCTCGCGCTGGCGATCCTGATGATCCCGGTCGTGGTCCGGTCCACCGAGGAGATGCTCAAGCTCGTCCCGAACGAGCTGCGCGAGGCCTCGTACGCACTCGGCGTGCCGAAGTGGAAGACCATCCTGCGGATCGTCCTCCCCACCGCGATCGGCGGCATCACCACCGGTGTGATGCTCGCGGTCGCCCGCATCACGGGTGAGACCGCTCCGGTGATGATGCTGGTGTTCGGCGCCGACGCCATCAACACCAACCCGTTCGACGGACCGCAGCAGTCCCTGCCGATGTACATCTGGCAGCAGTACTCGGTGGTCAACAACGACAACGGCTATGCCCGTGCCTGGGGTGCCGCGCTGGTGCTGATCGCCTTCGTGATGGGGCTCAACCTCATCGCCCGGGGCATCGCACGCTGGCGCTCGCCCAAGGGCGGACACTGACCGACCCACTGACGTACGAAGACAGACGAGAGAAGCAACGATCATGGCCAAGCGCATCGACGTCAGCGGACTGTCGGCCTACTACGGCACCACCAAGGCCATCGAGGACATCTCGATGAGCATCGAACCCCGCTCGGTGACCGCCTTCATCGGCCCCTCCGGCTGCGGCAAGTCCACCTTCCTGCGCACCCTCAACCGGATGCACGAGGTGATCCCCGGCGCGCGGGTCGAGGGCAAGGTCCTCCTGGACGACGAGAACCTCTACGGCGCCAACGTTGACCCGGTCGCCGTGCGCCGCTCGGTCGGCATGGTCTTCCAGCGCCCGAACCCGTTCCCGACCATGTCGATCTACGACAACGTGGTCGCCGGGCTCAAGCTCGCCGGCGTGCGCAAGAAGTCCGTCCTGGACGAGGTGGTGGAGCGCTCGCTGAAGGGCGCCAACCTCTGGAAGGAGGTCCACACCCGGCTGAACAAGCCGGGTGCCGGCCTCTCCGGCGGTCAGCAGCAGCGTCTGTGCATCGCCCGCGCGATCGCGGTCGAGCCGCAGGTCCTGCTGATGGACGAGCCCTGCTCCGCGCTCGACCCGATCTCCACCCTCGCCATCGAGGACCTGATCGGCGAGCTGAAGTCGCAGTTCACCATCGTCATCGTGACCCACAACATGCAGCAGGCGGCCCGCGTCAGCGACCGCACCGCCTTCTTCAACCTGGCGGGCGTCGGCCAGCCGGGCAAGCTGATCGAGCTGGACGACACCCAGCGGATCTTCTCCAACCCGTCGGTCCAGGCGACCGAGGACTACATCTCCGGCCGCTTCGGCTAAGCCGGATCCCAGCTGTCCCGCGGTGCTGCATGGCGGTGCCGCCGCGGGGCATGAAGCAGGGCCCGCCCCCGAGATGTGGGGGCGGGCCCTGCTGTGTTGGTCGCCCGCTCGCCTCCGGGGCGCTCTGGCCCGGTGCCGACGGTCGGCGCTCTGGCGCTCGTACCTCGCTTGTCGCTTCTCCCTTTCGGCACCGGCGCGCCCCTTCGGCTCGGGGCGGGGATTCGCCCGCTCGCCTCCGGGGCGCTCGGACCCGGTGCGGCTCGGGGCGGGGAATCGCCCGAGAGCCTGCGGCCGTTCGGGGATCAGCCCCAGAACAGGTGCACGAACCAGTACATCAGCGCTGCGACGATGGCGGCCGCCGGCATCGTGATGAACCAGCCGAGCACGATGTTCTTCGCGACGCCCCAGCGCACCGCGCGGATCCGCTTGGTGGCCCCCGCACCCATGATCGCCGCGGTGATGACGTGGGTGGTGGAGATCGGCGCCTTGAAGACGAACGACGTGATGTACATGATCGCCGAGGAGGTGGCCTCGGCCGCGAAGCCCTGCGGCGGGTCCAGCTCGATGATCTTGCGGCCGAGGGTCCGCATGATCCGCCAGCCGCCCGCGTAGGTGCCCAGCGAGAGCATGGTCGCGCAGGAGATCTTCACCCAGACCGGGATGTCGCCGGTGGTCTGGTGGCCGGAGATGGTGAGCGCCATGACCACGATGCCCATGGTCTTCTGCGCGTCCTGCAGACCGTGCGCCAGCGCCATCGCGGCGGCCGAGGCGGTCTGGGCGACCCGGAAGTTGCGCTTGGCGCGGTGCGGGTTGGCCCGGCGGAAGATCCACAGGATCGCCAGCATCACCAGGAAGCCGCCGATCAGGCCGACCACCGGCGAGACGATCATCGGAACGACGATCTTGTCGAGGACCCCGTTCCAGATCACGCCGACCCCGCCGGCCAGCGCCGCGCCCACCATGCCGCCGAACAGCGCGTGCGAGGAGGAGGACGGCAAGCCGAAGTACCAGGTGGTCAGGTTCCAGGCGATCGCGCCGACCAGGGCGGCGAACAGGATCGCCATCCCCTGGTTGCCGGCGGGGGTCTCGATGATCCCCTGGGAGACGGTGTGCGCCACCCCGCTGCCCAGGAAGGCGCCGGCCAGGTTCATCACCGCGGCCATCGCGAGCGCGGCCCTGGGGGTGAGCGCCCGGGTGGAGACCGACGTGGCGATCGCGTTGGCCGAGTCGTGGAAGCCGTTGGTGTACGTGAAGAAGAACGCAACACCGATGACGGCGATGAGTGCTGCCATGTCCACGAGGGTCAGGACTCCTTGACCGCGATGGTCTCCACCGTGTTGGCGACGTGCTCGAACGCGTCCGCCGCCTCCTCAAGGACGTCCACGATCTGCTTGAGCTTGAGCACCTCGATGGCGTCGTACTGGCCGGAGAACAGGTGGGCGAGCAGCTTGCGGTGGATCTGGTCGGCCTGGTTCTCCAGCCGGTTGACCTCGATCCAGTACTCGGTGAGGTTCGACATGCTGCGCAGGTTCGGCATCGCCTCGGCGGTCAGCTCGGCGGCCCGGGCCAGCACCTCGATCTGCTGCTCGATGCCCTTCGGCAGGGTCTGGATGTCATAGAGGACGACCAGGTCGACGGCCTCCTCCATGAAGTCCATGATGTCGTCCAGCGACGACGCCAGGCTGTAGATGTCCTCGCGGTCGAAGGGCGTGATGAAGGAGGAGTTCAGCTGGTGGAACACCGCATGGGTGGTGTCGTCCCCGGCGTGCTCGGCGGCGCGCATGCGCTCGACGATCTCCGCGCGGGCCGACACGTCTGATCCCAGCAGTTCCAGCAGGAGCTTCGAGCCGACGACCAGGTTCTCCGCGGCGGCGGCGAACATGTCGTAAAAGCTCGTCTCCTTCGGGGTCAGGCTAAAACGCACGGAAATCTCCGATGTGCGGGGTAGGGACTGAACGATGCTAGGTGCAACCAAGCGCAATCGCGCAAACGGGGTGGCGGGGAGGGAGGCGGACCCTCCCCTTCCGTTCGGCTGCCGCACCGGCCCACCCGGACCGCACAGCCGCGTGCGGACATGAGCATCAGTCTGACGGAACCTCGCCCGGATTTCCCCCGTCCTGCGCGTGCGGGACCGGGGCGCCGCTCAGACGGGTGAACCGCGCGACGGCCCGTACCAGGCGCTTCGGCACATGCCGGGTGGGCCGTCGGAACACCATGGAAGGCCCCGGTGTTGGACACTGGTGGCCGACGCAGCCACCAGGCACAGAGACGAAGGCGGGCCGATGACCACGACGCAAGCGCGCACCGAGCCGGACCACGCGCACGGGACCGACCCCCAGGCCGGCACCCCCGCCGTACCCGCGGCCGCCGCAGGACATCACGGCGGGCACGGCCCGCACGGCTACAGCGCGCAGAAGGACGCCCACCTCAAGCGGCTGCGCCGGATCGAGGGCCAGATCCGCGGCCTCCAGCGCATGGTCGACGAGGACGTCTACTGCATCGACGTGCTCACCCAGGTCTCGGCCAGCACCAAGGCCCTGCAGTCCTTCGCGCTCTCGCTGCTGGAGGAGCACCTGCGGCACTGCGTCGCCGCGGCCGCCGAGCAGGGCGGCGTCGAGCTGGACGCCAAGGTCGCGGAGGCCTCGGCCGCGATCGGCCGTCTGCTGCGCAGCTGAGCCGCCGGCCCCGGGCCGTCCGCTAGTCGCCTTCCCGCTGGTCGCCCTCCCGCCGACCCGGGTCCACCCGGTCCAGCAGCACCTCGTCGATCCGCTCGGTCGGCAGCCGGTCACCGCTGCTGGCCGTCGCGGCGATCATCAGCTCGCCGGCCAGCTCGATCTCGTCGAGGGCCGCGTCGTCGTGGCCACCGCTGCGGCCGCCCGTGGACGACACCACCTGCACCACCCCTTCAGTGCCTCGCCAGCCCGGGCGGCAGCCACCCGACGTCCAGCCTAGGCACTCCGGGGCCCGTCCACATGGCACGGACGGGCCATCTCGGCGCCGCCGAAACGGGTGGCCGTCGCTCCCCGGACGGCCATCCGCTCCGGCCGCGCCCCGTCTCGCCCCGCAGCCGGAGCACTGCCCCGGCAGGACCCAGGGCGTGTCGGACACGCCCTACTTGGGGCTCTCCGAGGGCTTCATCTGGTAGATGTCCGAGGCCGGCGGCTCGGCTGCCTCGACCGGCTTGCCGAAGTCCGACAGCGAGGTCGTCGAGGTCACCTTCACCTGGTCCTTGGCCTCCTTCGAGCCGGCCACCCCGGCGAAGGTGAACACCTCGACCACCTTGTGGAGCCGGCCCTGGTCGTCCAGCCAGGCGTCGTACGGGACCTCCTTGACGGTGAAGGTCTGCCCTCCCATCCGCAGGCCGTCGCCGCCCCGGCCGCCCGTCGCGTCGGCCGCCTTCGCCAGGTCCAGGGTGCCCCGGTAGTGGTGCAGCGAGGCCCCGTCGACGCTCTCGGTGCCGACCAGGTCGGCCTTCTGCACCCCGCGCAGCGCACCCGCCGCCGAGGCCGGGTCGGTGGCGCCGCTGCTGACCAGGTTGCCGTCAGGCAGCTGGCGCACGTCCAGCTTGACCCACTTGCCGGCAGGCACCTTGGCACCGCTGTTCTGCAGGTAGACGGTGCCCGGCAGGACCACCTCGACGATCTTCCCGGTGGTCGCGGCGCCCGGCGGCACCTGGACCTCCAGTCGGCCGATCCGCTTCACGTAGTCGTAGCCACCGCTCCCGCTGAAGGAGGCCTTCTTGTCCGCGGACTCGGTGACCAACTCGGTGGCGGTGTGCGCGGAACCGGTGCGGCCGGTGACGTCGGCGGCGTTGCGCACCGCCGTCAGCGGGTCGGTGGCCAGCTGGTCGGGGACGCTCGCCCCCTGGTCCGAGGAGCCACCGCCGGAGTGGCCCGAGCACCCGGCGACCCCCGCGGCCAGGACGGCGGCGAGCAGGGCGGCTCCGGCCGCCGAGCGCAGGTGCGGCCCAGGACGGCGCGCCGGCCGCCCGGTTCGCTGCTGGTCGGTCATCTTCATCCTCGCGACAACCCCCTCGGGCCCGACTGCCCTGCCGGGACACCACCGGGTGGGCAGAGCTCTTTCCGGGCAAACGAGTTGAGGAGCGAAGGGTTACGGGGGCCGGCGGAACCCGCGCGTCGCGCGGGGGTTGTCCGGCACGTTACGGTGAACCACGTGCACAGTGAGCTGCCGGCGCCTCCCGGCACCACCCGGATGCCCGAGCACCGTGTGGCGATCAGCGAACGCGGTTCCTTCGCCTTCGCGACCTGCAGCTGCGGCTGGTACTCCGCGGCCCGCCGCTCGCGCGACCTGGCCCGCCGGGAGGGCGCCGGACACCTCGCCGAGTTCGACGGCGGCGAGCCGGACTAGACCGGACCGGACCCCTTCCCGGCGACGGGCTCCGGTAGGTTCCGGCGGGCCCTGGCAGACTCCTGAGGCCCCTGTCGGACGCTCAGGCCGCGAGGTCCGACTCCGGCGGCTGCTCCTCGGCACGCACCGCCCCGCGACCGCGCCGACGGCCGCGCGGGGCCGCGTCGCGGGCCGAGTCGCCGCGCTCCGGCGCCCGGATCAGCGGGGCGACCGCCGTACGGCTCAGCGCGTGGCAGAACGGGACCAGCACCGCCATCGCGATCGGCGCCAGCAGCAGCACCACGGCCACGGCGAGCGCGAAGCCGCCGATCACGTCGGTCGGGTAGTGGACGCCCATGAACATCCGGCAGAAGCCCTGCAGCAGGGCCAGGCCCCCGGCGATCCAGCCCAGCCTCCGGTTCACCAGGAACAGCGCCACCGCGACGGCCATCGTCATGGTCGAGTGGTCGCTGACGAAGGAGTGGGTGCCGGCCTTGCCGTCCACCAGCACCAGCAGCCCGGGATGGTCGACGAAGGGCCGCGGCCGGTTCACGATCGCGGCGATCGGCAGGTTGGCGAGCTCGGCGACGGCCACCGAGAGCGGGACCCAGAGCAGGCCGGCGATCGCCACCGGCGCGTCCGCTCGGCGCCTGGCCTGCAGCCAGGCCACCAGCCCGAGCATGGCGAGGCCGATCAGGATGCCGTACTCGCCCACCCAGGAGACCAGGTGGTCCAGCCACTGCGGGGAGCGCTTGGCCAGGCCGTTGACGGCGTAGAGCAGGCCGAGGTCGGGGTTGGTCGTGTCGGCAAGCGGCGTCGACACGCCGCACCTCCTTCTGGTCCGCAGCAGCTGATCGTTTCGGCCGGGGCCCGCCCGGCGCGGAAAGCTGACGAGGGGCCACCGGACCCAACGTCATCGCCGGGGCACAGCGTTCCACGGAAACGCGCGGTTATGGAAACTTGACTCAGCGTCCACAGGGCACACACAGGTCGACGGCCGGCTCAGCCGCCCCCGACGGGTCGGCCCGGCCCGGCCGGCGCGGGCGGGGCGGCGACCGCCGGGGTGGCGGGCGCGGACGGGGCGGTCGTGCCGGGGCGGCTCGGAGCGTTGACCGCGCCGCTGTTGTTGCGGGTCGGCAGCGCCTGGGCGCCGTCCGAGGTGACCCGGGTCGCGCCGATGTACTCCCTGGTGTCGATCTTGTCGTAGCGGATCACCGCATTGGTGTGCGGCGCGTTGATCATGTAGCCGCCGCCGACGTAGATCCCGACGTGGTGGATGCTGCGCGGATCGCCCAGGTCCGTCGCGAAGAACACCAGGTCCCCCGGCCGCAGCTGATCGCGCGACGGGTGCGGACCGGCGTACCACTGGTCGTTGGCCACCCGGGGCAGGGTGATGCCCACGCTGCCGTACGCGGCCTGGGTGAGCCCGGAGCAGTCGAACTGCCCGTTCTGCGAGGGCAGGCCCTCACCGCCCCACATGTACGGCGTACCGAGCTTGGTCTGCGCGAAGTAGATCGCGGCCGCCGACTGCGCGGAGACCTCCACCGGCGCGGTCGGCGCGGTGAAACTGCGGGCCATCGCCTGGATGTTCCGCACGTAGCCCTGGGTCTCCTTGTACGGAGGGATGCCCCTGTTCTTCGTCACCGCGTACGGGCCGGCGTTGTAGGCGGCCAGCATGTTGGCCTGCGGGTCGCCCGGCACACCGGCGACGTCCTTGGCCAGCGCGCAGTCGTAGACCGCCGCCGTGGCGATCGCGTCGTACGGGTTCCAGACGTCTTTCTTGCCGTCCCCGTCGCCGTCCGTGGCGTACACCGGCCAGGTGTCCGGCATGAACTGCGCCATTCCCTGCGCCCCGACGCCGGATTGGGCCTTGGGGTCGAAACCGCTTTCCTGGTACAGCTGCGCCGCGAGCATCGGCGGGGAGATCTCCGGGCAGAGCGATCCCCACTTCTGGATCGCGTCCTGGTAGGCGGCCGGAACGGTTCCCGGAGAGAGGGCGGAACGATTCGCCGACTGCTGTGGCGTCCCACTCGCCGCATAGGTCCCCATCGTCACCAGACCGATGAACCCGAACGCGACAACTCCCGCAGCGGCGGCGGCCGTACCGGCCTTCCGGAGTACCATCAGCACCATCCCGACGAATCGTCAGTCGAAGTGTCCCGGAAGGCGTTGCTCACCGCAATCATCAGAGATACAAAGAGTGAGCGCTATCCTTCGTACGGTGGACATCCTCGCGTACGTGTCCGGTGCCTCACGACCAATCCGCGAGAAGTAGCCAAGTCGACATCAGATCTGGCCAAGAATAGGCACCGACCCTTCGCGCGGGCGGGGTCAGGGCCCTTGAATTTGCCTGATCGGGCGGTGAGATGGAAATGAACCTGAGCAGCGTGCACACCTATGCGGTCGGCCACCTGGCCGACGACCCACCCAAGAAGCCGAGCATCGACACCATCATCGGCGGAATCGCCCCGGACTGGGGGCCGTTCGCGAGCCTCGGGTCGGAGGCCCGGGTGATGGTCGAGGTCATCATGGCCGTCGCCATCCTCGCCTGCCTCGGCATCGCGGTCTGGGGTGCCGCCAAACAGCGGATCGGTGCGACCGCGATGCGTGACAGCTTCGGCGCCGAACAGGGCAAGGGGCTGATCATTGCCGGGCTGACCGGCGTGTTCATCATTGGATCACTCGGCACTCTGTTCACCATTGTCTACGGCATGGCGATCTGACGATCTGACGATCAGGCAGCAGTGAGTCGGCCCGCCTGAGGACAGGTTCCCGCCCGTACCTCCCCAGTGGCCGACCCGCCCAGGAGTCCACCCCCGTTCCCACCCCCCGTCCGCGCCCGCCCCCGGACGGAGGGCCCCCGGAGCCGCCCCGGCTCCCCGCACCAGGAGGGCCGCCGTGCCGTTGTCCGACGACCAGCCGCACACCCGTACGCGGCTGCCGGTCGGCGAACAGCCCTCCTCACCGCCGCCCCTCGGTCAGTCACGCCCGCTGCGGGCCCTGCTGACCGTCCTTGTGGTCGTCACCCTGCTCGTCGTGGCCATCTCCATCGCCAACCGCAGCAAACCCGACCCCGGCAGCAGCGGCGGCGGCTCCGCGGACCGCGCCGCCCCCAGCGCCCCCGCCGGCGCCGGTCCGCCCCCCAGCGGCGACCAGCCCGTCGGCACCACCGTCAACGGCATCGCCTCCGGCTTCCCGCACACCGAACAGGGCGCCCAGTCCGCCGCCACCAACTACGCGGTGGCGGTCGGCTCCGCGGACATGTTCCGCGCCGACAGCCGCCACGGCATCATCGCCACCATCGCCGACCCGGGGGCGGTGGGCGCGCTGCAGAGCCGGCTGGACCAGGGATTCGGCGGTGACACCGCGGCCCGCTACGGCCTCGACGCCCAGGGCCGGGCCCCCAAGGGCCTCACCTTCGTCAGCCGCACCGTCCCGGTCGGCACCAAGTCGACGGGCTACAACGACGCGGACGCCAAGGTCGAGGTGTGGTGCACCGGCCTCACCGGCCTCGCCGGCGAACACTCCGTCCAGCCGGTGACCGCGAACTGGTTCACCCTCACGCTCTCGCTCCACTGGGCGGGCAGCGACTGGAAGCTCACCGACTTCGCCAGCAGGCAGGGGCCCGCGCCGATGCCCGGAGACCAGCAGGCCGCCACCGCCGAGGAGATCACCGGCGCCGTCCAGCAGTTCGGGGGGTTCCGCTATGCCCGTTGACCAGACCTCACGTCGTTCCACCGCACGCCGCGCGGGCACGGTGGCCGGTTTGTTGGCCACGCTCCAGGTGACGGCGATGCTGGCGGCCCAGCGGGTGTTCGCCGAGCCGACACCGACGCCGACACCCACTGGTACCGCGAACCCCAACTGCCCCGACCTGCCGATCTCCGGGAACGGCATCCTCTGCGTCGACAAGCCTGGTGGCGGCTCGCTGCCCGGCGGCGGCACCGTCAACAACGTGACCGATCCGCTCGGCTCGCTCGCCAAGGGCTGTGCCCAGGCGGCGGCCTGGGTGGTGCGGAAGCTGTCCGGGGCGATCGACGGGACGACGCAGGTGGACTTCACCAATGCGTCGTTCCTGCAGCAGTACGCCGTGGTGTTCGCGGTGTCGACGGTGATCACGCTGGTGCTGTGGCTGCTGGCGGTGACCAAGCGGGCGGTGCGGGGGGCGCCGCTGACGACCGCGATCTCGGAGGCGATCGGCTTCCTGTGGCTGACCGTGGTGGCCTCCGCGTTCACGCCGCTGATCCTGTTCACCGTGGTGAGCGTGACGGACGGGCTGACCAAGGCGATCGCGGTCGGGACGAAGTCGGACACCGGGACGTACCTGGGCGGGTTCGCCGACACCCTGGAGAAGGGGGACGTCGGCGGCGGCCCGCTGATCCTGGTCATAGTGTCGCTGGTCGCGGTGCTGGCGGCGGCGGTGCTCTGGATCGAGCTGGTGATCCGGGCGGCGATGCTGTACGTGGGCGCACTGCTGGGGACGGCGGTGTACGCGGGGCTGGTGGACCGGCAGTTGTGGAAGCACGTGCGCCGCTGGGCCGGGATGATGCTGGCGGTGGACCTGGCGAAGCCGATCATCGTGATCATCCTGGGCCTGGCGGGCGCGGTGGCGACCGGCGCCGGGGTCAACGACGACTTCTCCCGGGTGCTGTCCGGGCTGGCGATCCTGTTCCTGTCGATCTTCGCGAGCGCCGCGGTGTACCGCTTCGTCCCGTCCTTCGGTGACGAGATGCTGAACATGCGTCGGGCCCGGGCCAGCGCGGTGCAGGCCGGCTCGGCGATGATCAACGGCACCGCGAACCTGATGAAGCAGGGCATCACCACCCACGGCGACCGCGGTCCGCAGGCGGCCGGCTCGGGTGGCGGGGGTGCGGGCGGCGGTTCGGTCGCGCCCGGCATTGCCGCGCACGCCGGCCGGACGCCCGCCCCACCGCCGCAGGCCGGGCCGCCGCAGGCCCCGGTTCCGATCCGCGACAGCAATCCAGCGAAGGGAGGGTGACGGGTAAGTGAGCAGCGAACCACTCGGCCAGTACGGTGCCCAGTACGCCCAGCCGTACGTGCACCAGCGCCGCACCTACCTGATCGGCAAGGCCCGCCCGAATGCGGTGATCGGCAGGAACCGGGAGTCCGGGGAGATCCTGCTGATCATCTTCGGCGCGTTCCTCGGGATGCTCTGGGGCCTGCTGATGCCGATCCTGCCGCTGCGGATCGGCGGTCTGCTCGGCCTGCCCCTGCTGGCCATCGCGGCGGTCTACGTGCCGTACCGCAAGCGGACCTTCTACAAGTGGGTGGAGATCAACCGCACCTACCGTCGGACGGCCCGCAGCGGACGCGGGCTGTGGCGGTCGGACGCGATGGACGCGGGCACCCGGATGGACGGCCGCGAGGTGGAGATCGGCCCGCCGCCCGGGGTGGGGCGGCTGCGCTGGCTGACCGCGCCGTTCGGGCCGGACGAGGTCGGGGTGCTGATGCACCTGGAGCGGCGGACGGTGACCGCCGCGATCGAGATCGAGGGCCCGGGCGTGGGCCTGCGCGACTCGGAGGACCAGGAGGCGCTGGTCGACCGCTTCGGCACGCTGCTGAAGCACGTCGCCAACGGGGACGGCTTCGTGACCCGGCTGCAGATCCTGGCCCGCACCCTGCCGGCCGACCCGGACGCGCACGCCAAGGACGTGGAGCGGCGCGGCGACCACGACGCCCCGCGCTGGCTGAAGGAGTCGTACGACCAGCTGCAGTCGATGGTGTCGACCTCCTCGGAGCAGCACCGGGCGTACCTGGTGGCCTGCATGCACTACACCCGCGACCTGGCCGCCGAGGCGCACGCGATGGGGCGCAGTGCCTATGAGAAGCGTGCCGCCGGCGGCCCGTCCCGGGACGACGACGGGCTGGCGGCCGTGATGGCCCGCGAGCTGACCGACATCTGTGCCCGGCTGGCCGAGGCGGACATCCGGGTGCGCCAGCCGCTGGGGCAGGCCCGGCTCTCCTCGCTGCTGCACTCGATGTACGACCCGGACCACCCGATCGACCACATCCAGGCAATGTCCCGGCGCAACGCCTGGCCGGCCGAGCTGGACGCGACCCACCCGCAGTACCTGAGTGCGAAGACCCGCGAGTCGGCGACCCGGGAGCCGTGGTGCCACGCCACCGCGTGGATCAAGGAGTGGCCGCTCACCCCGGTGGGCGTCAACTTCCTGGCGCCGCTGCTGGTGCACACCCCGGACGTGATCCGCACGGTCGCGGTGACGATGGACCTGGAGCCCACCGACGTCGCGATCGAGCGGATGCTGACCGAGAAGACCAACGACGAGGCGGAGGCCAGCCGCGCGGCCAAGATGAACCGCACGGTCGACCCGCGCGACCTGGCCCACACCGGTCGGGTGGACCAGCGCGGTGACGACCTGGCCTCCGGCGCGGCCGGGGTGAACCTGGTCGGCTACATCACGGTCTCCTCGCGCAACCCCGAGGCGTTGGCCCGCGACAAGCGGACCATCCGGGCCTCGGCCGGCAAGAGCTACCTCAAGCTGGAGTGGTGCGACCGCGAGCACCACCGGGCCTTCGTCAACACCCTGCCGTTCGCCACCGGCATCCGCCGCTGACCGCCGCGCACGTTCACCCGCTGCGCTTTCCCACCCACTGCGCTCGTCCACCCCTACCGCTGGCACCAGGAGGCCGCCCATGGCGCTCGGCAACCTCACCGACGCGTTCACCAGCCTGATGTTCGGCAAGGTGGAGACCACCCGGCTGCCGGTGCGCACCTCCACCGGCCAGGCGCAGGCCGTCTACCTGCCCACCGCGGCGCCGGGGTTGGGCGACTCGGGCGTGATCATCGGGCGTGAGGTGTACAGCGGCAAGGGGTACGTGTACGACCCCTTCCAGCTGTACGGGCAGCAGCTGCCGGCCCCGCACTGGCTGGTGCTGGGCGAGTCCGGCAACGGCAAGTCGGCACTGGAGAAGACGTACGTGCTGCGGCAGTTGAGGTTCCGCGACCGCCAGGTCGTGGTGCTCGACGCGCAGGGTGAGGACGGCGTCGGCGAGTGGAACCTGATCGCCAACGCGCTGGGCATAAAGTCGATCCGGCTGGACCCGATGGCGGCCCGGGACGGCGGGGTGAAGCTCAATCCGCTGGACCCGGCGATCACCCAGACCGGCCAGCTGTCGCTGCTGCGCACCATCATCGAGGTGGCGATGGGTCGCGGCCTGGAGGAGCGGGCCGGGTTCGCGCTGAAGGCCGCGCACGCCCATGTGGTGGCCTCGGTGAAGGATCGTCAGCCGGTGCTGGACGACATCATCGACACCCTGCGCAACCCCGACCTGTCGTCGGTGGAGTCGCTGGGCGTGGCGGTGGACGAGGTGCAGTCCTGGGGTCTGGACGTGGCGCTGGTGCTGGACCGGCTGGTCGACGGTGACCTGCGCGGCATGTTCGACGGGTCGACCACCGAGGGCATCGACCTGGACGCGCCGCTGATCGTCTTCGACCTCTCGCACATCGACCGCAACTCGATCGCGATGCCGATCCTGATGGCGATCGTCGGGGTGTGGCTGGAGCACACGTGGATCCGGCCGGACAGGAAGAAGCGCATCTTCCTGGTCGAAGAGGCCTGGCACATCATCAACAGCCCGTTCGTGGCCCAGCTGTTCCAGCGGCTGCTGAAGTTCGGCCGCCGGCTCGGCCTGTCCTTCGTCGCGGTGGTCCACCACCTGTCGGACGTGGTGGACGGCGCCGCGGCCAGGGAGGCCTCGGCGATCCTGAAGATGGCCTCCACCCGGACGATCTACATGCAGAAGGCCGAGGAGGCGCGGGCCACCGGCCGGGTGCTGGGTCTGCCGCGCTGGGCGGTGGAGATCATCCCGACCCTCTCGCCCGGCATCGCGGTCTGGGACGTCAACGGCAACGTCCAGGTGGTCAAGCACATCATCACCGAGACCGAGCGGCCGCTGGTGTACACCGACCGCGCGATGACCGAGGACGCGGTGGCCGAACGGGTGCGGGCCGAACGGCAGTTGGCGGCCGAGCCGGGGGTGTGAGCGGCGCCCCGGCCGGGACGCCGGGGGCGGCTTCTCCGCGGTCCGCGCACCACTCGGACGGCGACGGTTCGTCAGCAGGTAATCGTCTTGTTACGTCCGACGCCCTGACAGCTACGCGCGTTGACTCTAGGCTGCACACGCACAACACATGCCCGAACGCCGGTGCTGTCCGCCGCCCGGCGCTCCTCCAAGGTGCAGGGGACCCCTCATGCTCACCGTCAGATCACGACGGACGGCGCTCGCCGTCGTCGCCGCCGCAGGTCTGTTCGGCACGGTGGCCGTGCCGACGGCCGCCCAGGCCGCCGACGCCAACGCCAAGCGCCACAAGACCGTCAACCTCCAGCTGCTGGCGATCAACGACTTCCACGGCAACCTGGAGCCGCCGGCCGGGTCCTCCGGCACGGTCAAGGAGGTCGACCCGGCCACCGGTCAGGTCGTCTCGACCCCGGCCGGCGGCATCGAGTACCTGGCCACCGAGCTGCGCCGGGCCCGGATCCCGGCCGACGACTCGATCACCGTCGCGGCCGGCGACATCGTCGGCGCCAGCCCGCTCACCTCGGCGCTGTTCCACGACGAGCCCACCATCGAGGCGATGGACAAGCTCGGCCTGGACGTCACCTCCGTGGGCAACCACGAGTTCGACCAGGGCGCGGCGGAGCTGCTGCGCAAGCAGGAGGGCGGCTGCCACCCGACCGACGGCTGCTACGAGCCCGGCCGCACCTTCAAGGGCGCCAACTTCAACTACCTGTCGGCGAACGTCACCGACGAGCAGACCGGCAAGCCGCTGCTGCCCCCGTACTGGGTGACCAAGTCGCAGGGTGTGAAGATCGGCTTCATCGGCGTCACCCTGGAGGGCACGCCGAACATCGTGACCGCCGAGGGCGTCAAGGGCCTGAAGTTCGCCAACGAGGTCTCCACGATCAACAAGTACGCCGCGGAGCTGAAGGCCAAGGGCGTCAACTCGATCGTCGCGCTGATCCACGAGGGCGGCTACCCGGCGAGCAACGTCTACAACTACGACTGCGGCCCGGCCGGCCAGGGCATCTCCGGTCCGATCGTCGACATCGCCAAGAAGATCGACCCGGCGGTCGGCGCCATCGTCACCGGCCACACCCACAACGCGTACGCCTGCACCATCCCCGACCCCAACGGCGTGCCGCGCTCGGTGACCAGTGCCGCCTCCTTCGGCCGGCTGTTCACCGAGATCGACATGAAGCTGGACAAGACCACCGGCGAGATCGTGCGTCCCTCGGTCAGGGCCGAGAACCACGTGGTGCGCCGCACGGTCGAGAAGGCTCCGGACATGACGGAGCTGATCAACCGCTACGAGAAGCTGGCCGCCCCGATCGCCAACCGCCCGATCGGCTACATCTCCTCGGACATCAACGGCCGTGGCAGCGGCGACCTGGAGAAGCCGCTCGGCGACGTGATCGCCGACGCGCAGCTGGAGGGGCTCGCCCCGGCGCCCAAGGGCGGGGCGCAGGTGGCCTTCATGAACCCCGGCGGCATCCGCTCCGACCTGGTCTACAAGGCCTCGGGGAGTGAGGGCGACGGCGTGGTGACCTACGGCGAGGCGTTCACCGTCCAGCCGTTCACCAACATGATGCAGGTCAAGACGCTGACCGGCGCCCAGCTGATCCAGCTGCTCCAGCAGCAGGTCAGCGGCCTCAACGACGCCGCGCCGAAGGTGCTCCAGGCGTCCTCGAACCTGCACTACACCCTGGACATGCGCAAGACCGGCGCGGACCGGGTCCTCGTCGACTCGATCCGGCTGAACGGCGCCCCGGTCGACCCGGCCGCCAAGTACCGGGTCGCGGCCAACGAGTTCCTGGCCGGCGGCGGCGACGGCTTCCCGGCCTTCGCGGCCGGCACCGACAAGCTCGTCGGCGCCTCCGACCTGGACGTCTTCACGGCCTACCTGGCGGCCCGCAGCTCGGCGGCCTCGCCGCTCAAGCCGCCGACGCAGGACCGGATCAAGGTCCTCGGCCCGGGCAGCGACATCGACTGACCGTGAGCCGATCCTGAGGGACGGGCGGGGCGCTGTCGGGGCGCCCCGCCCGTCCTGTTTTCCGCTGTTCGGGCTTTTCCGCTATTCGGGCGCCGGCCCGCCGGGCAGCCGTACGGTGGCCAGCGCGCCGGGGCCGCCGTCCCCGGCCGGGCCGAGGGTGACCTCGCCGCCCGCCTCCCGCACGCTCTGCGCGACGATCGACAACCCCAGGCCGGAGCCGGGCAGTTGGCGCGAGGAGGGGGAGCGCCAGAACCGGTCGAAGACGTACTGCAGCTCGTCCGGCGGTATGCCCGGGCCGTGGTCGCGGACGGTCAGCACGCCCTGCTGCAGTCGCACTTCGATGGTGCCGCCGGGCGGGCTGTACTTGACCGCGTTGTCCAGCAGGTTGATCACGGCACGCTCCAGCCCGGCCGCGTCGCCGTGCACGAACCAGGGCTCGGTGCTCGTCTCGAAGACCAGCCCCGGCCCGCGCAGCTTCGCCCGCTCGACGGCCCGCCCGGCGATCTCGTGCAGGGCGACCACGGTGAGGTCGGGGCCGGCCTTCGGGGCGTCGGGGCGGGAGAGCTGGAGCAGGTCACCGATCAGGACGGTGAGTTCCTGCATCTGCGCCTTCATGTTGCCGAGCAGCTTGGTCTTGGTCGCCGGGGGCAGCGGGCGGCCGGTGTCGTTGCTGCGGATCAGCAGGTCGACGTTGGTGCGCAGCGAGGTGAGGGGCGTACGGAGCTCGTGGCCCGCGTCGGCGATCAGCCGGGTCTGGCGCTCGCGGGAGTTGGCGAGGGCGGTGCTCATGGAGTTGAAGGAGGTGGACAGGCGGGCGATCTCGTCGTCCCCGTGCACCGGGATGGTGGTGCCGACCTCCTCGGTGCGGGCGATGTGCTCGACGGCGTCGGTGAGTCGGTCGACGGGCTTGAGGGAGGAGTGGGCCACCAGGCGTCCGGCGACGGCGGCGAGGAGGATGCCGCCGAGGGAGACGGCGCCGAGGAGGATGGCGAGGCCCTGGAGGGAGCTCTCGACGGACTGGGTGGGGGTGGCGACCATCACCAGCACCGGGCCGAGGGAGTGGTTCTGGAAGGTGGAGATGCGGACGACGGCAGGATCGCCGTTGGTGTACGTGCCGTCGCGGATGATCGACTGGCCGGGTTTGAGGTGGTATGCCGCGGTGTCGCTCGACTTGAGTACGACGGCTCGGCTCGCGGGTTCGGGGAAGCAGACCTGGCCGGTGTTCGCCAGAACGAACTGGACGTCTCTGAGTACGGGACCGTTGCTCTCGGACGGCGAGGTTCCCTGTGGCGTCAGCGCCGCCTCCGGGGAGGAGGCGCAGTACAGCACAGGGGCGGGGCGGGGTTGCGGAGAGTTCAGCAGGTCCGTCCGGACCTGGTCGTACAGCTGCTTGTCCACGATGAACCAGCACGCCAGCGCCGACATCGCGATGGCGACCGCCACCGCCGCCGCGCTCAGGAAGGCGAGGCGGCCGCGCAGCGAGCGGGAGCGGAGCCAGCGGACGACGCGCCTGCGGCGACCGGGCGCGCGGGGCGGTGCCAGAGGGGGAGGCGGAACGGTGCTCACGCGCTCGTGCCGGCGGCAGGGCGCAGGGCGTAGCCGACGCCTCGTACGGTCTGGATGAGGCGCGGCATGCCGCCCTGCTCGGTCTTGCGGCGCAGGTACATCACGTACACGTCCAGGGAGTTGGAGGAGGGCTCGAAGTCGAAGCCCCAGACCGCCTTGAGGATCTGCTCGCGGGTGAGGACCTGGCGGGGGTGGGAGAGGAACATCTCCAGCAGCATGAACTCGGTGCGGGTGAGTTCGACCGGCTTGCCGGCGCGGGTCACCTCGCGGGTGGCGGTGTTCATCCGCAGGTCGGTGAAGGCGAGCACCTCGCTCTCGTCCTCGGCGGCGGCGCGGGCGGCGGCCTCGGCGGCGAGGGCGTTGCGGCGCAGCAGGGCGCGGACGCGGGCGAGCAGTTCGTCGAGCTCGAAGGGCTTGGCGAGGTAGTCGTCGGCGCCGACGTCGAGGCCGGTGACGCGGTCGCCGACGGCGTCACGGGCGGTGAGCATCAGCACCGGGACGGTGTCGCCGCGGGAGCGCATCCGGCGGACGGCGGTGAGGCCGTCCATCCGGGGCATCATGATGTCCAGCAGGACGAGGTCGGGCTTGTCGCGTTCGACGGACTCCAGCGCCTCGTAGCCGTCGGTGGCGGTGGCGACCTCGTAGCCCTCGAAGGCGAGGCTGCTCTCCAGGGCGTCCCGGAGGGCGGGTTCGTCGTCGACCACGAGGAGCCGGGCGGACGGGTGGCCGGCCTCGGCGGGGGTGCGGTCGTCGGCGGACGGGGTCATGGGCTGGTGCCCTTTCTCGTCGGGTGGAGGGCCTGCTGGGAGTAATTGTCCGCCTCGCGGACTCCTACCGGCTCTTACGGATTGTGGCTCACAGGTTCTGGCCGGCTTCGAGCTTCGGCAGGACCTGCTTGATGTCGTTGATCGGGATGGCGAAGCCGAGGCCGACGCTGCCGGCCGTGCTGCTGCCGCCGCCGGCGGTGGAGTTGGCGCCGTTGGGGGCGTACATGGCCGAGTTGATGGCGATGACCTGGCCGTTGGCGTTGATCAGCGGGCCGCCGGAGTTGCCGGGGTTGAGGGCGGCGTCGGTCTGGAAGGCCTTGTAGGTGGTGGTGTCGCCGCCGCTCTGCTGCTGCGGGATGCTGCCGCGCAGGCCGGGCAGGTTGGGGAAGCCGAAGCCGCCGTTGTTGCCGGTGCTGCCCTCGTCGAGCTGGACGGTGACGTCGCGGTTCTCGGCGCTGATGATGCCGGAGGTGACGGTGCCGGTGAGGCCGTCGGGGTTGCCGATGGCCACGACGGGGTCGCCGACGGCCATGGCGGAGGAGTCGCCGAGGACGGCGGGGGTGAGCTTCTTGCCGCCGGTCGCGGTGATCACGGCGGCGTCGAGGTTCTTGTCGGTGCCGGTGACGGTGGCGGGCGCGGTGGAGCCGTCCTTGAAGGTGACGGTGATCCGGCCGCCGCCGGCCGCGGTGTCGATCACGTGGAAGTTGGTGAGGATCTGGCCGCCGGTGTTCAGGACGACGCCGGTGCCGGTGGCGGTGCCGTTGCCGCTCTTGACGGTGATCTGGACGACGCTGGGCGACACGGCGGCGGCGATGGCCGGCACGTCGGCGCTGCCGTCGGAGCGGGCGGCGACCGGGCTGGCGATGGTGCCGACGCGGTTGCCGGAGGACTGCCGGTCGGCGGTGACGACCCCGCCGGCGACCCCGCCGATGACGGCGGCGATCGCGGCGACGGCGGTCACCAGGGCGAGCCGTCCGCGCAGCAGGCCGCGCCTGGCCCGGCTGCCGTGGCCGGGGTCCGAGGGGCCCGAGGGGTGGCCGAGGACGGTGGGCGGCTCGGGCGGGATCGGCGGGGGAGGGGGCGGTCCGTCGAAGCTGCCGCCGGAGTGGTCCTCGTGGTAGGCGTACCCGGCGCGGGGGTCGGTGCTCCCGGTGCTTCCGGTGCCGCCGCCGAGCACGGTGCCCTCGATGACGCGGCGCGGGTACGGGTCGTGGTGCTCGCCGGGGTGGTGCTGCTGCTGTTCGCTCATGCCGACCAAGGTCCGCCTGGCGGATGAGGACCGGATGAGAAGCGGCTCAGAAGGGTCCGAGAAGCCCGTTCGGTTCTCATAAAGCCTGGTCAGGCCACCTTCGGAGCGGAATCGACTATTCCGTCGAGGCCCGGCCGGGGGCCGCTCCGTCGCAGCCGCAGGAACGGCGGATGACCAGGCGGGACGGGAACTTGCGGACCCGCTCGGTGTCCGAGCCGGGGACCATCAGCGAGTCGTCCAGCACCAGGTCCACGGCGGCCCGGGCCATCGCGTCGCGGTCGGAGGCGACGGTGGTCAGCGGCGGGTCGGCGAGCGCGGCCTCGGGCACGTCGTCGAAGCCGGCCACCGCGAGGTCCTCCGGGACGCGCAGGCCGACCTCGCGGGCGGCCCGCAGCACGCCGATGGCCTGGTCGTCGGTGGAGCAGAAGATCGCCCGGGGCCGGTCCGGCGAGCTCAGCAGGCCGAGCGCGACGTCGTAGGCGCCGTAGCGGTGGAAGGGCGCGTCGATCAGGTGCGGCTCGGTGGGGACGCCGTGCGCGTCCATGGCGCGCTGCCAGCCCTCGACGTGGTCGATGACCGGGTCGCCGGGGGCCGGGGACTCGACCGGGCCGCCGAAGCAGGCGACGTACGGGTGCCCGTGCACCTCCAGCAGGTGGCGGACGACGGCCTCGGCGCCGCCCACGTCGTCGGTGACCACCGCGACGTCGTCGATCGCCTCGGGCCGGCGGTGCAGCAGCACCACCTTCGCCCCCTCCATCGCGGCGAACTCCTCGGCGGCGCGCTGCGAGGGGCCCTGGCTGACCAGGATCAGGCCGGAGACCCGCATGCCGAGGAAGGCGCGGACGTAGTGGACCTCGCGGTCGTCCACGTAGTCGGAGTTGCCGATCAGTACGAGCTTGCCGCGCTCGGAGGCGGCCCGTTCCACGGCGTGCGCCATCTCGGCGAAGAAGGGCTGGCGGGCGTCCGGGACGACCATGCCGATCAGGTTGGTCCGACGGGAGGCCATCGCCTGGGCGACGCTGTTCGGCCGGTAGCCGAGCTGCTCGATCGCCGCGAGGACCTTCTCCCGGGTCGCGGGCGCGACCGGGCGCGGCCCGTTGTTGATCACGTAGCTGACGACCGCGGTCGAGGTCCCAGCCAGTCGGGCTACATCGTCGCGCGTCACCTTGGCCACGGGGGGAGTCTACGCGTGTGGCCCCCGGGGCGGCAGTGGGACCTGGGGCCGCCCCGGGGCACACCGGGCGCAATCCGGACGAGCCGGGCGGGGGACGGCCCGCCCGGCGCCGGGGTCAGGCCTCCAGTGGCGCGGAGGGGCGCTGGGCGAGCTCGGGACGCTCGCCCTTCTCGGGCTTCTCCGGGACGACGAAGCGGTAGCCGACGTTGCGCACGGTGCCGATCAGCTGCTCGTGCTCGACGCCGAGCTTGGCGCGCAGGCGCCGGACGTGGACGTCCACGGTCCGGGTGCCGCCGAAGTAGTCGTAGCCCCAGACCTCCTGCAGCAGCTGCGCCCGGGTGAAGACCCGGCCGGGGTGCTGGGCGAGGTACTTGATCAGCTCGAACTCCTTGAAGGTGAGGTCGAGCGCCCGGCCCTTGAGCTTGGCGGAGTAGGTGGCCTCGTCGACCGAGAGGTCGCCGTTGCGGATCTCCATCGGGCTGTCGTCGACGGCGACCTGGAGCCGGCCGAGCGCGAGCCGCAGCCGGGCCTCGACCTCGGCCGGGCCGGCGGTGTCCAGCAGGACGTCGTCGATGCCCCACTCGGCGGTCACGGCGGCCAGGCCGCCCTCGGTGACCACCAGGATCAGCGGGCAGCCGATGCCGGTGGAGCGCAGCAGCTGGCACAGGCTGCGGATCTGCGGGAGGTCGCGCCGCCCGTCGACCAGGATGACGTCCGCACTGGGGGTGTCCACCAGGGCGGACCCCTCGGCGGGGGCCACCCGGACGTTGTGCAGCAGCAGGCCGAGGGCCGGCAGTACTTCCGCTGACGGTTGCAGCGCATTGGTGAGGAGGAGGAGAGAACTCATACCCGGTGGTCCCCTTTCCGGGTCGTCGTGGTCGCGTTGCGGCTGCCGCCACAGCCGAATGGCGCACGATCGACGGGGCGTCGCGCGATGGGGGTCCCCCCGGCCGGAGGCTGGGGGATCGTCCCCGGAGGGGCGGCAGCGGGCGACGCGAGGGTGAGGGGGAGGACGCGTTCCGGGTGGGCGCCGGGGGTGCGGACAGCGCACCGGGGGTCCCGCAACCCCTGGCGCACCGCTTCTGTCCTGTTCATCCCGCGAACCCTCCGGTCAGGTCCGGTACCGGGTGGCGGCCCGGCGCCGGGTGACGACACCCCGCCGGCCCGGCACGTCCTTGTGCCGCGAGAGGCGGGGCGGTTCCTGCGACGCGCCGGGGGTGGGCCGACGAATCGAAAGAACGTCCGTACTGGCGTCCTGAAAGCACAAAAGGACCCGGGGGCGACTCTGCCCGGATCCCTCTTGGTGGTTGAGGATAGCCGACCCGCTCCCGTGCCGGGAGTGCGCGAATCCGGCGGTTCGCCCAATCCGGGCGCGCGCCGGGTGAGCCTGGACACAGCTTCGAGCGCCGTCGCGCACCCGTCCGGCCAGGGCGATTGCCGGTCGCGACGGCGGACACGCCATCATGGGACGCACATCGGCGGCGCTGCGCGGGTCCATCGTTCGGGTGGTCGGGCGGCCGCGCCGGTGGCGAGCCGGACCGGGTCACCGGGGCCGGGCGAGGACGAACGGAAGGGGTGGCCCGATGGGCGCGACCACCGAGCCCGCGAGCGGCGCCCGGGTGCGCGGGACGATCCGCTACTGGGCGGCGGCGAAGTCCGAGGCCGGGCTGGCCGAGGAGCCGTACGAGGCGGTGACCCTGGCGGAGGCGCTGGCGGCGGCCAAGGAGCGGCACGCGGACCGGCCGAAGCTCGTCCAGCTGCTCGGGCACTGCTCGTACCTGGTCGACGGCGCCCAGGTGGGCGGCCGGGACCACGTGACCGTCGCCCTGACCGAGGGCGGGACGGTCGAGGTCCTCCCGCCGTTCGCGGGAGGCTGAGCGGCGTGACGGACATGAACAACCCGAACCACGGCGGCGGCTACGGCAACTGGCCGCAGCAGCCCCAGCAGCCCTATTCGCACCCGCAGTACGGGCAGCACCACCCGCAGCCGCACCCGTTCGGCTATCCGGTGGACGACGAGGCGGCGACCACGCTGCTGCCGCCGGTGCCCCCGATGGACGACGCGGCCGCGACCACGCTGCTCCCGCCGGTGCCCCCGATGGACGACGCGGCCGCGACCACGCTGCTCCCGCCGGTCACGGTCTCCGGCGCGATGCCGGTCGCCCCGCCGCAGCACCTCGGACGGCCGCCGGCGCAGCCGCAGTCGTACCCGCAGCAGCAGCCGCCGCCGGCCCGGGCGCGGCACCGGGCCCCGGCGCCGCAGCCCGCCCCGCAGCAGGCCGCCGCGCCCGCGGCGCCCATGCCGCCCGTGGCTCCCGCGGCCCCTGCCGGGCCTGGCTTCGACCCGCCGACCATGACGCTCAAGTGCCCGACCGCCCCGCTGCCCGGCCAGGTGCCCGGCATGCCCGGCGCTCCCGGTGCCCAGCCGTACGCGGCCGCCCCGGCGCAGCCGCTGCCGGTCGCCCCGCCGCCCGCCGCCGCCCCGCGCGGCCGGACCGGTTCGCCGATCATCGACCCGGGCCTGCAGCCCGCCCTGATCACGGCCGGCGTGGCCGCGCTGCTGGCCGGCGGCGCCGCGCTGGGCCAGGTGGCGCTGGCCCTGGTGGTCGCGCTGCTGCAGCTGCTGACGGCGGCCGGCTGGTTCCGGCTGAACGGCATGTGGCCGGCCCGCCAGGGCATCCTGCTCGCCGCGCTGGCCGGGCTCACCGCCGACGTGGCGGTGCTGCTGGCGGACTCCAACGGCGGCGTGGCGGCCGTGGTGGGCACCCTGGGCGGGTTCTTCCTGCTGGTCCTGGTGCTGCAGACGTTCCGCCCGTCGGACCCGAAGGAGCGCTTCTACGCGCTGACCGTGCTGGGCTCGGCCACCGTGGTGACGGCGCTGTGCACCACGCTGCTGCTGGCCGAGTGGGTGCCGGCCGGGGTGGGCGCGGTCGCGCTTGCCACCCTGCTGGCGGCGGCGCCGCTGCCCGGTCCGAAGCAGCTGGGCCCGGTGCTGGGCCTGGTCGCGGCGGTGCTGCTGGGCTTCCTGGTGGGCGCGCCGCTGGCCCTGGGGGCGCTCGCCGGGCTGGGCGCGCTGGTCGGCCGCCGGGTCGCGGCGTACGACTTCCCGTCCCGCTTCGTGCACATGACGGCGGGCGTGGCGCTGCCGCTGGCGGTGTCCGCGCCGCTGATCTGGATCGCCACCGACCTGCTGGCCGGCTGAGCCGGGTACGTCACTTCGATCTCCCGCCCCGGAACCACGTTCCGGGGCGGGACGTCGTACGGTCGTGCGGGAGCGGCCGCGGCAGGCGGCCGCCAGGGAACAGCGACAGACCACAGCAGACGACGACAGCGACCGGCGACGACGGGGGACACGATGCGCGGATGGCTGAAGGCGACGATCGCCCTGGTGGTGCTCTCCGGGCTGCTGGTGGGCGCCGACCGGATCGCGGTCGGGGTGGCCGAGGACGAGGCCGCCGACCGGATGGTGAAGAGCGGCCAGATGAGTCAGCGGCCGGACGTGACGATCGAGGGCTTCCCGTTCCTGACCCAGGTGATCTCGAAGAAGCTGGACGACGTCCGGATCTCCTCGGACGGCCTGACGGTCCAGAACAACGGCCACCAGGTGGCGCTGCACTCCTTCAAGGCCAAGCTCTCCGGGGTCGAGGTGAGCGACAACCTGAACAGCGCCACCGTGGACGACGGCACCGGCAGCGGCGTGATCTCCTACCAGGACCTCGCCCAGCTGCTGCCGCCGGCCTCCGAGCTGCTGGGCGGCGCCCCGCTGCCGGGCGGCGGCAACTCCCGGCTGAGCCTGTCGTACGGCGGGCCGGGCAAGATCAAGGCCTCGCTGGGGCCGGTCTCGGTCGGCGAGGCGACCGTGCACAACGAGGGCAACACCATCACCGTGGACGGCCTCAAGCTGAGCTCGCTGGCCGAGATGCTCGCCGGGTTCACCAACCGGAAGATCCAGCCGGCCAGTTTCACCCTCGACTCGATGCCGGCCGGGCTGAAGCTGGCCGAGAAGGACGGCGCGACGCCGTTGCCGGAGGGCCTCCAGCTGTCCTTCGAGGGCAAGGGCGTCAAGCTGCTGGGCTGACGCGGCCCCGCTCCGTCTCTGTTTCGCCTCCGTCCCGCCTTCGTTCCGCTCTGCGAGACGCGCTGTCCAGCGCGGACCGCGGAGCGGTTCCGTTTCCGCCCGTTGTGTGCCGCGGCCGGGAGCCCGGCCGGTGCCCGCTCGGTCGCATCCCAGCCAAATCCCGGTATTCGGTCGTTTCGATCTCGATATTCGATACGCTAATGACAGCGGGCCTCGGGTGTCCCTAGCATCGTCGGCATGAAGCGACAGACGGATCTCACGAAGCGGCGGGCGGTCGACCTGTGCCGCGTGGCCGCCTGTCTGTGTCGAATGCGCTAAGTCGGCGTCCTGGCAGGGCAGTTGACGCCCGCCGCCGATCTCTACGGCGACCTCGCCCGGCTGTTCGGGCCAGCGGTTGCCGCCGTACTCCGCAACTCCCCGCCCGGCCGTCCCGGTTCACCCCATCCGTCCCATCATTCGGACAGGATTTCGGACCGCATCCGTCCGGGCACCCCTGCAGTACCCCTGCTGAGCAGCACCTTCCGCCAACCGCCCTCGGATGGAGAACATCACCATGAGCCGCAGCGACGTCCTGGTCGACGCCGACTGGATCCAGGCCCACCTGGACGACCCGAAGGTCGTCATCGTCGAGGTCGACGAGGACACCTCCGCGTACGACAAGAACCACATCCGCAACGCCGTCCGGATCGACTGGAAGAAGGACCTCCAGGACCCGGTCCGTCGCGACTTCATCGACCAGGCCGGCTTCGAGGCGCTGCTCAGCGCCAAGGGCATCGCCAACGACGACACCGTCGTGCTCTACGGCGGCAACAACAACTGGTTCGCCTCGTACGCCTACTGGTACTTCAAGCTGTACGGCCACGGCGACGTCCGCCTGCTGGACGGCGGCCGCAAGAAGTGGGAGCTGGACTCCCGCGACCTGGTCTCCGAGGTCCCGGCCCGCCCGGCCACCGAGTACGCGGCGCAGCCCGCCGACGCCTCGATCCGCGCCTTCCGCGACGACGTGATCGCCGCCATCGGCACCCTCAACCTGGTCGACGTCCGCTCGCCCGACGAGTTCTCCGGCAAGCTGCTCGCCCCGGCCCACCTCCCGCAGGAGCAGTCGCAGCGCCCCGGCCACGTGCCGAGCGCCCGCAACATCCCGTGGGCCAAGAACGCCAACGACGACGGCACCTTCAAGAGCGACGAGGAGCTCAAGGCCCTGTACGAGGCCGAGGGCATCGACCTGGCGAAGGACACCATCGCCTACTGCCGGATCGGCGAGCGCTCCGCGCTCACCTGGTTCGTGCTGCACGAGCTGCTCGACCAGCAGAACGTGAAGAACTACGACGGTTCGTGGACCGAGTACGGCAGCCTGGTCGGCGTGCCGATCGAGCTCGGCAGCAACTGAGCCTCCGGCTCGACCTGTAAGTCAGAAGGGAAGACAGACATGTGCGGTGCGAAGGCCGGCGGCCCGGACCTGGCAGGAGTTGACGTGGCGAACGAGACGATCATCCAGGGTTCGGTGACCCGCGACGGTGAGCCGGTCAACGGCTACGTCCGGCTGCTGGACGAGGGCGGCGAGTTCACCGCCGAGGTGCCCACCTCGGCGACCGGCCAGTTCCGGTTCTTCGCCCGCCCGGGCAAGTGGACCCTGCGGGCGCTGGTCCCGGGCCAGACCGTGGACCGTCAGGTGGTGGCCTCCCAGGGCACCGCCGTCGAGGTCGCGATCGCGGTCTGACCGGATCGGACGATCACCCCGAGGGCCCTGCCGCGGCAGGGCCCTCGGCCGTACCGTGGAGAGGTGCAGGGAAGGCGTCGGCGGCGTTTCTACTTCGCCATGATGGGCGTGTGCCTGGGCCTGTTCGTCATGGCCTGGGGCGTGGTGCGGTTCTTCTCGGTGGGTGCCGCGGTCGCCCTGTGCGTGGTCGCGATGGTCATCCCGCCGGCCGCCGCGGTGTTCGCCAACAAGCGGGACCCGGACGACGATTGGTGGAACGACCCGCGCTGGGACGACCCGAAGTGGGACGACCCCGGTCACGACCGGGACCGCCCCGACCACGAGCCGCGCGACTCCTCGGGAGGACGGCCCTAGGCCAGACAGGCCTCAGGGGCCGGAGAGGTCCGGAGGCCTAGTACACGAGCGCCTGGACGCCGTCCGACATGATCTCGCTGACGAAGACCTGCGCGCCCGCGATCCGGACGCCCTCGACCGTGTCCTTCTGCTCGATCCCGCGTCGGGCCGCGCACTGGGTGCACAGCGTCACGGAGCCGGCCGCCAGGATCGACTCCAGCAGGTCCGGCAGTGGCGCCGCGTGCGGCAGCTCGAACTCCGCCGCCTTCCCCGGCAGGGCGAACCAGGAGGACTCCCCGGTCAGCCAGAGCGAGACCTCGATCCCGCTGGCGACGGCCACGGCCGCCACCGTGAACGCCTGCGAGCACCGCTCCGGCGCGTCCGCCCCGGCGGTGACCTTGATGACGAGCTTCTTCGACATGGCGCCACCTTAGAGGTCCCGCCGTCCCGGCCCGCCGTCATCCCGGAATCCCTTGGGTAAACCTTGGGCCCTTTGGGGAAACCTTGAGCGGCGCCGGAGCGCGGGGCGCGAACCACGACGTGGCGGGGCTCACCGCGACCGGCCGAAGCCCGGCGGATAGAGTGAGCGCCAGCAAAATCCACCACACTGTCGCCGCCTGGGAGCCCCCCGTGTCCGGTCTGGAAATGTTCTTCGACGGTCTGCTGGCCTTCATGGCCGTGCTGATCACCTGGTTCGCCATCTTCTCGGTGATGAAGCTGTACCAGGGCCAGCGCTGAGCCTGCCGTACGGTTGAGGCAGACCGCACCGACCACGACAGCGACCAGGAACATGATCGAGATCCCCTCTGACCTCCACAAGGACGTCGTCCCGCTCGCCTTCCTCCTCGGCACCTGGGAGGGCGCGGGCGTCTACGCCCCTCTGCCCAATGAGGGGGGCCCGGGCACGGAGAAGTGCAACTTCGGCCAGGAGATCGTGATCCGTCACGACGGCCGGCCCTTCCTGGAGTTCCGCTCCCGCACCTGGGTGCTGAACGAGGAGGGCGAGAAGGTCCGTCCGCTGGAGAACGAGCACGCCTTCTGGCGCATCACCAGCAACACCGACGGCACCACCGGCGCCCGCGGGATCGAGATCTCCTCCGTCCGCGACGACGGCACGGTCGAGATCTGGTACGGCGAGCTGGCCGACGGCAAGCCTCAGGTCGACGTCTCCACCGACGCGGTGGCCCGGATCGAGGGCTCCCCGGAGTACTCCGGCGGCAAGCGGCTGTACGGCTTCGTCAACGGCGAGCTGCTCTGGGTCGGCGAGAAGGCCGCCCCGAACGTGCCGCTGCGCCCGTACATGTCCGCGCAGCTGAAGAAGGTGCTCAGCCCGGCCCAGCTGATCAAGGACATCAACGACCTGCCGGACGACGGCATCGCCTTCTTCAAGTAGACACAGCTCAAGTAGGCACAGCTCACGTCAGGCCCGCGCACGAGGTAGGGACCGGCCCGCGGCCGGTCCCTACACTTGCATCAGGACCCCCGACCTTGACAGGGACAGCACCGTGGCGGACACCGGCACCACCGACTGGCAGCTCTCCGGCGACTGGAAGGCCGACCTGCGCGAGCGCGGCTACCGGCTGACCCCGCAGCGGCAGCTCGTGCTGGAGGCCGTCGACGTCCTCGACCACGCCACCCCCGACGACATCCTCTGCCACGTCCGCAAGACCGCCAGCGGCGTCAACATCTCCACCGTCTACCGGACCCTGGAGCTGCTGGAGGAGCTGGGCCTGGTCTCGCACGCCCACCTCGGCCACGGCGCCCCGACCTACCACCTGGCCGGCCGCCACCACCACCTGCACCTGGTCTGCCGGGACTGCGAGAAGGTCACCGAGACCGGCACCGAGATCGCCCAGCCGCTGATCGACCGGCTGCGCGAGGAGCACGGCTTCGACACCGACCTCAAGCATTTCGCCATCTTCGGCCGCTGCGCCGACTGCACCGCCGGGCGCGTGGACGGCCGGTCGTAAGCTGGCCGGTATGACCGGTGAGAAGAGCCCGCTGCTTGCCCTGCCCGGAGCCGTCCCCGCCGAGGGGGCCGACGAGGGTGTCGCCGCCCACTACGGCGACATCTTCCGCGAGCAACGGAACCTGTCACAGGGCGCCGGCTTCGTGGACCTCTCGCACCGCGGCGTGGTCACCGTCACCGGCGACGACCGGCTCTCCTGGCTGCACCTGCTGCTCACCCAGCACGTCAGCGAGCTGCGGCCGCAGCACGCCACCGAAGCGCTGGTGCTCTCCCCGCACGGGCACGTGGAGCACGCGCTCTACCTGGTCGACGACGGCACCACCACCTGGGCGCACGTCGAGCCGGGCACCCAGGGCGCGCTGGTCGCCTACCTGGAGAGCATGAAGTTCTTCTACCGGGTGGAGGTCGCCGACGCGACCGCCGACTACGCCCTGGTCCACCTGCCGGCCGGCTCCACCGCCTCCGTCGAGGGCGCCGCCGCCGTGCGCGAACTCCCCTACGGTCGGGACCTGTTCCTGCCGCGCGCGGAGCTGGAGGAGCTCACCGCCGGGTACGGCCCGGCGGCCGGGGTCTGGGCGTACGAGGCGCTGCGGATCGAGGGCCACCGGCCCCGGCTGGGCTTCGAGACCGACCACCGGACCATCCCGCACGAGGTGGACTGGCTGCGCACCGCCGTCCACCTGCAGAAGGGCTGCTACCGCGGCCAGGAGACCGTCGCCCGGGTGCACAACCTGGGCCGCCCGCCGCGCCGGCTGGTCTTCCTGCACCTGGACGGCACCGAGGAGACCCTGCCCCCGCACGGCACCGAGGTGCGGCTGGCCGCCGACCCGGACGGGCGGGCGCTGGGCTTCGTGACCTCCTCGGCCCGGCACCACGAGCTGGGGCCGATCGCGCTGGCGATCGTCAAGCGGAACGTCCCGGTGGACGCGGTGCTGCTGGCCGGGACGGTGCCGGGCACCCAGGACGTGATCGTCCCGCAGTAGCGGATCCGGGGCTCAGACCTCGACGAGGACGGTGAACGGGCCGTCGTTCACCAGCGCCACCTGCATGTCGGAGCCGAACCGGCCCGTCTCCACCTTGGCGCCCAGCGCGCGCAGCTGGGCGACCACCTCGTCCACCAATGGCTCGGCGACCGGCCCGGGGGCGGCGGCGGTCCAGGTGGGGCGGCGGCCCTTGCGGGCGTCCCCGTAGAGGGTGAACTGGCTGATCACCAGCAGCGGGCCGCCGATGTCCGAGCAACTCTGCTCCACGCCCTCGCGGTGGTTCCCCCGCTCGCCTCCGGCCGCTCCGGATCCGACGCCGACGGTCGTCGCTCCGGCGCTCCCTCCTTCGTCGGTCGCTTGTCGCTCCTCGCTTTCGGCGTCGGCGCGGCCTTCGGCTCGGGGGGAAGGCGGCAGGATCCGCAAGGTCCAGAGCTTGCGGGCCAGCTGGGCCGCCTTCGCCGGGGTGTCCTCGTGGGTGACGCCGACCAGGACGCACAGCCCGGGCCCCTCGATCGCGCCGACGGTCTCTCCGGCCACGGTCACCCGGGCCTCGGTCACTCGCTGCACCACTGCTCGCATGCCGCCATTGTGCCGGAGCACCGCACCGCCCCCGTAGCCCCTCGGGGCGCAAGTCTGGGGCGCGCACAGGGATGGCACACGCCGTGCGGCGCGCGCCTGCGCAGGTTCGGGCGCGCTTCTTCCTGCGGAAAGGGCCGGTCATATCAGCCACCCCCGTTCGCCAGGGGGCCGTTCGGGTGCACGGGCGGTGCGCGCGCGCCGGGTGGGGTGGCACGCTGGGGAACCGTACGAAGGGCCCGGCGCGCCTGGAGGTCCGCCGCACCGGGCCCGGGTTCGGCCGGGCGGTCGAGCCGGTAGGTCAGGCGTTCTGGCCGGGTCGCCCCGGTGGGTGGTTCCAGCCGGGGGACGGAACCCTTCGGGGCCCCCGGGCGTGCCAACGGACGGGACGCGCGGGCCCGTCGGGGGACGGGCCGGACCGGCGGCAGGGACGGGGTGCCGCGAGCGGGCGGGATCGGACGACGGCAGGTGGGCTGGATGATGGACGCGAGCAGCGCGGCGCGGAACCGCTCCGGACAGGTGGCGCAGGCCCCCGGGGACCCTTCCTGGGCGGCCGTCCCGGACGGCGAACCCGAACTGGAACGGCTGGGCCTGGACCAGCTGCGGGTGCTGCGCCGGGAGACCCTGGAGCAGGAGGCCGACCTGTCCTACCTGCGGCGGCTGCTGCACGGACGGATGGACATCCTGCGCGCCGAGCTCGACCGGCGCCCCGGCTGCGGCCCCGACCACCCCGCCCGAACGGGCGGCGAGGGGAGCGGCGCCCCGCCGACCGGCGAGGGTCGCGGCGGCGACCTGCTGGACCGGCTGCCGGCCATCCTGACCGACGCGCCCTCCACCGTGCGGCGCTCCGCCCGGCACGTCACCCTCGGCCCGCCGCGCACCCAGGAGTCCCAGCTGGAGGCGGACGCGCTGATGGGCGACGTCCAGCTCGCCGACCTCGCCGCGCACCCCGCCGAGGAGCTGTCGGCCGCCCTGGAGCGGCTGCGCGCGCACGAGCGCGAGGTCTCCGGGCGGCGCCAGCGGCTGCTGCGGACGGCCGACGGTTGCAATGCCGAGATCACCCGCAGGTACCGTGATGGGGAAGCACGGGTCGACGACCTGCTCTCGGAGAGGCCGCTCTGACCGGGTGAGTCGTCGAGGGCGGGTGCGGTCCGGCTTCCTCCCGGTCCACCCTCGCCCCGGAAGGCTCCCCCGATGTCCCAGTCCGCCACCCCGCCCGTGCTCGCCGAGGTCATACGCTCGGGCTTCACCGAGGGCCGCCACCACGGCTCGCTGGTCCTGCTCGCCGCCGACGGCTCGGTGGAGTTCGCGCTGGGCGACCCCGACGCGCCGGTCTTCCCCCGCTCGACGGCCAAGCCGTTCCAGGCGGTGGCCACCCTGCGGGCCGGGCTGGCGATCGAGGGCGAGCTGCTGGCGCTGGCGGCCTCCAGCCACTCCGCGGAATCGTTTCACCTGGACGGGGTCCGGGCCATCCTCGGCTCCGCCGGGCTCGACGAGACCGCCCTGCGGACCCCGGCCGACCTTCCGCTGGACGAGACCGAGGCGGAGCTGCTGCTCGGCACCGGCGGCCGCCGCGCCCCGATCCTGATGGACTGCTCCGGCAAGCACGCCGGCTGGCTGGCCGCCTGCGTCGCCAACGGCTGGGACACCGAGGGCTACCTCGACCCGGCCCACCCGATCCAGCGCCTGGCCCGCGAGGCCCTGGAGGAGGGCACCGGCGAGGCCCCCGCGCACGCCGGTGTGGACGGCTGCGGTGCCCCGCTGCTGGCCGTGACGCTGACCGGCCTGGCCCGCAGCTACCGCGGCCTGGTGCTGGCCGCCGAGGGCACCGCGCCGCGCCGCGTGGCCGACGCGATGCGCGCCCACCCCGAGTACGTGGCCGGCACCCGTCGGGCCGACACCTGGCTGATGCGGGCCGTCCCGGGCGCACTGTCCAAGATGGGCGCCGAGGCCGTCCAGGTGGTCGCGCTGCCGGACGGGCGGGCGCTCGCCTTCAAGATCGACGACGGCGCCGAGCGAGCCCGCGGGCCGGTGCTGGCGGCCGCGCTGCGCCGGCTCGGGGTGACCGGCGTGGAGGACACCGTCGAGCGGATCGGCGCGGCCCCGCTGCTCGGCGGCGGTGTCCCGGTCGGGCAGGTCCGGGCGGCGTTCTAGGGCGCGCCCTGGCACCTCCCGGACACCCGCCGACGGCCGTCGGGGTGCGGGCCGGGCGGGGGCGGTGCACGGTGGACCCGGGGCCGTCGCACAGCTGAGGGAGTCCGCCATGACCGACCATGTGTACCGGGTGACCGAGATCGTCGGGTCCTCGACCGAGAGCGTCGACGCCGCGATCCGCAACGGGGTGGAACGGGCCTCCCGGACGCTGCGCAACCTCGACTGGTTCGAGGTCTCGCAGGTCCGGGGCCATCTGGAGGACGGCCGGATCAAGCACTACCAGGTGTGCATCAAGGTCGGCTTCCGGCTGGAGGACTGAGCCCCGGAAGCGGCGGACCGGGACGGCGCACCGGGCCCGGACACGACAGAGGCCGGGGTCCGCGGACGAATCCGCGGGCCCCGGCCCCAGCTGTCCCGACCTGCCTCGAACCGTCCTGGTCGAGCGGGATCGGAACGACGGTTCAGTGACCGCCCTGCTCCGCGAGACGCTTGATCGAAGCGGTGACCTCGGCCTCGGCCTCGGCGCGGCCGACCCAGTTGGCGCCCTCGACGGACTTGCCCGGCTCCAGGTCCTTGTAGACCTCGAAGAAGTGCTGGATCTCCAGGCGGTCGAACTCCGACACGTGGTGGATGTCGCGCAGGTGCTCCCAGCGGGGGTCCGTCGCCGGGACGCAGAGCAGCTTGTCGTCGCCGCCGGCCTCGTCGGTCATCTGGAACATGCCGATGGCGCGGCACTTGATCAGGCAGCCCGGGAAGGTCGGCTCGTCCAGGATGACCAGGGCGTCCAGCGGGTCGCCGTCCTCGCCGAGCGTGCCCTCGACGTAGCCGTAGTCGGCCGGGTAGCGGGTCGAGGTGAAGAGCATCCGGTCGAGCCGCAGACGGCCGGTCTCGTGGTCGACCTCGTACTTGTTACGAGAGCCCTTCGGGATTTCGATAAGGACGTCGAACTCCAACGGTTCCTCCAAGGTAGGGACTGACAGAATCCAAGTGTCTCCTACGGGAGTGAGTGCTCAGGAAAGGGGCCGGTCGGTGGGAGCTGGGGGAGGGGCGGCGCGCCGCCGCAGGGGGACGGCCGCGGGATTGTTCGGAGCGGCCCTGCTGGTCGCCGGAACCGTCCTGACCGCGGGCGGTGCGTATGCGCAACCGTCCCCGACCCCCGGCAGGCACAGCGCCGGGCAGGGCGAGGACGACAACACCCAGGGCGACCAGGGCGACCAGGGCGACCAGGGCAGCCAGGGCGACCAGGGCGGCAAGCAGGGCGACCACGGGAAGGGCAAGCCCCGTACGGGAGAGAGTCCGAGCGCCGGCCCCAGCCGTCGGGCTGAACCGCCCGCCGCCACGCCCGGTGGCAGCGGTTCGCCGCTCGCCCACCCGGTGCCCGCGACGGGCGCCGTCCTGGCCACCGCGGAGAACGGCCCGGAGGCCGCCGTCCCCACCGCCCAGGGCCTGCAGCAGGCGCTCGCCCCCGCCCTCGCGGACAAGAACCTGGGCACCGTGACGATCGCCGTCGCGGACGCCGCCGGTGGTCAACTCCTGTACGGCTCCGGAGAGAACACCGCGGCCACCCCAGCCTCCACCACCAAGCTGGCCACCACGGTCGCGGCCCTGTCGCTGATTCCCGGTGACACCCGGCTCACCACCCGGGTGGTCCGCGGCGCGGACCCGGGCACCGTCACCCTGGTCGGCGGCGGGGACCCGACGCTCACCGCGCTGCCCGTCGACCAGGTGCAGATCGGCGGCCAGCCCGCCAACGCCGACACCGCCCCCGCCTCGCTGGAGGCGCTCGCCCGGCAGACCGCCGCCGCGCTCAAGGCGGCCGGCACCACCACGGTCAAGCTGGACTACGACCTGTCCATGTACGCGGTCAACCCGCAGGACAAGAAGCCCGACAACCAGAACCTCGCGCTGGTCGTCCCGCTGATGGTGGACGAGGCCAAGGTCGACCCCAAGAGCAGGGAGGAGGCCCCGGACCGGGTCGCCGATCCGGCCGGCGCGGCCGCCGAGGCCTTCGCCAAGCTGCTCGCCGCCCAGGGCGTCACCGTCGAGGGCAAGGCCAAGCCGGCCGCCGCCCCGGCCGCCGCCGACGCCGCCGTCCTCGGCAAGGTCGACTCGCCGACCGTGGCCCGGCTGGTCGAGCGCCTGCTGACCACCTCGGACAACCAGCTCGCCGAGGCGATCGCCCGTCAGGTCGCCCTGGCCGCCCACCAGCCGGCCAGCTTCGAGGGTGCGGCGACCGCCGTCACCCAGGAGCTCGCCAAGCTCGGGGTGCCGATGACCGGCGTGGTCCTCAACGACGGCAGCGGCCTGGACACGGGCAACGGGATACCGCCGGCGGTGCTGGTCCGGCTCCTGGCCCTGGCCGCCTCCGAGCAGCACCCCGCCCTGCGCCCGGTCCTCACCGGCCTCCCGGTCGCCGGCTTCACCGGCACCCTCGACAAGCGCTACGGCTCCGGCTCCGGCGCCGCCGACGCGGCCGGTCTGATCCGCGCCAAGACCGGCACCCTCCGCAACGTCAACACTCTGGCCGGCACCGTCGTCGACGCCGACGGCCGCCTCCTCGTCTTCGCCGTGATGACCCGCACCTCCGCCCCCGCCGACACCGCGCGCGCCGCCATGGACCGCATCGCCGCCCACCTCGCCGCCTGCGGCTGCCACTGATCGCTCCGCGGTGGGGGAGGGCGGGGCTGCCACCGCCGCCGCTGCGGGTTCGACGGCGGCGACCTCCGACGCGGGTGGCTCCGGTGGCCGGTGGCCGGGTTCGGGCGGGTGTGGGGGCGGGCAGGGTGGCTGCGGGGCGGGCGGATTCGCCCGCCGGCCGAGCCCGTGAACCGGTGCCTCCGTCCGGCCGTCGCGGCTCCCGGTCGGGCCGGGCGGATGTTCGGGGCGGGTGGCTGCCGTTGGTGGTGGGGAGCACGTACGGTGAGGGCATGACGAGCGCGAGTGGCGGGGCTGACATGGTCGACTGGAATCTCGCGGTCGCAACCGCGACCAGGCTGGTGCGGCCGGGGCCGGAGGTGAGCCGGGCGGAGGCGGCGGCGGTGGTCGCCGAGCTGCGCCGGCACGCCCTGGAGGCCGAGGAGCACGTGCGGGCGTTCACCGGGATGCGGTCGAGCAGTCTGACCGCGGCCGCCGCGACCCCGGTGCTGGTGGTGGACCGCCCGGGGTGGGTGCGGGCGAACGTGGCGGGTTTCCGGACGGTCGTCCAGCCGCTGGTGGAGAAGCTGCAGGCGCGCCGGGCGAACAGCGCGGCGGCGGGCGTGTTCGGTGCGGTGGGGGAGAAGGCCACCGGGATCGAGGTCGGGGCGCTGCTGGCGTTCCTGGCCACCAAGGTGCTGGGCCAGTACGAGACCTTCGCCCCGGCGGAGCCCTCGCTGGAGACGCCGGACAGTCCGGCGGCGCTGTTCGACAAGCCGCGGCTGGGCCCGGAGGGCCCCGGTCCGGGCCGGCTGCTGCTGGTGGCGCCGAACATCGTGCACGTCGAGCGCGAGCTGGACGTCGACCCGTCCGACTTCCGGCTCTGGGTCTGCCTGCACGAGGAGACGCACCGGACGCAGTTCACCGCGGTGCCGTGGCTGCGCGACCACATCCAGTCCGAGGTGCAGTCCTTCCTGGCCGAGACGGACGTCGACCCGGGCGCGCTGCTGGACCGGCTGCGGGACGCGGCGGGTTCGCTGGGCGGCGGCCTGCCGGGGGCGGGCGGCCGGGAGGGTCGGGAGAGCTCCTCCTCGGCGAACCTGCTGGAGATCGTCCAGTCGCCCGCGCAGCGGGAGATCCTGGGCCGGCTGACGGCGGTGATGTCGCTGCTGGAGGGCCACGCCGACGTGGTGATGGACGGCGTCGGCCCGGCCGTGGTGCCGACCGTCGCGGAGATCCGGGAGAAGTTCCAGCAGCGCCGTGACCGCGGGGCGAACCGGCTCGACCTGATGCTGCGTCGGCTGCTCGGCATGGACGCCAAGCTGCGCCAGTACCAGGACGGTGCGGTGTTCGTCCGCGCGGTGGTGGAGCAGGTCGGCATGGAGGGGTTCAACCGGGTGTGGACCTCCCCGAACACCCTGCCGACCAAGGACGAGATCCACGACCCGGCCGCCTGGGTCGCCCGGGTCGCGCGCTGAGGGCGCTGGGAGCGCTGGGAGCGCTGAGGGCCGAGCGGACCTGGAGGGCCGAGAGGACCTGGGGGGCTGAGAAGTCCGACAAGCTGGGACCGCCGCCGGTCGGTGGCGGTCAAACCCGCTCGTACGAGTGGTCCAATCGGGCAGATCGCGGGTGAAGATACGTTTCTCCATTCACCCGTACGTGGGACGGTGGTCGTACCGGTGGCGCGGGTGGCGTAGCGGGTCGCTCCTTTCTGCCACCATCTGTGAGCGCCCGGTAACGCGGCGCTCATGTCGGTGCGCGGTCCCCGCCGCTCCCGCCGCAGTCCTGTCCCCTCCGCCGAGGAGTCGTCCGCCGTGGGCCCTCACCCCGCCGTAGCCGCGATACGCCTGGCCGTTCGCCGTACGCTCACCGACCTCGCCGCCGAGGCCGGTACCACCTTCACCGCGCCCGTGCGCGAGCCCCGCGAGCGCCCGGCCGGGGTGCCGCTGGTCGGTGCCGCCGTCGGCACCACCCTGATCGGCAACGCCGCGCGCCACCCCTCCGGGCTGCCCCGCACCCCGGCCGCCCCCGGTTCGCCGCTGGTCCTGGTCGCGGTCAGCGGCGGCGCGGACTCGATGGCGCTGGCCATCGCCGCCGCCTTCGAGGCCCCCAAGATCGGTCTGCGGGTCGGCGCCGTCACCGTCGACCACGGCCTGCAGCCGGGCTCCGGCGACCGTGCCGCCCAGGTCGCCGAGCGGCTGAGCTCGCTGGGCCTGGACCCGGTCGAGGCGGTCCCGGTGCGGGTCGGCCGCTCCGGCGGCCCCGAGGCCGCCGCCCGGGACGCCCGCTACGCCGCCCTGGACGAGGCCGCCGAGCGGCTCGGCGCGATCGCCGTGCTGCTCGGTCACACCCGGGACGACCAGGCCGAGACCGTCCTGCTGGGCCTGGCCCGCGGTTCGGGCGCCCGCTCGCTGGCCGGGATGCCGGCCCAGAAGGGCCGCTACCGCCGTCCGCTGCTGGAGCTGGACCGCGCGGCCACCCGACAGGCCTGCTCCGCCCAGGCGATCCCGGTCTGGGACGACCCGCACAACTGTGATCCCGCCTACACCCGCTCCCGGGTCCGCCACGAGGTGCTGCCGGTGCTGGAGAAGCACCTGGGCGGCGGAGTGGTGGAGGCGCTGGCCCGCACCGCCCGGCTGTTCCGCGACGACGCCGACGCCCTCGACCAGTGGGCCGCTCTGGCCGAACGCGACCTCCGTACGGGCGAAGGCGCCCTGGACGCCGTGAAACTGGCCGAACTGCCGCCCGCCGTACGGCGTCGGGTGCTGCGCCGGGCCGCGCTCCGCGCGGGCTGTCCGGCCGGGGACCTGTTCGCGCGGCACCTGGAGGCGGTGGACCAGCTGGTCACCGGATGGCGGGGTCAGGGGCCGCTGCACCTACCCGGGGGCGTCGAGGCCACCCGCAGGTGTGGCACGCTGGTCTTTCGGCGGCAGGGCGACTGAGGGCGAGGCATGTCCCGGGGGAGCCGGCCGCCGGCCACACAGACCCCGAACGTTTGAGGACGTATCCCCGGTGGACCAGAACGACATGGGCGCTGACCTCGCGAAGGTGCTCATCAGCAAGGACGAGATCGACGCCAAGCTCCTGGAGCTGGCCGAGCGGATCGACCGGGACTACGCAGGCAAGGACCTGCTGATCGTCGGCGTCCTCAAGGGGGCCGTGATGGTCATGGCCGACCTGGCCCGGGTTCTGCACTCGCAGGTGACCATGGACTGGATGGCGGTCTCCTCGTACGGCATGGGCACCAAGTCCTCGGGCGTGGTGCGCATCCTGAAGGACCTGGACACCGACATCGCCGGCCGTGACGTCCTGATCGTCGAGGACATCATCGACTCCGGTCTGACGCTGTCCTGGCTGCTGGGCAACCTGGGCTCGCGCGGCCCGGCCTCGCTGGAGGTCTGCACCCTGCTGCGCAAGCCGGACGCCGCCAAGGTCGAGATCGACGTGAAGTACGTCGGTTTCGACATCCCGAACGAGTTCGTGGTCGGCTACGGCCTGGACTACGCGGAGAAGCTGCGTAACCTCCCCTTCATCGGGACCCTCGCCCCGCACGTCTACGGCGGCTGAGGCCCCGTTCGGGCGACGGGCGGGAACAGTAGGTTGTTCCCGCCCGTTAGGACCGGGGGGACAAGGAACGACAGCCGTGTCGCTGCGCTCCCGCCACGGGCGGGTCCGACTGCGGTACGGTCCAATAAACCGCTCTTCACATGAGCACAGACCGGATGCGCCGCGGCTCACAGCCTCCCGGCGCCGTTGAGTGGCAGGAGGGACGGGGCGGCAACGCCCCGCATGGATGGACGTTAAGCGATACTTCCGTGCGCCGATCATGTGGATCGTGCTGGCCGTCCTCGCCGTCATCGTACTGATGCAGGTCGTTTCGGACTCGAACGGCTACAAGACGGTGGACACCGGTCAGGTCGTCGCGGCGATCGACGCGCACAATGTCAAGTCCGCGCAGATCACCACCGGTGACTCGAACACGATCAAGATCCAGCTGAAGGACGGCGCCACGCTGTCCCCCGCCGGCACGGGCAAGGCCCCGTCCGGCAGCAAGTTCCAGGCCTCGTACATCGGCGACCAGGGTGTCGCGATCGCCGACAAGCTGCAGGCCCAGATCAACGACAAGGACCCGAACACACTCGCCGAGGGCTACACCGTCAGCCCGGAGAAGCAGAGCACCTTCGTCAGCCTGCTGCTGTCGATGCTGCCGATCGTGATCATCGTCCTGGTCTTCCTGTTCCTGATGAACCAGATGCAGGGCGGCGGCTCCCGCGTCATGCAGTTCGGCAAGTCCAAGGCCAAGCTGCTCACCAAGGACACCCCGAAGACCACCTTCGCCGACGTCGCCGGTACCGACGAGGCGGTCGAGGAGCTCCACGAGATCAAGGAGTTCCTGCAGGAGCCGGCCAAGTTCCAGGCCGTCGGCGCCAAGATCCCCAAGGGCGTGCTGCTCTACGGCCCGCCCGGTACCGGTAAGACCCTGCTGGCGCGTGCCGTCGCGGGCGAGGCCGGGGTGCCGTTCTACTCCATCTCCGGCTCGGACTTCGTCGAGATGTTCGTCGGTGTCGGTGCCAGCCGGGTCCGCGACCTGTTCGAGCAGGCCAAGGCGAACGCCCCGGCGATCGTCTTCGTCGACGAGATCGACGCCGTCGGCCGGCACCGCGGCGCGGGCCTCGGCGGCGGCCACGACGAGCGCGAGCAGACCCTCAACCAGTTGCTGGTCGAGATGGACGGCTTCGACGTCAAGGGCGGCGTGATCCTGATCGCCGCGACCAACCGCCCCGACATCCTGGACCCGGCGCTGCTGCGCCCGGGCCGCTTCGACCGCCAGATCGCGGTGGAGCGCCCCGACCTCCAGGGCCGCCTGGACATCCTCAAGGTGCACCAGAAGGGCAAGCCGATCGCGCCCGACGTCGACCTGTCGGCCGTCGCCAAGCGCACCCCCGGCTTCACCGGCGCCGACCTCTCGAACGTGCTCAACGAGGCCGCGCTGCTGACCGCCCGCTCGGACAAGAAGCTGATCGACAACGGCATCCTGGACGAGGCGATCGACCGCGTCGTGGCCGGTCCGCAGAAGCGCACGCGGATCATGTCCGACAAGGAGAAGAAGATCACCGCGTACCACGAGGGCGGTCACGCCCTGGTCGCGGCGGCCTGCCAGTACAGCGACCCGGTGCACAAGATCACCATCCTGTCCCGCGGCCGGGCCCTCGGCTACACCATGGTGCTGCCGGACGAGGACAAGTACTCCACCACCCGCAACGAGATGCTCGACCAGCTGGCCTACATGCTGGGTGGGCGCGCGGCGGAGGAGCTGGTCTTCCACGACCCGACCACCGGCGCCTCGAACGACATCGAGAAGGCCACCGCCACCGCGCGGGCCATGGTCACCCAGTACGGCATGACCGAGCGCCTGGGTGCGATCAAGTTCGGCAGCGACAACTCGGAGCCGTTCCTGGGCCGTGAGATGGGCCACCAGCGCGACTACTCGGAAGAGGTCGCCGCGCTGGTCGACGAGGAGGTCAAGAAGCTCATCGAGAGCGCGCACAACGAGGCCTGGGAGATCCTGGTCGAGAACCGCGACGTGCTCGACAACCTGGTTCTGGAGCTCCTGGAGAAGGAGACCCTGAACAAGGAGCAGATCGCCGAGATCTTCGCCCCCGTGGTCAAGCGCCCGGCCCGGCCGGCCTGGACGGGCTCCACCCGTCGTACGCCGTCCACCCGGCCGCCGGTGCAGTCGCCGAAGGAGCTGGCGCTCACCAACGGCGCCGCCGCCGTCGTCGACACCGCTCCGGTGGACATCGTGAAGCTCCCGCCGATGCCGGCCGCCGAGCCGCCGACCGAGAGCTGAGCAGGGCGCCCGTACGGAATGGATGCCGCGTCACCGGGGTTTGTACCCTGGAGGCGCGGCATCCGTGCTGTTCAGCCAGAGTCTTCCCACAAGTAAGCGAGGCCCGCATGATCGACCCGGTGACGCTCGACGGTCCGCCCGCCGTCGGGACCTTCGACCAGAAGCGGGCCGAGAACGCCATCCGCGAGCTGCTGCTCGCCGTGGGAGAGGACCCGGACCGAGAGGGCCTGCTGGAGACCCCGGCCCGGGTGGCGCGGGCCTACAAGGAGATATTCGCGGGTCTGTGGCAGGAGCCGGAGGAGGTCCTGACCACCACCTTCGACCTCGGCCACGACGAGATGGTGCTGGTCAAGGACATCGAGCTGACCTCGGTCTGCGAGCACCACCTGGTGCCGTTCCGCGGGGTCGCGCATGTCGGGTACATCCCGTCCACCAGCGGCAAGATCACCGGCCTGTCCAAGCTGGCCCGGCTGGTCGACGTCTACGCCCGCCGCCCGCAGGTGCAGGAGCGGCTGACCAGCCAGGTGGCCGACGCGCTGATGCGGATCCTGGAGCCGCGCGGGGCGATCGTCGTGGTCGAGTGCGAGCACATGTGCATGTCGATGCGCGGCATCCGCAAGCCCGGCGCCAAGACCATCACCTCCTGCGTGCGCGGCCAGCTGCGCGACCCGGCCACCCGGGCCGAGGCGATGAGCCTCATCATCGGCCGGTAGCGGCAGCGGCCGGCAGCGGCCGGCAGACGGACGACTCAGGGCACCTCGTGCTCCGCGTGCGGCGGAGCCGGGGTGCCCAGCGCGTTGCGGCGCTCGGACATCCGCAGGGTGACCATCCGGCGCCAGCCGAAGGCGCGGTCGTACAGGTAGGCCTGGTCGTTCCGGTAGATCTCGTTGAAGAGCGAGCGGGTGCTCAGCACGGCGCCTCCTGCGCGGATCCGGGGCGGTGCCCGTGGGAAGTCGGACGGGCGGCCGCGATGCGTTCCCCCGGGCCGCCGGCCGGCCGGGCCGACCGGCGGGTAGTCACTCACACGCGCCGGCGCCGGTCACCCCAGGTGCGAGCCCAGCCATTCGAGCGAGGCGGGCAGCTCCCTGGTCCAGCTGTCGAAGTTGTGGCCGCCGTCCTCCAGGAAGAGCGACTCGACCTTGAACTGGGGATTGGCCGCGGCGACCCGGGTGGCCTGGTCGACGAACTGGGCGGTCAGCGGGTAGTCCGACTCCTTGCGGGTGGAGACCACCAGCAGGTTGAGCGGCGGGGCCGGGAGGTTCTGCAGCCGCCAGCCGAGGTCGTGCTGCTGCGTCAGCGCCTTGTCGCCGTTGAAGAGGTCGCCGCCGGTGTACTGGTCCTGGCGCACCGAGACGTCGCCGTGCAGGCCGGCCGCGTTGCCGTAGACGTTCGGGAAGCGCATCGACAGGCGCATCGCGCAGCTGCCGCCGGTGGAGTAGCCGATCAGGCCCCAGGACCCGGCCGAGCGCCCGAGCCGGTAGGTGCTGTGCAGCGCCTCGGGCAGGTCCTTGACGAACCAGGTCTCGGTGCGGGGCCCGCCGGGGACGTCCACGCACTCGGTGTCCCGGGACGGGACGACCGCCGGGCGGGCCAGCACCAGGACGGCCGGCGGCATCTTGCCGGAGTGCTGCAGCTCGATCGCGGTCTGCAGCAGCGGCAGCTCCTTCATCAGGTTCAGGGTGGTGCCCGGGTAGCCGGCGATGGCCACCACGGCCGGGAAGCGGACCAGGGCGAACTTCGGGTCGAAGTACGCGGGCGGCAGGTAGACGAACATCTGGTCGGCGAAGCCGGTCTCCTTGCCGCTGACCCGGACCGACTCGATCTTGCCGACCTCCTCGGGCGTGCCCTTGGGCAGGTTGCCGATGGTCTCCAGGCCGCCCTCGCCGGTCGGCTGGATCAGTTGCTCGGAGACCGGGGTGCCGCCCTTGTGGTTCTCGTTGCTGGTCAGCGCGTGCTTGGCGCTGCCGGGGTCGAGCAGGTCGTTCCAGGAGGTGTAGAAGCCGAAGGAGTTGTTCACCGACAGCGCCAGCACTGCCACGATCGACATCTGAACGACGGTCAGCAGGCCGATCCGGCCGAGCACCGGCAACGGGCGCTGCCGGGCCAGCCGGGGCCAGATCCACAGCGTGGTGAGGAGGGTCGCGACGCCGAGGGCGAGCAGCGAGTTCACCAGTGCGTCGCTGGTCAGTTCCATGCCGTCGGCCTTCCGGTGGGGCGCTGTCGGTGCAGGCTTCATCGTCTGGCGGCCCGTCAGACCGGGCCACCGCTGCTAGGCCGACCGGATGCCCGGGAGGGCGGGGGAGACTGGGGGCAACCGGCGCCCTAGAATGCGGCGTCCACCGGTACGTAACGCGTGCCGGAGGGCCCGGGCCCGCCTCACGGCGGCGGGCCCTAGGCTCCCACCCCCGGCTCAACCGCAGCGCACCCACGGCACCGGTTTACCTACCGTTTCCGGATCCTTGGTATGCGCATGGCCTGATGAAGGAATAGGCATGAAGGTCCATCACACGTGCTCCCCCGGAGTGACCGGACACCGCCCCGCAGCCTCTACGCTGAGCTTCCATGAGTGTTCCCGTGTCCGTTGAGCCGAGCCCCGAGCAGCCGTCGCCGCCCCGTCGGCGCGGTCTGCAGACGCTGCGCAACCAGGCGGCCGCCGTCCCGAGGGCCTGGCTCCCGGGAGCGGTCGGCTACGCCTGTCTGCTGATCGGGCTGATGGACATCGCCAGCGCGGTGTTCCCCAAGCTCCGGCACACCAAGATGCACACCTTCGCCGGGCAGCTGCCGGGCGGCACCACCAGCCTGGCCGCGGTCGGCACGCTGATGGTCGGCATCCTGCTGGTGCCGCTGGCGCACGCGCTGCGCCGTCGCAAGCGGCGGGCCTGGCGCGCGGTCTGCGTGCTGCTGCCGGTCAGCGCCGCGCTGCACATCGTCCGCTGGCACCAGATCGGCCCGGCGGTCGTCTCGCTGGTGGTCCTCGCCGTGATGCTGGTGCACCAGCGCGAGTTCTACGCCAAGGCCGACCCGCGCACCCGCTGGGGCGCGGTGGTCAACCTGGTCGTGATGGGCGCCCTCAGCGTGCTGCTCGGCCTGCTGATCGTGAGCACCCGCACCCGGTACGAGGTCGGGCACCCGGCGATCATGGAGCGGCTGCAGCACGTCGGGTACGGACTGTTCGGCTTCGAGGGCCCGGTCCGCTACACCAACGAGCGGATGTCCGACCTGGTGGCCTACCTGCTCGGCGGGCTCGGCCTGCTGACCGCCTTCACCACCGCCTACCTGGCGCTGCGCCCCGGCAAGCCGAAGCCGGAGCTCACCGCCGAGGACGAGGACAAGGTCCGCGAGCTGCTCAAGCGGCACGGTGAGCGCGACTCGCTCGGCTACTTCGCGCTGCGCCGCGACAAGAGCGTGCTGTTCTCGCCCACCGGCAAGGCCGCGATCTCCTACCGGGTGGTCTCCGGCGTGATGCTGGCCTCCGGCGACCCGGTCGGCGACGTCGAGGCCTGGCCGGGCGCGATCAAGGTGTTCATGGCCGAGGCCCGCGAGCACGCCTGGGTGCCGGCCGTGATGGGCTGCAGCGAGGTCGGCGGCGAGGTCTGGACCCGTGAGGCGGGTCTGGACGCGCTGGAGCTGGGCGACGAGGCGATCGTCGACACCTCGACCTTCTCGCTGGCCGGCCGCGCCATGCGCAACGTGCGCCAGATGGTCAAGCGGATCGAGCGCAACGGCTACTCCTGCAAGGTGCGCCGGGTCTCCGAGCTCGCCGCGGACGAGAAGTACCGGATCGCCGATGCCGCCGCCCGCTGGCGCGGGACCGACACCGAGCGCGGCTTCTCGATGGCCCTGGGCCGCTTCGGCGACCCGCTGGACGACGACTGCGTCGTGGTCACCGCCCACAAGGCCCCGGAGGAGGGCGAGAGCGGCGACGACCTGAAGGCCGTGCTGCACTTCGTGCCCTGGGGGCCGGACGGCATCTCGCTGGAGCTGATGCGCCGCGACCGCGCCGCCGACCCGGGCCTGAACGAGCTGCTGATCGTCGCCGCCCTGCAGGCCGTGGGCGCCATGGGCATCCGCCGGGTGTCGCTCAACTTCGCGATGTTCCGCTCGGCGCTGGCCCGCGGCGAGCGGATCGGCGCCGGCCCGGTGCTGCGCGCCTGGCGCGGACTGCTGGTCTTCCTGTCCCGCTGGTTCCAGATCGAGTCGCTGTACAAGTTCAACGCCAAGTTCCAGCCCGAGTGGGAGCCGCGCTTCCTGGTCTTCCCGAGCACCCGGGATCTGCCGCGGATCGGCTTCGCCGCGATGCAGGCGGAGGCCTTCATCACCCTGGGCATGCCGCGCTTCGGCCGCAAGCGCCAGCGGGAGGGCCTGATGCCCGTCCCGTCGACCCGTGAGGCCACCGAGGCCGCCTGAGGCTCCTCGACACCGTCCGGGGCCCCTGCCGAGAACGCTCGGCGGGGGCCCCGTTCGATAGTGCTCCGGTCGATAATGGGCAGCATGAACGATTCGCCGTCCTTCTCCCTGCCGGCTGGACTGCCGCGGCTCGACCGCTGCGCGGTGATGGGCGTGGTCAACGTCACGCCCGACTCCTTCTCGGACGGCGGGCTCTGGTTCGACCCCGCCAAGGCGATCGCGCACGGGCTGGCCCTGCGCGCCCGCGGCGCGGACCTGGTGGACGTCGGCGGCGAGTCCACCCGGCCCGGCTCGCAGCGGGTGCCCGAGGAGGAGGAGCTGCGCCGGGTGCTGCCGGTGGTGCGCGAACTCGCCGCCGCCGGGATGGTGGTGTCCGTCGACACCATGCGGGCCTCGGTCGCCGAGCGGGCCGTGGAGGCCGGCGCCGCGATCGTCAACGACGTCTCCGGCGGGCTCGCCGACCCGGCGATGGCCCGGGTGGTCGCCGAGACCGGCGCGCCCTTCGTGGTGATGCACTGGCGCGGGCAGTCCGCCGACATGGACCAGCTGGCCGTCTACGACGACGTGGTCACCGACGTGGTCGCCGAGCTGACCGACCGGATGGACGCCCTGCTGGCCGCCGGGGTCAAGGAGGACCAGCTGATCCTCGACCCGGGGCTCGGCTTCGCCAAGACCCCCGGGCACAACTGGGCGCTGCTCGGCCGACTGGACGCGCTCACCGCGCTCGGCCGTCCCGTGCTCGTCGCCGCTTCGCGCAAGCGGTTCCTGGGTACGCTGCTCGCCGACCCGGAAACCGGGGAGCTGCGCCCGGCCCGCGAGCGGGACGACGCGACCGCGGCGGTCTCGGTGCTGTCGGCCCAGGCCGGTGCCTGGGCGGTACGGGTGCACGACGTGTCCGGTACGGCGGACGCCGTCCGCGTGGTCGCGGCCTGGCAGCGCGCGGCGCGGCTGGGGTGAGGGAGGGTCTGTGACAGGTGACGGCAGGTTGAGCGGCGCGGCGGCCGGAAAGGCCCACGAGGTGGACCTGGAAGCGGTGCTCGCGGCGAACCGGGGGTTCTACGAGGCGCTGGAGCGGGGGGACGTCGAGGCGGTCGAGGAGGCCTGGCTGGGCCCGGAGTACGCCGACGACAAGGGTGGCGTGGTGTGCGTGCACCCCGGCTGGCCGGTGCTGCGCGGGCGGGCGCAGGTGACCCGCTCGTACATGCTGATCATGATGAACACGGAGTACATCCAGTTCTTCCTGACCGATGTCGAGGCCGAGGTCCACGGAGATGTGGCCCTTGTCACGTGCACCGAGAACATCCTCTCCGGCGGCGAGGCGGAGGAGGAGGGGGAACTCGGGCCGCTGGTCGGCGGAAAGGTCGTCTCCAGCAATCTGTTCCGTCGCACCCCGGCCGGGTGGAAGCTCTGGTCGCATCATGGTTCACCTGTTCTGACCAGCGGTGACGAGGACGACGAGGACTGATTTCCACGGTCGCGGAAAATCGGCGCCGGACCGTCGCCGGGGAATTTCCGAGTGGTCACCGAACGTTCACGTCAATCGCCGGATCGGTGCGCGTGGCGACGGTTCGTGCCGGGTAGGACGGTCAGACGTTGTCCGCGCTCGCGGGTAGATTCGAAACGGAGTGGCGGGTGTGCTGCCCGCCGTCGCCCTGCCCGTCCATGCCTTTCTCCGGGCGGGGCCCGTCCGACTGGGAGCAGTGATTCGTTTGCTGGACCGCGTCACCCTGCGGGGGCTGCGAGCCCGGGGCCACCACGGCGTCTTCGAGCGCGAGCGCGTCGAGGGCCAGACCTTCGTGGTCGATCTCGTGCTGTACCTGGACACCCGCCCCGCCGCGTCCGGAGACGACCTCACCCGCACGGCGCACTACGGCATCGTGGCCGAGGAGGTCACCGCGATCATCGCCGGGGAACCGGTCGACCTGATCGAGACCCTGGCCCAGCGCATCGCCGACCAGTGCCTGAAGCACGACGCGGTCGAGGAGGTCGAGGTCACCGTGCACAAGCCGGACGCCCCGATCACCGTGCCGTTCGACGACGTGACCGTGACCATCCACCGGGGCCGCGCATGACCCCCACCGCGCGCCTGGTTTCCGATGCAGAGGGATTTCTTCGATGAACAGCAGTGACCCGATCGCCGAGCCGAACGCGTTCGACCTGGAGAGCCGGGTGGACTCCGCCGACACCACGCTGCACAGCCAGCGCTGCGCGGTGATCGCGCTCGGCAGCAACCTGGGCAACCGGCTGGACACCCTGCAGGGTGCCGTCGACGCGCTCGCCGACACCCCCGGGCTGAGGATCAAGGCCGTCTCGGCGGTCTACGAGACCGAGGCCGTCGGCGGCCCGGACGAGCAGCCCAACTACTACAACGCGGTCGTCGTGCTGCGTACCTCACTGCCCCCGCGGGACCTGCTGGAGCGCGGCAACGCGATCGAGGATGCCTTCGGGCGGGTCCGCGAGGTCCGCTGGGGTCCGCGCACCCTGGACGTCGACATCCTGGCCTACGAGGGCGTCGTCAGCGACGACCCGCAGCTGGTGCTGCCGCACCCGCGCTCGCACGAGCGGGCCTTCGTGCTCGCCCCGTGGCTAGACGCCCAGCCGGAGGCCGAGGTGCCCGGGCACGGGCAGGTCGCCGCGCTGCTGGCGGCGCTCGGCGGTCCGGACGCGCAGGGCGTGAAGCGCCGCGACGACATCCGGCTGACCCTGCCGGAGTAGCCCCACGAGAGACGCGCCCGCCACCGGTCGGCCGGCGGGCCGGGGAACTCGGCCGGGGGGCCCGGCCGTACGAGTAGATGTCCGCCCGGCCCGGCCCGGTACGGTGGCCTGGCGTCGCCGTGCCGGGCCACCGGCCGGCCGGCGGGCTCTGGTACCCCGGGAAGGACCTCCTCCGCGTGAAGCTGCTTCGCCTCCGCCTGCTGATCGGCATCACCGCCGCGACGACGGCGCTGTCCTGGGCCGGTTCCAAGCTGTGGGCTTCCCTGGACACGCTGCCGGCCGTGCCGGCCGCGGCGCCGGCGGTACTGGCGGCGGTGGCGGTGATCCTGCTGGCGACCACGATCTCGCTGCGGTCCCGGCTGAAGGCGGTGCGCGAGCGGCTGCCCGGTGCGAAGCGGGTCGACCCGCTGCTGGCGGCCCGCGCGGTGGTGCTGGGGCAGGCCAGCGCGCTGGTCTCCTCGGTGGTCACCGGGATCTACGCCGGGGCCGGGATCTACCTGCTCGGCGAGCTGGACGTGTCGGCCCGCAAGGACCAGGCCGTCACCGCCGGGCTCGCGGTACTGGCGGGGGCCGCGGTGATCGCGGCGGCGCTCTGGCTCCAGCACGTGTGCAAGCTGCCGGAGAACCACGACGACCCGAGCGGGCCGGCGGCCTCGCACCGCTGAGACGTCCGCGGGATCGGAAGCCGGTCATCGGCGGGTCGTCGGCGGGGCATCGACCTGCCGACGCCGGGACGTCGCTGAGCAGGCCCTTTTTAGTGATCTTGAGTGAAAAGCCGGGCACGTGCGGTAAAAATGACACCATGTCAAGGGCGGAACGGGACCCTGGGCTGACACGCCCCCAATTCGCACGCTAGTTTCTTGGCATGTCTCGCGGACGCCACCGTCATTCCTCCGTCCTCGGCCGGATCTTTCCCCCCACCGCCGCCGGCGTACTGCTGGTCGCCGCACTGGCCGCTCTGCTTTTCAGTCAGGACACCATCCTGGTGCGCTCGGTGGGCGTCGCGGCGCTGATCGCGGTGCTCGGCTTCGCGCTGCTGCTGCGCCAGCGGGACAAGGCGGCCCGGGCGGCCGCCGAGGTGTCCGCCGCGCAGCGGATGCGCGCCGAGGAGCGCTTCGAGGAGCAGTTGGCCGAGGCCGAGTACGCGGCCGAGGTCGCCGAGGAGCGGGCCACCCGGTTCGGGCGGCGGCTGACGGCGGAGAAGTCGCGGCTGGCGAAGGCCGAGACCGAGATCGCCCGGCTGCTGCGGGAGCGGGCCGTGACGGTGGCCGAGCAGGCCCTCAAGGAGGCGGAGGCGGCCCAGCGGGCGCTCGCCGCGAGCCGTCCGAAGTACCCGGCCAGCCCGGCCGCGTTCGTCCGCGCGGCGGCCGTGCTGCGGCTGCTGGCGCGGCGGGCGGCGGAGCAGGAGGCGCAGCGGGCCCCCCGGACGCTGGGCGAGGTGCCGGCGGGCGCGGAGGTCGCGCTGCGGGCGCCCGCGACGCAGGCGCTGAGCGGCACGGCCGCCCCGGCCGCGCCGGCGCCCAAGCCGGTGTCCGTGCCGGCCCCGGTCGCGCCCTCGGTGCCCACTCCCGCGCAGGCGCCGGCGGGCCAGGCCCCGGCGCAGCCGAAGCCGGTGCAGCCCGCCGCGCTGCGCCCGGCGCTGACCGCGACGGTCGGTCAGCTCGGCGGGACGCAGAGCGTTCCGGCCGTGGCGCCGGCCCCGGCCGAGCGGCAGCGGACGCGCCCGGCGCAGTCCGGGCAGGCGCGCGGGCAGGGCTTCAGCTTCTTCGGCCGCACCTCGGGTGCGGCGGTACGGGCGGCCGCTCCGGCGCCGGCGGTGGGCAGCATCGCCGAGCTGGGGGACCGTGCGGACCTGGCGGACGTGGTGGGCGACGAGGCGGTCGCCGCGAAGGCGAAGGCCGAGGCGCAGGCGGCGGAGTCGGCCGTGCCGGACGGCGCGCGGCCCGCGCGGTCCGGACAGCCCTCGCGGCCCACGCCGTCGTCGGACGCGGCCGAGGAGCCGGAGCAGGGTGAGCCGACCGTGGTGGACCTGACGCCGGAGGACGAGACCGAGCTGATCGAGCTGCCGCAGCTGCGCGCCTCGCGCTGAGGAGCCTGCGCGAAAGCCCGCGGCGCGGGAAGTCGGACGGATCGACTTCCCGCGCCGCGGGCTTTTTCGGGGCAGGCCGGATCTGCTGGGGGGTGCGTCAGATCTGGACGCCGAAGTCCTGGGCGATGCCGGCCAGGCCGGAGGCGTAGCCCTGGCCGACGGCGCGGAACTTCCACTCGCCGTTGTTGCGGTAGAGCTCGCCGAAGATCATCGCGGTCTCGGTGGCGGCGTCCTCGGAGAGGTCGTAGCGGGCGATCTCGGCGCCGCCGCCGGCGTTCACCACGCGGATGTAGGCGTTGCGCACCTGGCCGAAGTTCTGGCCGCGGGCGACGCCGTCGTAGATGGTGACCGGGAAGGTGATCTTGACGGCCTCGGCCGGCAGGCCGGCCAGGTTGACGTTGATCGACTCGTCGTCGCCCATGCCCTCGCCGGTGCGGTTGTCACCGGTGTGCACGACGGTGGCGTCCGGCGTGCTGGTGTTGTTGAAGAAGACGAAGTGGGCGTTGGACAGCACCTTGCCGTCCGCGTTCAGGACGATCGCGCTGGCGTCGAGGTCGAATTCGGCGCCGGTCGTGGTGCGGACGTCCCAGCCCAGGCCGACGCTGACCGCGGACAGGCCGGGGGCCTCCTTTGTCAGCGAGACGTTGCCACCCTTGGAGAGGCTCACTGGCATGGCGATTGCAGTCCCTTCGTTCGCTTTTCCCGGGAGAACGAGATACTCCGGTGGCATGGTTCCACGGCGTCCGTGAATTCTTCGCGGGGTGTCAAGCAAGAGCAAAGGGTGGGCAATGCGACGGCCGGGCGACGGGCTCGGGCGCCGGGGCTCAGACCCGGGGGAAGCGGCCCTGGAGCGACCAGATGTTCGGATTGTCGGCCAGGTCGGGGTGCATGTCGAAGAGGTCGGCGAGGGTGTCCTGGAGGAAGTCCCGGGCCTCGCGCCGCAGGTCGCTGTGGCGCACCACGGCGGGCGGTTCGTCCCGCAGCCAGGTGGCGGTGATCTCCACCCAGTTGAAGCGGCGGGCGAAGCGCAGCAGCTCGGTGTTCTGGGTGAAGTCGAGGTCGGCGGTCTGCACCCGGGCGGCCCGGGAGCCGTCCGGGTCGCGGTCGAGCTGCTCGACGATGTCGCACAGCGCCCAGGCGAAGTCCAGCACCGGCACCCAGCCCCAGCGGGTGGAGAGTTCGGCGCCCTCGGCGTCCAGGTAGACGTCGCCGCAGAACAGGTCGTACCGCAGCGAGCGCACGGGGGCGGTGCGGTAGTCGGTCTGCGGGGGGTCGGGGAAGCGGTTGGAGAGGGAGTAGCCGAGCTCGATCACGTACGCCATTGTCGGGGTTCGGGGCGCGGGCGGATAACCGGGTGACCCGGCGCACCCGACGCGGGATGATGGGCGCATGCCCGAGCCCATCCGCGTACGGGGGTCGGTGGTCGTCCCCGACGCCGAGCTCGTCTGGCGCTTCTCGCGTTCTTCCGGCCCCGGTGGCCAGCACGTCAACACCTCCGACTCCAAGGTCGAGCTGCGCTTCGACCTGGCGGCCTCCAGGGCGCTGCCCGAGGTGTGGCGCGAGCGTGCCGTGGAGCGGCTGGCGCACCGGCTGGTGGACGGCCGGGTGCTGGTGGTCCAGGCCTCCGAGTACCGCTCGCAGTGGCGCAACCGGGAGGCGGCCGCGGCCCGCCTGGCGGCGCTGCTGACCGAGGCGTGCGCGCCGCCGCCGAAGGCCCGGAGGGCGACCAGGCCGAGTCGCGGGATGGTCGAGCGGCGGCTGTCCAACAAGCGGCAGCGCTCCGAGCTGAAGCAGGGTCGGCGGGCGCCGCGCCAGGACTAGCCGGGTTCCGGGGGCTCTAGCCGAGGGCGCGGTAGCCGCCGCGGAAGTAGAGCAGCGGGTGGCCGCCGGGGGTGGGGACCGTGGCCTCCAGGACGCGGCCGACCAGCAGGGTGTGGTCTCCCGCGGGTATCCGCTGTTCGGTGCGGCACTCGACGGCGGCCAGCGCGCCCTCGACCAGTGGGGCGCCGGTCCGCGGGCCGCGCCGGTGCGGGGTGTCCGCGAACAGCAGCCGGTCGCTGAGCCGGCCCTTCATGGCGAAGCGGGAGCCGAGCGTCTTCTGCCCCTCCGCCAGCACCGAGACCGCCCAGGTGTCGACCCGGGAGAGCACCTCGTCCATCCGGGAGTCCTCGCGGACCGAGATCAGCACCAGCGGCGGCTCCAGCGACACCGAGAGGAAGGACGTGGCGGTCATGCCGATGTCCTCCCCGTCCTCCGGGTCGTGGACGGTCACCAGGCTCACGCCGGCGGCGAGCTGGGAGAGTGCTGCCCGGAACTCGTCGGGCGTGGCGTGGGAGGCAGCTTCGGGCTGCGGGGACGGGTACACGTACCGCACGGTAGCTGGCGGCCGCGGGGAACGGCATCGGGCCGTGGTCGTAGGACCAGCGGTGCGGTCGGGCCGGGCCCGGAGCGGACTCACCCCCAGGAGTGAAGCCGGGGGATCGGCGGGTGCAGGGGGCTTCAGCGTGCGGCCGATGCGGCCGACCACGAGAAATGTTCCGATAGCGCTTTATGTCCCGCTATGGGGCGGATGAACTGATTAAGGACGCATTAGTGTCGTGTGATTTAAGTCACAAGTGATGGCCTATTGCTGACCGAGCGTGCCGAACGCTGTGCTCCCTGTGATTCAGTTCTTCTGGCAATCGGACGATAACCAATCAAGAACTATCCGAAGCAGCCGGGGAGCCCCCGCATGGAAGCCGAGTCGGAGCCGTACGTCCGTCTCGCGACCCTCCGCACCTTGCACCGGGTCGTGGCGGACCTCAACGCTGCCCGCAGCCTGGCGGGCACGCTGCAGGCCGTCGTCGAGGGCGCGGTGCACGGACTCGGCTTCGACTCCGCCGCGGTCAGCCTGGTCCGGCCGGACGGCGACCTCGTGGTGGCGGCGGTCTGGGAGCTGGAGGAGAGCCCGATGGGCGGGCCCTCGGTGCTGCTCGGGCAGGTCGGCTCGCGGGAGTCCTGGGACCGGCTGCTCGGCGTCAGCGACCACTGGGGCACCCTGCGCTTCCTGCCGTATGACCGCGGCTGGGCCGTCGCCAGCGACATCCCGCGCTGGATCGGGGACGGCCCGCTGCCCGTCTACGCCAACGACTGGCACCCCGCCGACGGGCTGCTCGCCCCGATGTACAGCGCCGGCGGCGACCTGCTCGGCGTCCTCTCGGTGGACCGCCCGCGCAGCGGCAAGCGGCCCGGGGCCTGGACCCGCGAGGCGCTGGAGATGTTCTCGCTGCAGGCCTCCATCGCGATCGGCAACGCCCGGCTGCGGGCCGAGATGCAGCGCGCGCTGGCCCGGCTGGAGAAGGAGCAGCAGGCCCTGCGGGCCAGCGAGGAGAGCTTCCGCCAGGCCTTCGAGTACGCGCCGAGCGGGATGGCCATCACCGAACTGCACGGCGCCGGGCGCGGCCAGCTGACCAGGGTCAACGACGCGCTCTGTCGACTGCTCGGCCGCCCCCGGGCGGTGCTGCGCCAGCAGAGCTTCGCGGATCTGGTCCACCCCGAGGACCGGGCGCTGCTGGAACGCACCAGCGCCGAGAGCGGCCGGGCGGAACTGCGGCTGTCCCGGCGGGACGGCGGCTACCAGTGGGTCTGCCTGCGCAACTCGATCGTGGCGGACGCGGCCGAGGGCCCGAGCTTCCTGCTCACCCACGTCGAGGACATCGAGGACCGCAAGCGCCACGAATTCCAGCTCGCCCACCGGGCCAGCCACGACGCGCTCACCGGCCTGCCCAACGGCGCGGAGCTCAAGGCCCGGCTGGGCCGCCGGCTCTGCTCCGAGCCGCAGCCGGTCGGCGCCGCCGCCACGTCCGGCGGGGACGCCTACCCGTCGCCGTACGGCTACCCGGCCGACTCGTACAGCGCGCACGCGGCGTACGACGGCCTGGAGGGGGCGGATCCGTACGCCGGGCCGGTGCACGGATACGGGCCGGCCGAGGACGGCGGCCTGCTGCCCGGCCTCGCCCCCGGCTACGGGGAGCACGTGCACGCCGTGGTCCCGGCCGAGTACGGGCCGACCGGCGACGCGTGGTCCGCGCCGTTCCGCTCCGGCCCGCCGGCCCCGGCGGACAAGGGGCTCGCAGTGCTCTTCTGCGACCTGGACGGCTTCAAGTCGATCAACGACCGGTTCGGGCACAACGCGGGCGACGCGGTGCTGGTCGAGGTGGCCCGGCGACTGAGCGGGGCGGTCCGGGACGGCGACACGGTGGCCCGCCTCGGCGGCGACGAGTTCGTGGTGCTGGCCGACGGGATCGGCCGCGAGGAGGCCAAGGACCTCGCCCACCGGCTGCGCAACGCGATCATCCCGCCGATGCGCATCGACGGGCGGGCGATGCGGGTGGGGGTGAGCCTGGGGGTCGGCTGGGCCGGCTGCGGGATGAGCATCGAGGAGGTGCTGCACACCGCGGACGAGCGGATGTACGACGAGAAGCGGGCCCGTGGTGGTGCGGTGCGGGGGGCGCGCGGGGAGCGCTCGCACCGACGGGCGGGCTGACGGGGCTCTCCGCGCTTCGATCGGCTGTTTGCCGAGGTCGGTCGGGTGCCGAGCATCCGGCGCCGCGCAGGTTACCCGCGAGTTGTCAAGGGCTCTTTTCCCGCTGTCCGCTGCGGCAGGTAGGGTTCCCCGTACGACAGCGTCCATGATCTGCGCCGCCCGCAGCCCGGCGGCGCGCACCGGATGGGGGAACAGACCACCGTGACGACCGCCGGCGACAACGGAGTGCCCGAGGGCCAGGGGGGCGGTGCCCCGCAGGACGACGACCCGTTCGGCTACCTCTACCGCCCGGCCGACGGCTCCACCGGGCAGCCGGCCGAGCCGCAGCAGGGCGTGCCCCGGACGTCGTACAACCGGCCGATGGAGGTCGGGCGTGCGCAGTACGGACAGCCTTACCCGCAAGGGGGGCCGCCGCGTGCGCAGCAGCAGGCCCCGTACGGCCAGCCCGGCCCGTACGGCCAGCAGCCGGTGCCGCAGCAGCAGGCCCCGTACGGCCAGCCCGGCATGCAGCAGCAGGCCGAGTACGGCGTGCCCACCCAGCAGACCCGCTACGCCGAGCACTCCCGGCCGCAGCCGGGGGAGGAGCGGCAGAGCAGCGGCCGGAGCAGGGGCGCGGTGATCGGCGCGGTCGCCGTGGTCGCGGCGATAGCGATCGGGGCCGGGATCGCGCTCTCCACCGGCGACCCGGACCGCGACAAGAACGCCAAGGGCGGCGGCACCACGACCACCGCCCCGCCGGCCCCCAGCACCCCGGCGAGCAGCGCCACCAGCGGGACGGCCTCCCCTTCGGCGAGCGCCGGCGCCACCAACGGGCCGTCGACCGTGGACGCCGGCCAGCTGCAGGGCCAGAACGCGCCGTCCGGCAACAGCGTCAAGGGCGCCAAGTCCGCCGACGGCAGCTACCTGACGCTCCAGCAGGGCGGCTCGGTGACCTGGAACGGCCAGATCGCCACGGCCGGGACGTACAAGCTGAGCATTCACTACAACAACCCCGGCGGGGACGTGAAGGGCGCGGCGTCGGTCAACGGGAAGGACTGGCCGAGCGGCGTCACGTACAAGAACTACAACGCCGGCAAGGACCCGTCGGCCTCGTGGTTCACGACGTTCATCCTCCCGCAGTTCCAGGCGGGCCAGAACAGCGTCACCTTCATGCCGCCGTCCGGCGCGGCGGTGCTGATCGACCAGATCGTGATCGAGCCGAGCAGCTGAGACCGCCTCGGACACGACGCGGCCGCCCGTCCCCTGCCGGGGGAGGGCGGCCGTTGCCGTTGCTCAGGCGGACTTGACGGTGGAGAAGGTCTCTCCGCCGCGGACCCAGCGGCCGCGGCGCATCACGGCGACCAGGTCGTAGCTGTCGGAGTCGAGCACGACCAGGTCGGCGAGCTTGCCGGTCTCCAGGGAGCCGATGGAGTCGGCGAGGCCGAGCAGCCGGGCAGGGGTGGCGGAGAGCGACTCGACGGTCTGGTCGATGGTCAGGCCGTTGACGGTGACCGAGCGCTTGAACGCCACGTCCAGGGTGAGGGTGGAGCCGGCGATCGCACCGCCCTCGACCAGCCGGGCGACGCCGTCGGTGACCTGGACCTGGAGGGGGCCGAGGGGGTAGAGGCCGTCGCCCATGCCGGCGGCGCCCATGGCGTCGGTGATCAGGGCGACCCGGCTCGGGCCGGCGGTGCCGTAGGCGAGGTCGAGGACGGAGGGGTGCAGGTGCACGCCGTCGTTGATCAGCTCGACGGTGACCCGCTCGTCCTCCAGCAGGGCGACGATGGGGCCGGGGGCGCGGTGGGCGATGCCGGGCATGGCGTTGAAGAGGTGGGTGGCGACGGTGGCGCCGGCGTCGATCGCCTCCAGGGTGGTGGCGTAGTCGGAGTCGGTGTGGCCGACGGCGGCGATGACGCCGAGGTCGGCGAGCATGCGCACCGAGTCGAGGCCGCCGGGGAGTTCGGGGGCGAGGGTGACCATCTTGGCGTGCCCGCGGGCGGCGTCGACGAGTTTGCGGACGAGGGCCGGGTCGGGGTCGCGCAGCAGGTCGGGGCGGTGGGCGCCGCAGCGGTTGTGGGAGATGAAGGGGCCCTCGAAGTGGATGCCGGCCAGGACGCCGTCCTCGACGAGTTCGGAGAGGACGTGGGCCTGGCGGGCGAGGTCGTCGATCTCGCCGGTGACGGTGGAGGCGACGGTGGTGGTGGTGCCGTGGTCGAGGTGGGTGCGGGCGGCGAGCAGGGCCTCCTCGGCGATGCCGGAGGCGTAGGAGGCGCCGCCGCCGCCGTGGACGTGCAGGTCGACGAAGCCGGGGACGACGGTGTGGCCGGTCAGGTCCAGGTCGCCGGGCTCGGTCGCACCGCCGAAGCCGGCGATGCGCTCGCCCTGGACGGCGATCCGGTCGCCCTCGACGCCGCCGCCGGGCAGGACGAGTCGGGCATTCGCCAGGGAAGTACGGTCACGGTCCGCGGTGGTCACGCGGTCACCTCCATCGAGAGCAGATCCCAGGCGAGCAGGCCCGCGCCCAGGGACGCGGCGGTGTCTTTGAGCATGGCGGGTACGACCTCCGGGGGCATCTGGAAGGTCAGGCGCTCGGTGACCGCCGCGCGCAGGGGAGTGAAGAGCGTGCCGCCGGCCTCGGCCAGCCCGCCGCCGACGATCACCGTCGACGGGTCGAGCAGGCTCTGGGCGAGCACGATGCCGTCGGCCAGGGCGTCGACGGCCCGCTGCCAGACGGCGAGCGCGCGGTCGTCCCCGGCGTCCACCGCGGCGGCGCAGGATGCCGCGTCGGCGTCGGGGTCGCCGCTGGCCCCGGCCCAGGCGCGGGAGACGGCGGAGGCGGAGGCCAGCGTCTCCAGACAGCCGCGGGCGCCGCAGCCGCACTGCGGTCCGCCCGGGCGGACCACGACGTGGCCGATCTCGCCGCCGTAGCCGTGGGCGCCGGCCTCGATCCGGCCGCCGATGCCGATGGCGCCGGCGATGCCGGTGCCCAGGGCGATGAACAGGAAGCGGTCCACGCCCCGGCCGGCGCCGAGCCGGCCCTCGGCCAGGCCGCCCGAGCGCACGTCGTGGCCGAGGGCCACCGGCATCGCGGCGCCGCCGGGGGCGGCCAGGCGCTCGCCGAGCAGCGTGCGCAGCGGGAGGTCGCGCCAGCCGAGGTTCGCGGAGAAGACCGCGATCCCGTTCTTCTCGTCGATCGTGCCGGGGACGGCCACGCCGGCCGCGAGCGGGGCGACGCCGAAGCGACTGCGGCCCTCGTCCGCCAGATCGGCGGCGAAGTCGAGGATGGCGGCGACGACGGCGTCGGGGCCGTGCTCCCGCCCGGTCGGTCGGCGTGCCTCGAACAGCACGGAGCCGTCCTGGGCGAGCAGCGCGGCCTTCATGCCGGTGCCGCCTACATCGAGTGCGATGACGTGCTTCACGGAGGACAGTTTCCCTTGGTCGGGTCGAAGAGGTCTAGTCCAGTTCTTGGATTGGTCTGGTCCATGCTGGGTGAGCTTTGTCTCGGGTGCGGGGGCGTCCGCCGGGTCCCGGCCGGCGGCCGTCGGGTCCCGGCTGTCGGTGTCGGCTGTCGGCGCGGGCGGTGTGTCCGCCGGCTGTTGCGCATCGTGCAATGAAGCCGGGCACTTCGGTAACTACTCGGCGGGTGGGGCCGAGTGGTGTGGACCAGTGGACAGCGGGTTTGGCAGTCTTGCGCGTCCCCCCTGCCGGATTCCCTCATCCGGCCGCAGTTCATCCCCTGAAGGCGGTACCCGCGTTGAACAGGCGCGCCCACGTTTCCACCCGTGTGCTCGGTAGTGCGATGGCCGGAGCACTGGTGCTCACCGCGGTCAGCGCGTGCAGCGGGCAGGGCGACGGGCCGGTCACGCTCAAGCTGGTCGCCGCGGACTACGGGGAGAACGTCGAGACCAGCTCCAAGCACTACTGGGACGACGTCTCCAAGGCCTTCGAGGCCGCCAACCCGGGCATCAAGGTCCAGGTCGAGGTCGACAGCTGGACCGACATCGGCAAGAAGGTCGACGACATGATCGCGGCCGGGAAGTCGCCCGACCTGCTGCAGACCGGCGGGTTCGCCGACCAGGTCGCGGCGGACCGGCTGTACCCGGCGGCGGACGTGCTCTCGATGGACACCCAGGCGAAGTTCATGGACAACTTCGCCCACGCCGGGCAGGTGCTGGGCACCCAGTACGGGATCCCGTTCGTGTCGTCGTCGCGGGTGCTCTTCTACAACAAGGCGATCTTCAAGCAGGCCGGCGTCACGCAGCCGCCGACCACCTGGAACGAGCTGCGGGCCGCGGCCGAGAAGATCAAGGCCAAGGTGCCGGGGGTGACCCCGTACGGGCTTCCGCTGGGGCCGGAGGAGGCGCCGGCCGAGTCGATGCTGTGGACGCTGAGCGGCGGCGGGAGCATCTCGGACGACGTCGGCAACTACACCATCGACAGCGACCAGAACCAGGCCACGTTCAGCTGGCTGAAGAGCAACCTGGTGAACACCGGGCTGACCTACGCCGACCCGGGCAAGATGAACCGCACGCCGGTGTTCCAGGACTTCGCGTCGGGCAAGGTCGCGATGCTGAACGGGCATCCGACGCTGCTGCGGATGGCGTCCGCCGGGAAGATCGACTTCGGGACGGCGCCGATTCCGAAGAAGGACGGGGCGGGGAAGACCGGGAGCCTCGGGGTCGCGGACTGGATGATGGCGTTCAAGGCCAACGGGCACAAGAACGAGATCAAGAAGTTCCTGTCCTTCGTCTACTCGCGCGACTACCAGCTGAAGTTCGACGAGCAGTACAACCTGCTGCCGGTGACCCAGGACGCGTTCAGCCAGATGTCGTCCGATCCCAAGCACGAGGACCTCAAGCAGTTCGCGGTCGGGCTGACCAACGCGAGCTTCTACCCCTTCGGGGACCCGGCCTGGGGTGAGGTCAGCAACCGGATCAAGGCCGGGATCGGGCAGGCGGTCACGGGGGACCCGAAGCAGGTGCTCGGCGGGCTGCAGGACTCGGCGGTGAAGGAGGCGGCCCGGGTCCGCAAGCAGTAGGACCCGGGGCTTCCCGGTCTCAGCTGGGGAGCGTGATCGCGTAGGCCTTGCGGAGGGTCTCGTGGACGGTCCAGGTGGTGCGGTCGCCCTCGCGCAGGACGGCGCAGTCGCCGGGGCCGACCCGCAGGGTCGGGCCGCCCTCGATCTCGATGGTGGCCCGGCCGCTGAGCACCACGAACATCTCGTCGGCCTCGACGTCGGTGACCACGCCCGGGGTGATCTGCCAGATGCCGCGCAGCTGGCGGCCGTCGGGGGACTCGGACAGGACCTTCCCGGTGACCTCGGGGGTGCCGGAGACGATCTGGGACGGGTCGAGAGGCTCGGGGACGAGCTCGGTGGTGGGGATGTGCACGGCGAAGCTGATCATGGGTCGACGGTAGCCGTGCGGCGGGGGCGTGGTCGTCCCGCAGAGTGTGTCGGGGTTCGGCGGGAGAATGACACTCCGTAGTGATGGGCGGAGGTGTCCTCGGTGGGCGAGCTGAGTGAGCGGGACCGGGCGGTGCTGGCGCTGGAGGGGCGGCAGTGGCGGACGGCGGGGGCCAAGGAGCGGGCGATCCGGGAGGAGTTGGGGCTCTCCTCCACGCGGTACTACCAGCTGCTGAACGGGCTGTTGGACCGGGAGGAGGCGTTGGCGGCTGCGCCGGTGCTGGTGAATCGGCTGCGGCGGGTTCGGGAGGCGCGGCGGGGGGCTCGTTGAGGGGGCGAGTGGGGGCTGTGGGAGGGGCGCTCCGGGGTACGGGTGTTGGGGGTGGGGGTATGGGCTGATGTATGGGCCTTGAAGAGATGGTTGTGCCGGTCACTGATGCCGGGCGGGACGGGTTGCGGGCGATTCTGGCGGCGCCGGGGGACGCGGTGATCGCCCTGGACTTCGATGGCACCTTGGCGCCGATCGTGGCGGATCCGGCGCTGGCTCGGGCGCATCCGGGGGTGGTGGGGGTGTTGCGGGGGTTGGGGGCCGCGGTGGGGGCCGTGGTGGTGGTGACGGGGCGGCCGGCCGGGTTGGCGGCCGAGTACGGGGGGTTCGACGGGGTGCCGGGGCTGGTGGTGCTGGGGCACTACGGGGCCGAGCGGTGGGAGGGCGGTGTGGTGACGGCGCCCGAGGTGCATCCGGGGGTTGCGGGGGTGCGGGCGGCGTTGCCGGAGTTGTTGGAGCGGGTGGGGGCGCCCGAGGGGACGTGGGTGGAGGACAAGGGGCGCTCGGTGGCGGTGCACACCCGGCGGACGGGGGCGCCGGAGGAGACGTTGGAGTTGTTGCGGGCGCCGGTGGGGGAGTTGGCCGCCGAGTACGGGCTGGTGGTGGAGCCCGGGCGGCTGGTGTTGGAGCTGCGGCCGCCGGGGGTGGACAAGGGGGCGGCGCTGACCGGGTTCCTGCGGGAACGGGGGGCGCGGTCGGTGCTCTTCGCGGGGGACGACCTGGGGGACGTGGCGGCCTTCGCGGCGGTGGAGGAGCTGCGCGGGCAGGGGGTGGCGGGGCTGCTGGTGTGCGCCGGCGCGGTGGGGGACGCGCCGGTGCGCGAACTCGCCGACCGGGCGGATGTGGTGGTCGACGGGCCCGAGGGTGTGGTGGAGCTGTTGGGTGCTTTGGGGGAGGCGGTCAGAGGGCGTTGAGCTGGTCGAGGAACCACTGCTGCGGGGGGAGCGCGGTGGCCGCGGCGGCGAGGCGCTTGGTGCGGTCGGCGCGCTCCTCCGGGCTCATGGTGAGGCCGGCGTGCAGGGCCTCGGCGGTGGCGATGACGTCGTAGGGGTTGACGGTGAGGGCGTCGTCCTTGAGTTCGGTGTGGGCGCCGGCCTCGCGGGAGAGGACGAGGGCGCAGCCGCTGTCGGAGACGACCGGTACTTCCTTGGCGACCAGGTTCATGCCGTCCCGGATGGGATTGACGAGGGCGACGTCGGCCAGGCGGTAGGCGGCGAGGGAACGCGGGAAGTCGTCGTTGACGTGCAGGATCAGGGGTTGCCAGGTGGGGGTGGCGAATTCGGTGTTGATGGCGTCGGCGAGGTGCCGCACCGACGCCGTGTAGTCGCGGTATTCGGCCAGGTCGGTGCGGGAGGGGTAGGCGAAGGCGATGTGCACCACCCGGTCGTGCCACTCGGGGTGGGAGCGGAGCAGATGCCGGTAGGCCTGGAGGCCGCGGACGATGTTCTTGCTCAGCTCGGTGCGGTCGACCCGGACGATGGTGTGGCGGTCGCCGACGGAGGTGCGGAGGGCGGCGAGGCGTTCGTCCACGTCGGGGCGGTGGGCGCGTTCGCGGAGGAAGTCGGCGTCGGCGCCCAGGGCGTGGACGCCGAGGTGGGTGGTGCGGCCGATGTGGGTGACGGTCATCGCCTCGTGGTCGACGGTGGCGCCGAGTTGGTCCTCGCAGCAGGCGGCGAAGGCGCGGGCCCAGCGTTCGGTGAGGAAACCGGCCCGGTCGGCGCCGAGGATGCCGGTGAGGACGGCGCGGGCGACGTCGTCGGGGAGCATCCGGTAGTACTCGGGCGGGGCCCAGGGAGTGTGGGAGAAGTGGCCGATCCGCAGGTCGGGACGGGCCGCGCGGAGCAGGGCCGGGGTCAGGGAGAGGTGGTAGTCCTGGACGAGGACCGCGGCGTTCGGGGCGGCTTCGGCGGCCAGGGCCTCGGCGAAGGCCGTGTTGTAGGCCTGGTAGGCGGCCCATTCGGTGCGGAAGCCCGCGTCGAAGGAGGGTGCGGTGGGGGTCGCGTAGAGCAGGTGGTGGACGAACCAGAGGGTGGAGTTGGCGACGCCGTTGTAGGCGTGGGCGAAGGTCTCCGGGTCGATGTCCAGCATCCGTACGGCCTGGCCGCCGACGTCGTGGCCGGCCAGGTCGAGGCGGCCGTCGGGGGCTTCTGCCGCGGCTCGGCGGTCGGCGTCGCCGAGGGCGGCGCACACCCAGACGGCGTTCGGGTCGTCGATCGCGGAGAGGCCGGAGACGAGGCCTCCGCCGCCGCGGCGCAGGGTCAGCGTGCCGTCGTCGGCGGCGCTGAACGACACCGGTCCCCGATTGGAGGCCACCAGGACGGGGGCGGTGCCGGTCGCGCTCGAACGTTCGGTCGTGAGATCGCCCATGGTTGGCATCTTGCCGGGGGCTCGGGTCGGCAAACGTTTCAATGGCGGGTCGCGTATTCGGGCACGGTGTGCATCGGGGGGCGTTCCAGGGCGGTCACCGGGTGGCTGTGGGCGGTGAAGGCGCGGGTTTCCGGGTCGCGGCTGAACTGGGTGAGGTGGGGGTGGACCAGGTCGGCGGAGGCCTTGAGGCGGTGGGTGCGGTCGAGGCGTTCCAGGGCGGTGCGGTAGATGGTGGCGGCCATCCGGCCGAGGGCCTGGCCGTCCTGGTGACGGTGGTGTCGGACGCCGACGTCGACCTGGGCCAGGGCGTCCAGGCCGACCAGCTCCAACGCGTCGACCAGGAGGCCGAGTTCGACGCCGTAGCCGGTGGGGAAGGGCAGTCGTTCGAGCAGTGAGCGGCGGGCCGCGTACTCGCCGCCGAGGGGCTGGACGAAACCGGCGAGTTCCGGCCAGTGGAGGTTGAGCAGGGGGCGGGCGACGAGTTCGGTGACCCGGCCGCCGCCGGCGGGGACGATCGCGCCGGACTCCGTTTCGAGGGGGCGGTCGTACATGGCCTTGACCAGCTGGATGTCGGGTTCGGTGAGCAGGGGGCCGAGGATGCCGGAGACGAAGGCGGGGTCGAACTCGCGCAGGTCGGCGTCGACGAAGCAGACGATGTCGCCGTGGGTGACCAGCAGCGAGCGCCAGAGCACCTCGCCCTTGCCGGGGACGGCGGGCAGCCGGGGCAGGACGGCGTCCCGTTGTTCCACCCGGGCGCCGGCCTCGGCGGCGACGGTGGCGGTGGCGTCGGTGGAGCCGGAGTCGAGTACGACCAGTTCGTCGACCAGAGGAAGCCGGTCCATCAGTTCGCGCCGGACGGTGCGGACGATGTCGCCGACGGTGGCCTCCTCGTCGAGTGCGGGGAGGACGACGCTGACGGTCTGCCGGGTGCGCCGCTTGGCCTCCAGCAGGGTGTGAACCGGCCGGTCGGCCGCGCTCCACGAGCGGCGGTGCAGCCAGGACGCCGCCTGCGGGAGGAGTGCGGGGGTCGGTTCGGCGGGCACGGTGAATCTCCTCGGCGAGGTCGGGTGGAACGGGCCATCTCGCGTGGCGGACGGTCCCTTTCAGGGTGGACGCCTTCGGATACAGTCTTCGTACAGCGGTCGGACCTTCGCACGCCGGGGTCGCCGCTGAACCACAACTTCACAAGCTCATCCAGAGGGACTGAGGGAACGGCCCGTTGACGTCCCGGCAACCTTCTCGCTCGGCTGTTCACAGGCCCCGGCGGGACAGGTGCCAATTCCGGCCTGTGGCGCGACCGCGCCACGGGGAAGATGAGGAGAGAGGCCTCCGCCATCATGGCTGTCGACACTGCCGCACCCTCCCCCAGCCTTCGGCCGGGGGGACCCCGATCGGTTGACCTCGGCCCCGCCGCCGCCCTGTCCTGTCGGGAGTGCGGCACCCGCTTCCCGCTCGGCCCCAGCTTCGCCTGCCTGGAGTGCTTCGGGCCGCTGGAGATCGCGTACGAGTTCGGGAGCGAGCGCGCCGAGGAGCTGCGCAAGCGGATCGAGGCCGGTCCGGCGTCCATCTGGCGTTACGCGCCGCTGCTGCCGGTGCCGGCCGACGTGGCGTCCAAGCCGAACCTGAACCCGGGGTGGACCCCGCTGGTGAAGGCGGACAACCTGGGCCGGGAGCTCGGGTTCACCGCTCCGCTGCACGTGAAGGACGACTCCGGGAACCCGACGCACTCCTTCAAGGACCGGGTGGTGGCCTGCGCCATCGAGGCGGCGCGGGCGTTCGGGTACACCACGCTGTCCTGCTCCTCGACCGGCAACCTGGCCGGCGCGGTGGGCGCGGCGGCGGCCCGGGCCGGGTTCCGGTCCTGCGTCTTCATCCCGCACGACCTGGAGCAGGGCAAGGTCGTGATGGCCGGGGTGTACGGCGGCGAGCTGGTGGGCATCGAGGGCAACTACGACGACGTGAACCGCTTCTGCTCGGAGCTGATCGGGGACCCGGCCGGCGAGGGCTGGGGTTTCGTGAACGTCAACCTGCGTCCGTACTACGGCGAGGGCTCCAAGACGCTGGCGTACGAGATCTGCGAGCAACTCGGCTGGCGGCTGCCGGAGCAGATCGTCATCCCGATCGCCTCGGGCTCGCAGCTGACGAAGATCGACAAGGGGCTGCAGGAGCTGATCAAGCTCGGCCTGGTGGAGGACCGGCCGTACCGGATCTTCGGCGCCCAGGCCGAGGGCTGCTCGCCGGTGTCGGCCGCGTTCAAGGCGGGCCGGGACGTGATCAAGCCGGTCAAGCCGGACACCATCGCCAAGTCGCTGGCGATCGGCAACCCGGCGGACGGCCCGTACGTGCTGGACATCGCCCGTCGGACCGGCGGGGCGGTCGAGGACGTCACGGACGAAGAGGTCGTGGCGGCGATCCGGCTGCTGGCCCGGACCGAGGGGATCTTCGCGGAGACCGCGGGCGGGGTGACCGTCGGCGTGCTGAAGAAGCTGGTCGAGACCGGTCAGCTGGACCCGGCCAAGGAGACCGTCGCGATCAACACCGGCGACGGCCTGAAGACGCTGGACGCCGTCTCCGACGCCGGGATGACCGCCGTCATCCGCCCGACGCTGGAGTCCTTCCGCTCCGCCGGTCTCGCGTCCACCTGAACCACCCCCACCCCCGCTAGGAGAGCCATGAGCGCCAAAGTCCGCATCCCCACCATCCTGCGCACCTACACCGGCGGCGCGGCCGAGGTGACCGCCGAGGGGGCCAGCCTGGCCGAGGTCATCGCCGACCTGGAGCAGAACCACGCGGGCATTTCCGCCCGGATCCTGGACGACACCGGGAAGCTGCGCCGCTTCGTCAACGTGTACGTGAACGACGACGACGTGCGGTTCGCCGAGGGCCTGGCGACCGAGATCAAGGACGGCGCGAACGTCTCGATCATCCCGGCGGTGGCCGGCGGCTGCTGAGCCGTCGCATCCCGCTTCCCGGCCGCCCGTACGTACGGAATTCGACTCTCCGTATGTGCGGGCGGCCGCTGGCATTTCGGCGGGAATATTTCCGGGTCAAGTCGGAGTAGAGTGTGGCTCTGCTGGGAACGGGGCTTCCCTTCCGGCTTGCGCGCTGCTTGGCCGGAGGTCGTCCGGTCACTGAGACCGGCTCGCGTCCCGGCCGTGAAACATGTCAGGCGGATGTCAGAATTCCTGCGAGGGTTTGGGTAATTCGTCCGCTATGTCCGGCATGAAATGCCGATTTCACCCTGGTTTGTTCGCCCTTGTCTCTTGACGGGGCTATGGAATTCCTGGCGGCTGGCCCTGTTGCAGAGGGCGTCGGTCCGGATACATTCAGCGGCGGTCGGCGTAATCGACCGCCCATCGGAAGCCGTTCGGCTTTCTGTGCGGAGGATTGCGGCGTGCACGGCTGCGCTCAGGGGGGGTTCCCCGGGCCGGCCTTCAACCAGACCCGGGCCCGCGACCTGCGGGCGCGTGAAGGGCCAGCACAGCACTAGGGGAGTTCGGAATGGCTCAGGGCACCGTCAAGTGGTTCAACGCGGAGAAGGGCTACGGCTTCATCGCGGTCGACGGTGGTGCGGACGTCTTCGTCCACTACAGCGCGATCCAGATGGACGGCTACCGCACCCTCGAGGAGGGCCAGCGGGTCGAGTTCGAGATCTCTCAGGGACAGAAGGGCCCGCAGGCGGACATGGTTCGCGCGGCGGTCTGACCCCTTCCGACTCCAGGAGCTCGGCGCGGCCCACCGCTGGTGGACCTCCTGCTTCTCGACGGGCCCGCACGACACGCGTCGTGCGGGCCCGTTCGCCTTTCCGTCCGCGCCCCGGTCCGCGCTCGCGGACGGGGCTCGACGGCGGCTCGCGGGTGGCCGATTGGGCTTGCACTCGACCACCCGGAGTGCTAATCATTGGCGTTAGCACTCACAGTGTGAGAGTGACAGCGGACCGGGTCGGTGAGGCCCCCGGGAGCGGTAGGGGAATGGACCTCCGCGCACCAGGGCCGTCCGTCGCGGGCACCCCTTGGTCCGAGCAGTCGACCGTGTCCCGGAGGACCACTTCTGATGGCCAAGATCATCGCCTTTGATGAGGAAGCTCGCCGCGGCCTTGAGCGTGGCATGAACCAGCTCGCCGACGCAGTGAAGGTCACGCTCGGCCCCAAGGGTCGCAACGTCGTGCTGGAGAAGAAGTGGGGCGCCCCCACGATCACCAACGACGGTGTCTCCATCGCCAAGGAGATCGAGCTCGAGGACCCGTACGAGAAGATCGGTGCGGAGCTCGTCAAGGAGGTCGCCAAGAAGACGGACGACGTCGCGGGTGACGGCACCACCACCGCCACCGTGCTGGCCCAGGCCCTGGTTCGCGAGGGTCTGCGCAACGTCGCCGCCGGCGCCAACCCGATGGCCCTGAAGCGCGGCATCGAGAAGGCCGTCGCCGCCGTCTCGGACCAGCTGCTGGCCCAGGCCAAGGACGTGGAGACCAAGGAGCAGATCGCCTCCACCGCCTCCATCTCCGCCGCTGACACCCAGATCGGCGAGCTCATCGCCGAGGCCATGGACAAGGTCGGCAAGGAAGGCGTCATCACCGTCGAGGAGAGCAACACCTTCGGTCTGGAGCTCGAGCTCACCGAGGGCATGCGCTTCGACAAGGGCTACATCTCCGCCTACTTCGCCACCGACCTGGAGCGCATGGAGGCGACCTTCGAGGACCCGTACATCCTCATCGCCAACTCCAAGATCGGCTCGGTCAAGGACCTGCTCCCGCTGCTGGAGAAGGTCATGCAGAGCGGCAAGCCGCTCGTCATCATCGCCGAGGACGTCGAGGGCGAGGCCCTGTCGACCCTGGTCGTGAACAAGATCCGCGGCACCTTCAAGTCCGTCGCCGTCAAGGCCCCGGGCTTCGGCGACCGCCGCAAGGCCATGCTCGGCGACATCGCCATCCTCACCGGTGGCACCGTGATCTCCGAGGAGGTCGGCCTCAAGCTGGAGAACGCCGGCATCGACCTGCTGGGCACCGCCCGCAAGGTGGTCATCACCAAGGACGAGACCACCATCGTCGACGGTGGCGGCGACAGCGAGCAGGTCGCCGGTCGCGTGAACCAGATCCGCGCCGAGATCGAGAACAGCGACTCGGACTACGACCGCGAGAAGCTCCAGGAGCGCCTCGCCAAGCTGGCCGGCGGCGTGGCCGTCATCAAGGCCGGCGCGGCCACCGAGGTGGAGCTCAAGGAGCGCAAGCACCGCATCGAGGACGCCGTCCGCAACGCCAAGGCCGCCGTCGAGGAGGGCATCGTCGCCGGTGGTGGCGTCGCCCTGCTGCAGGCCGGTGTCGCCTTCGACAAGCTGGAGCTGGACGGCGACGAGGCCACCGGTGCCAACATCGTCAAGGTCGCGCTGGAGGCCCCGATCAAGCAGATCGCGACCAACGCCGGCCTGGAGGGTGGCGTCGTGGTGGAGAAGGTGCGCAACCTCCCCGCCGGTCACGGCCTGAACGCCGCCACCAACGAGTACGTCGACCTGGTCGCCGCGGGCATCATCGACCCGGCCAAGGTCACCCGCTCCGCGCTGCAGAACGCCGCCTCCATCGCGGCGCTGTTCCTCACCACCGAGGCCGTCATCGCCGACAAGCCGGAGAAGGCCGCCGCGGCCGCCGGCGGCGGCATGCCGGGCGGTGACATGGACTTCTGATCCTGATCGCTTCGATCGGATCGGTTGATTCCTCGTCCGCGTGGGCGGCTCCCTTCGGGGGGTCGCCCACGCGGCGTTTTCGCGTATCGACGGAGAATGGACGGATGGCTGACATCGAGACCGCCCTGCACAACGCGCGGGCACTGATCCTGGCCGACCTCACCGCGCGGGACGTGGCGGACGCCGCCGTCGTCTCGCTGGTGGAGCAGGCCGTCACGCACCGCCGCTGGTGGCTGGAGCAGTGGTCGGACGGCACCGAGTACGTGCTCGGGCTGGTCGCCCAGGACGTCCAGGACGCGCTGCTGGAGGCGTACGGGCGGTGGCCGCTGTGCACCGACTGCGCGGCCGACGGGGACCCGCACGCGCTGAGCGTGGAGCCGGAGTTGGGGCCGGAGCCGCACTGGGTGTGCGGCAAGCACGGCTCGGTGGTGGCGCCGGTGGGGGAGCTGGTCTAGTTCTCCAGCTGCTTGAGCTCGGCCGTCAGGTTGGTGCGGGCGGCCGCGGTGAAGCGCTCGCGGGCGGCGGGGGTGCGGTAGAGCGCCGGGAGCGCGAGGAGTTGGCGCAGCACGGCGGCCCGGCCCGCGCGGAAGTCCGGCTCCGGGACGAAGTCGTACTCCGCCCGGACGGCGGCCGCGTACGCCGCGTACGCCTCGGGGGAGCCGCCGAGGACGGCGAGGTCCGCGTCGCAGAGCACCTCGCCGTCGCGGTCGCCCGGGGCGGGGTCGTGGGTGACGGTGAGCAGGACGAGCCGTTCGACCTCGGCGACCCGCCCGGCGGGCAGGCCGGCGGCGGTCAGCGCGCGGACGGCCAGGGCGGCGCTGCGCTCCTCGTTCTCGGTGCGGTCGGGCCGGTAGACGGCGTCGTGGAACCAGGCGGCGAGCCGGACGGCGTCCGGGTCGGCGGCGTGCCCGGCGAGCTCGTCGACGTGCCGTAGGACCGCGCGCAGGTGCTCGGGGGTGTGGTAGCGGCGCTGTGGCTCCGACCAGCGGCGCAGCAGCTCCCGTCCGTACGGTTCGGGGTCGTCGGTGGCGCCGCAGTGGTGCAGCAGGGCGGTCCAGGCGGGGAGCAGATCCTCGGTCGCGGTGGGCATGCGGCCCATTCTGTCGGCTGGTTCGGGTGGACGGTATATGCCGGTCAACGATATATATAGACGCATGACAGAACGCTCCATGCAGGAGCCGACGCTGCTTCTGCTCACCGCGCTGGCCGACGCCCCGAGGCACGGCTACGCGCTCATCCAGGAAATCGCCGCGATCTCGGACGGCCGGGTCAAGATGCGTACCGGCACGCTCTACGGCGCGCTCGACCGGCTGCTGGGCCAGGGCCTGATCGAGGTCGCCGCCGAGGAGGTCGTGGACGGCCGTGCCCGGCGCACCTACGCGCTGACCGACGCCGGTCGGGGCGCGCTGGCCACCGAGGCCGAGCGGCTGCGGGCCGTGGCCACCGAGGCGGAGCGCCGGCTCTCCGTCGCCGTTGTCCGTCCGAAGGTCAGGGGGGCCTTTGCATGAGTGATTCGACTGTTGGTGTTCGTCCGGCCGGCGTTCGTACGGCGCTGGCGCTCTACCCGGGCCGCTACCGCCGCGAGCGCGGCGACGAGCTGGCCGTCGTCTTCGCCGACACCACGGCGGAGGCGGGCAGGTTCGCCAAGGTCCGGGAGCTCTTCGACCTGGGCGCGTACGGGCTGCGGATGCGGACCGGGCTGACCTCGACCTCGCCGGGCGGGCGGCTGGCGGCGCTTACCGCGCCGCTCGCGGCCGGTGCGGCGGCGGGGATCGCGGCGGTGGAGATGTACGCGGACGACAGCGCGTACCAGGTTCCGCATTCCGCGGGGTGGCTGCTGAGTTTCCTGGCCTTCTGGGTGTTGAACGCGCCGGCGGTGCTCTCGGCCGGCGCGGTGCTGCTCGGTCGGTGGACGGCGGCCCGGCTGCTCGCCGGGGCGACGGCCCTCGCGGTGGTGGCGGACCTGCTGCTGCAGCTGAGGGCGTCGATCGGCGGTGGACTCTGGGGACTCCTCTACGACTTCCAGTGGGACGGGCCGTTCCTGCTCTGGGCCCTGGTGCTGCTGGCCGCGCCGCGCGACGCGCTGCCGTCGCCGACCTGGCGGGAGCGGGGCATGGTGGCGGCGGCGGCGCTGTCGAGCCCCTTCCTGGTGCTCTCGACCTCCTTCTCCCGTAGCTGGTACCACCTGGACCTGCCGTGGCGGGCCGCGATGGTCTGCGTTCCGCTGCTGATGGCGCTGACCGCGCTGCGCGGGTGGCACGTGGTGGCCGTTCCGGGGCTCGCCGCGCTGCCGTGGACGCTGAGCGTCAACCTCCACGCGATCTGGCAGCAGGTCGGTGGGACGTGGCGGCTGCTGCCGATGGCCGCGGTGACGGTCGCGGTGATGGTCGCGCTGGTGCTGGTGGGCCGCCGTAGGGGCCCGACCGGGCCGGGTGGGCGGCAGCTGGCCTGAGGCCCGCGCCCGGAAAGGGGGTGCGGTCTCGCCGGGGGTGGTCGGATGTGGCAGGCTGTCGAATATGTCTAGACCAATTTTCGAAGTCATCGCGCTGACGCCCCAGGACGCCCAGGCCGCCGAGTCGGGCGGCGCCGACCGGCTCGAACTGGTCACCGACATGGCCGCCGACGGACTCACCCCGTCCGTGGCGGACTTCGCCCGGATCCGGGCCGCCGTCGGCATCCCGCTGCGCGTCATGCTGCGGATCCGGGACGGCTTCGCCCCCGGTGACCTGGACGAGCTGTGCGCCCGGGCCGCCGCCCTGCGGGCCGAGGGGGCCGAGGAGTTCGTGCTCGGCTTCCTCGACGCCGACGGCGCCGTCGACCTGGCCGCCACCACGGCCGTCGCCGAGGCGATCGCCGGCTGCCGCTGGACCTTCCACCGGGCGATCGACCACAGCGCCGACCGGGCCGCCCTGCGCGCCGCCGTCGGCGCCCTGCCCGGGCTGGACACCTTCCTCACCTCCGGCACGGCCGCCGGGGTCGACGCCGGGCGCGAGGTGCTGGCGGCCGAGCTGGCCCGCGCGGGCGAGCCCGGGTACGGCCAGCGGATCCTGATCGGCGGCGGCCTGCGGGCCGATCACCTCAAGGAGCTGCGGGCGGAGGGCTTCGACGCCTTCCACGTCGGCGGCGCGGTGCGGGCCGACGGCTGGCTGACGCCGGTGGACGCGGCCAAGGTCGCCGAGTGGCGGGCGCTGATCGACGGCTGAGCGTGGAAGCGCCGACAGCCGGGCGAGCCGTGCCCGTCGTGCGGGAAGGGGGCCGGGGCGTTCGCGACCCGGCCCCCTTCCGCGTCGTCAGCGCAGTTGCTCCGGCAGCGGCTCGGTGTGCAGGACCGTCAGCCCGGAGACCGCGCGGGTGAGCGCCACGTACAGGCGGCGCAGGCCGGTCCGCTCGTCCGGCTCGCCCGCGATCACCGCGGCCGGCTCGTCCAGCACCACGTAGTCGTACTCCAGGCCCTTGGCCAGCGAGGCCGGGACCAGGGTCAGCCGGGAGTCGGCGCTGGTCTCGGTGCCGGGGGTGAGGTGCGGCAGCCCGGCCGCGGTCAACGCCTCGGCGAGCAGCGGGATCCGGGCGTCGGCGGCGATCAGGCCGGTCGAACCCTCGTGCTCCAGTGCCTCCCGGCAGGCTTCCAGGACCGCCTCCTCCCACTCGGTGATCCGGCGGATCGTCAGGGAACCGGGCGTGTCGCGGACCGAGGTCGCCGGGGCCAGGCCCGGGGCGATCGCCGGGAGCAGCCGGGAGGCGTACGCGATGACCTCCTCCGGCACCCGGAAGCCCTTGGTCAGCTCCTCGACGTGCGCCTCCGGCTTGCCCAGGTGGTGCAGGGCGTCCGGCCAACTCGCCGTCGCCCACGGGGTGGTGCCCTGGGCGAGGTCGCCGAGGACGGTCGCCGAACCGGTGGTGCAGCGGCGGCCGACTGCGCGGTACTGCATGGGGGAGAGGTCCTGGGCCTCGTCCAGCACCACGTGCCCGAGCGAGGGCGTGCGCTGCACCAGGTCCGTCGCCTCGTCCACCAGGACGGCGTCGGCCTGCGTCCAGCGGGCGGTCTTCACCGAGCGACCGGGCTTGGGCCACAGCACCGCCTGCTGCTCCTCGGGGGTCAGCACGCCCTCGGCGCACTCGGCCAGGAACTCCGGCTCGGAGAGCAGCCGCAGCACCAGCTTGGCCGGGTCGACGGCCGGCCAGCACTCCTTGACCACGGCCTTGACCGCGCTGTTGCGGGCCACCGCGTCCTGCACCCGGTCGTCCGGGGCCTCGCCGCCCTGCTCCATCTTCAGCAGCACGGCGTGCGCGATACGCTGCGGCAGGGCGTCCCGGGCAGCGCCGTAACGGACCTCGCGGGCCTTCAACTCCTCGATGATCTCGACCAGTTCGTACGCCGGGACGCGCCAGCGGCGGGAGCCGCGGACCACCACGCAGGGCTCGGTGGGCAGTGTGATGCCCGCCCGCACCGCCCGGCGCAGCACCTCCGCCATCCGGGCGTCGCCCTTCAGCCGGGCCGCCTCCGGGTCGTCCTCGCCCTTCACCTCGACGTGCGCGACCAGCTGCTGCACGGTGGCCTGGGCGACGTCCAGCTCGCCGAGGGCCGGGAGCACCTGCTCGATGTAGGAGAGGAAGGCGGTGTTCGGGCCGATCACCAGGGTGCCGGTCCGGGCCAGCCGTTCGCGGTGCGCGTACAGCAGGTAGGCGACACGGTGCAGGCCGACGGCGGTCTTCCCGGTGCCGGGCGCCCCCTGGACGCAGATGGTGCCCGTGACGTCGGAGCGGACGATCTCGTCCTGCTCGGGCTGGATGGTGGCGACGATGTCGCGCATCGGGCCGACGCGGGGCTTCTCGATCTCGGCGGCGAGCAGCGCGGAGGTGGTGGAGCCCCCGGCGGAGCCGGTAAATGTCTCTGTGGCCGGGTCGGTGAGGTGCTCGTCCTCGTAGGCGGTGAGCTCGCCGCCGGTGTAGCCGAAGCGGCGGCGGCGTTCGACGTCCATCGGCTCGGTGCGGCTGGCCCGGTAGAACGGCTGGGAGACCGGCGCGCGCCAGTCGATCACCATCGGGTCGCCGTCGGCGTCGTGGACGTGGCGGCGGCCGATGTAGAAGTTCTCTCCCACCCGTCGCCCACCACCACCCTTGCTCGACGCGCTTCGCGCGGCACCTCTTGTGCCTCCCTCGCTCAGCTCCTCGCTGATCGCGTGGAGGTAGTCGAGGCGGCCGAAGAACAGTGGGGTGTCGGCGAGGTCGGCCAGGGCGGCGATCCTGGCCTCGATCTGGTTCTGGAGGATGACGGCGGACACCCAGGTGCCGGTCACGTTGCGCAGGTCGAGCGACTGGACGTCCTCGCGCATCGCTCGCAGCGCGGCCCGGGACGCGGCGAGGTGGTCGCGTTCGCGCTGGAGGGGGTCGGTGGTGGGGGTGGCGGGCACAGCGAACCTTCCCGGCTGCCCCGGTCGCGGGCGCAGCGGATCGATGGAGCTCACGGTGAGTACAGCCGACCGGTTGCCGTGCGGTCGGCACCTCCCCCGGCTGCCTGCGGGACACCGCCAGGTACCACGGTTCGGGAGGGGGCAGGCGGACGATCTTAGACCCGTCCGTCTCAGGGTTCCAGCCCCGCAGGTCTCAGGGGGTGCCGTACACCGGGAGGACGACCGCCGTCCTGGTGGATACGGCCTTTGGAGTGATGCAGGGGGCCGGTCGGGTGCCTACCGTTGAAGACATGAGCACCCAGAACAGCACCTCCCGTTCGGGTCCGGCCGGCGCGACCGCCGTCCAGGGCCGCCACCGCAACCCGCTGAGCGCCGTCGTCCGCAACGTCGGCATCGCCCTGGACACCGCCGCGCGGGTGATCTTCCTCGGGCGCGACGGTGTCCGCTACTGAACGTTCCTACGGTTACAGCACGTCGTCCGCGTCGATGATGCGGTACGCGTACCCCTGCTCGGCGAGGAAGCGCTGCCGGTGGGCGGCGAAGTCCTGGTCCACGGTGTCCCGGGCGACCACCGAGTAGAAGTGCGCCGCATGCCCGTCCGCCTTGGGGCGCAGGACGCGGCCGAGGCGCTGGGCCTCCTCCTGGCGGGAGCCGAAGGTCCCGGAGACCTGGATGGCCACGGTGGCCTCGGGCAGGTCGATCGAGAAGTTCGCGACCTTGGACACCACCAGGACGCCGATCTCCTTGTTGCGGAACGCGTCGAAGAGCTTCTCTCGCTGGGCGTTGCTGGTCTCGCCCTTGATCACGGGGGCGTCCAGGACCTCCCCGAGCTCGTCCAGCTGGTCGATGTACTGGCCGATGATCAGCGTCTGGTCCTTCTCGTGCTTCTTGACCAGCGCCTCCACCACCCGCCGCTTGGTCGCCGTGGTGGCGCAGAAGCGGTAGCGCTCCTCCGGCTCGGCGGTGGCGTAGGCGAGCCGCTCGGAGTCGGTCAGGGTGACCCGCACCTCGCAGCAGTCGGCGGGCGCGATGTAGCCCTGCGCCTCGATCTCCTTCCACGGGGCGTCGAAGCGCTTCGGGCCGATCAGGCTGAACACGTCGCCCTCGCGGCCGTCCTCGCGCACCAGTGTGGCGGTCAGGCCGAGCCGGCGGCGGGCCTGCAGGTCGGCGGTGAACTTGAACACCGGCGCGGGCAGCAGGTGCACCTCGTCGTAGACCACCAGGCCCCAGTTGCGGGCGTCGAACAGCTCCAGGTGCGCGTAGACGCCCTTCCGCTTGGTCGTCATCACCTGGTAGGTGGCGATGGTGACCGGGCGGATCTCCTTCCTCGTCCCGCTGTACTCGCCGATCTCGTCCTCGGTGAGCGAGGTGCGCTTGACCAGTTCGTGCTTCCACTGGCGGGCCGAGACGGTGTTGGTGACCAGGATCAGCGTCGTCGACTTGGCGTGCGCCATCGCGGCGGCGCCGACCAGCGTCTTGCCGGCGCCGCAGGGCAGCACCACCACGCCCGAGCCGCCGTGCCAGAAGCCCTCGACGGCCTGCGTCTGGTACGGGCGCAGCTGCCAGCCGTCCTCGTCCAGGTCGATCGGGTGCGCCTCGCCGTCCACGTACCCGGCGAAGTCCTCGGCGGGCCAGCCGAGTTTGAGCAGCACCTGCTTGATCTGCCCGCGCTCGGAGGGGTGCACCACCACGGTGTCCGGGTCGACCCGGGCGCCGACCAGCGGCACGATCTTCTTGGAGCGCAGCACCTCCTCCAGCACCGGCCGGTCGGTGGTGGTGAGCACCAGCCCGTGCGTCGGGTGCTTGACCAGCTGGAGCCGGCCGTAGCGGCCCATGGTGTCGGCCACGTCCACGAGCAACGCGTGCGGCACCGGGTAGCGCGAGTACGTCACCAGGGCGTCCACCACCTGTTCGGCGTCGTGCCCGGCCGCGCGCGCGTTCCACAGCCCGAGCGGGGTCACCCGGTAGGTGTGCACGTGCTCGGGCGCCCGCTCCAACTCGGCGAACGGCGCGATGGCGCGGCGGCAGTCGGCGGCCTTGGGGTGGTCGATCTCCAGGAGAAGAGTTTTGTCGCTCTGGACGATCAAGCAGGACACACATACCTCCGTGGATAGGATCGCCGCGTGACAGAGACCACGACTGCCACCGTTCGGGCCATGCCCCGAGCCCGACGCCGGAAGGGCGTTCCGGCAAGCGCGCCTGGAATGCGCGCAGCTATCTATGTTCGCCTATCACGCGAGACAGAGGAAACTACTTCCCCGGAACGCCAGCGGGCGGCTTGCGAGCAGCTGTGCGCGGCACGCGGCTGGACCGTGGTCGCCGTCGAGGAGGACATCGACGTCTCCGGCTTCTCGCGGGGCCTGGAGCGGCCGGGGCTCCAGAAGATCCTGGAACGGCTCGACGAGTTCGACGTGATCGTGTTCTTCAAGATCGACCGGCTCGCCCGGTCCACGGTGGACTTCGCCGAGATCATGAAGATCACCGAGGCGCAGAGCGTTGCCCTGGCGTCGGCGACGGAACCGCTGGACCTCACGTCGTCCATGGGGCGGGCGATGGCGAAGGTGATCGCCGTCTTCGCCGAGCTGGAGTCGGACACCATCGGCATGCGGGTCGCTGGCGCCCACGAGCACCTGCGGCGGGAAGGCCGCTACACCGGGGGACGTGTCCCCTATGGCTACGAGGTGGCCCCGAACCCGGATGGCGCCGGGAAGGTGCTGGTGGTCAACCAGGAGGAGGCCAAGACCATTCACACGATCGTGAAGCGGGTGTTGGCCAAGGACTCGTTGATCCAGATCGCCATTGACCTCACCAAGGCCGACATCCCGTCCCCGGGACACACGTCGCGGCAGACCACCGGCAAGCGCAGCAACTCGAAGAAGTGGTACACGACTTCGCTGCGGAGTCTGCTGAGCAACCCGCAGTTGCTCGGGCAGGTCATCGAGGACGGCAAGCCGATCCTGCGAACCGATGGGCTGCCGCTGGTCAACCGGCCGCCGATCCTGGACATGGACACTTGGCAGGCGCTCCAGGACGAATTGGGCCGCCGCTCGAACAACCCGGGCGAGCGCAGGCGGGAAGCGACATCGCTGCTGCGCGGGGTGGCGCACTGCGCGCTGTGCGGCTTCCGGATGTACACCTACGTGGCGAGCGGGCGGACGCGGTACCGCTGCATCGGTCGGCTCAAGAAGAGGCAAGGCGGCGTCGCGGTCGACTGCTACGGCGTGAGCATCGCGGGGAAGGGGATGGAAGACCACGTCGAGGCCGAGTTCCTTCGGAAGTTCGGCCGTCTTCCCGTCGTGCGGGTGGTGGAGCACGCAGGGGAGAACTTCCGCCCGCAGATCAGGCAGGCAGAGGAAGCACTGACCGACCTGGAGAAGGACCGGTACGAGCGCGGTCTCTTCAAGGGCGACGACGGCGCGGCACGCTACGCGACGCAGTACGCCCGGTTGGAGGAGCGGATCGCCGACCTCAAGGAGAGGCAGCGGAACGCGAAGCCGGCGGGAACGGAGGTGGTCCCGATCGGCAAGACGCATGAGGAGGTCTGGCGGGACGCCGACGTGGCCGGGAAGCGGGACCTGTTGCTCAGCACTGGCGCGTACGTCGAGGTGGCCCCGGCGGAGAAGGCGGGCAAGGTCCTGGACCTTAGGCGGCTTGCCCTCCACTTCGGCGAGGAGGGGATGATGCGGCGGTCCGCCGCAGGGAAGATCACGGCAGCGGAAGGGACGGGTGGTCAAGGCGATGACCGGTCGGCCCCGAGGAAGTAGCGGACTGACCAACGCGAGCGGCCCGCCTTCGGAGGTATCGAAGGCGGGCTGCTCTGTTCGGGGTTGAGTTGTCAGTTCTGCTCGCCGTAGGCCCGGAGGGCGGTTAGCGCAGGTTTGCGAAAGGCCATCTCGACGCCGTCCCGCGCCGTGAACCGGACCAGTTGCAGTGAGAGCTTGCAGAGCGATTGCCCACCGGTTTGGGCAAGCGCGTGCTGTACGTCAATGACCGTCTCGGCAAGGTCCCAGGACGCAGACTGGAAGCGGAATGCGCCGAGCTGATAGGCGTGAGCGAGCCGGAAACGGACAGAGATGGCAGGTACCAGGCTGCGCGTCGCGGCGTGCTGGACAAGAGCACAGGTCACAGCCTCCGGTCCGTCCAGCACAACCAGAACTTCGGTGGTCCGTGTTGCCACGGTGATGTGGCCGCCGGTGGTCGCCATCGGCTCAGTCGTATCGCCGCCAAGCAGCGAGGTGAGATCGGCGGCGACGGTCGGAAACTCCGTGGTCACGAGCCACGTGGAGGCATCTGCCGATCGGTCGTCGCCGCGCTGCTCGGTGAGGAATTCACCGACAACGGTGTCGGCGAAGACTTCGGTGACACGGTCGCGCGCCCAGTCGAGATTGGGAACTGCTGTCGTCATCCCATGTCCCCTTCTCGCTTGAGGCGTTGTGTGGCGGTGCGGTTGTCGCGGACGGTTTGGGCGAGGAGTTCTTCGCCGGGGGTGTAGCCGGTGGCGAGGTATCGCCAGTCGGACACGACGAGGGTTGTGTCGGGGTCGATGGGCGGGTGCCCGGCACGGACACGGGCCTGTTCGCTCTGCCAGGTGCGGCGGACGCCCCGGAGGGTGCCGAGGGTGGTGGAGTAGCGGCGGGACTTGGTGGAGAAGTGGCCCCGGAAGCCGAGCATGTGGGCCCACTTGGTGAGCTTGAGTTCGGTGAAGTCGGTGACGCGGCGGCCCAGGTCCCAGCAGGTGCGGATCATCTGGCGGACGTGTGCGGCCACCTTGAGGTCCGCGATGGGTTCGGCCAGGCCGGTTCCCTCGCACGAGCGGCATTCGGTGTCGCCGTCATCGGTGGGGGTGCGTCCGCGTCCCTTGCATCGGGTGCAGTAGAGGGGGCGGTCGATGGTGCCGGTGCCCTCCGCGGATTTGGTGGCGTACTTGGCGACGTAGCCGGCCACGGCGGCGTCCGTGAGCGGGGTGTCGTCGCGGTCGTCGGCGTCGGGTCGGCGGATCACGCGGACGTCGAGCTGTTCGCCCCAGCGAAGGACGCGTTCGCCGATGGAGTCGCCGGTCACCGTGATGGCCACCTTGGCGGCTGCGGTGCGGACGGCGTCGGTGAGGAGGTCGGTGGTGGCCCAGGCGGGCGGGGCGGTGGTGGAGCCTTCGGGGCCGTCGAGGCGGACGATGGCGTGGAAGTGGACCAGGCCGCGCTTTTGGAACTCGGCGACCTTGGCGAACGAGACGCGGCACTCGTCGCGGAGTTCGGTGAGGGTGAGTCCGGCGGCGTGGGCGACTTCGCGGCGCAGGTAGGTGGTGAAGCGGGCCCAGAGGGCTCCGGCGTGGGCGTTGAAGAGGACGGCTCCGGCGTAGTCGTAGGAGGCGGGGTCGACGGGGGTGCCGAGGATCGGGGCGTCGGCCCCGTGGAGGGTGCCGCAGCGGCAGGGAAAGGGCTTGCCGGTGCGGGTGGTGGGGCGGTTGTGGACGGGGCCGAAGCTGGGAGCGGTGAGGGTGACGAAGACGCGGGGGTGGGTGCGGACGGCGTCGGGGGTGCCCTTGCCTCCGGCGAGGCCCGCGCGGATGAGCTGGTAGGTGTCGGCGGCGTAGACGCGGGAGCAGGAAGGGCAGCGGGTTGCGCGGCGGTTGCCGCAGGCGATGAGCGTGCGGCCGAGGGGTTCGGCGGTGCTGGAGTAGTGCCGCAGGAGTTCGCCGGTGGCCTTGTCGAACGTGGAGGTGCTGCCGGTGAGCTGGATGGGGTGGGCACAGCCGGCAAGGCGCTCGACGGTGGCTTCGATGCGGTCGAAGTCGTCGCGGTTGGCGAGGTGGACCAGGTCCCGGGCGGCCAGTGAGGCGACCGCGCGCAGGTCGAGGAGATCGGGGTGGAGATCGGTCACGGGGCTGTCCTTCCGGGCAGTCGAGAGGGGTTTGGGGCATAGAGGTGCCGTCGCACCGACCACGAGGGGCGTGCTCGCGGTCGGCGCGAGGCGGGTGGGCAGGGATCAGGCAGGGACGGCGGCCAGGTGGGCGTGGACGGCGTCGGCCAGGCGGGGCGGGACGCCGAGGCGGGCGCGCAGTTCGCCGGGGGTGATCACGGCGCCGGTGCGGGCGCGGTGGTCGTCGGCGATGCGGCGGGCGGCGCCCAGCAGCGGGGCCGGGACGTCCGGGAGGACCGGGGGCGCGGGGGCCGGGGCGGGTGCCGCAGCGGGCTTGGGTTCCGGATCAGGCTCGGCGACCGGTGCGGGTTCGGCGTCTGGGGTGGTCAGGTCGGCGGTCGGAGGCAGCGGCGGCGTGGGCCCTTGACCGGGTTCGGTGCCGTCTTCAGGGGTGCGGGGTTCAGCGGCCGAGGCCGTGTCCGCCAGGAGCGTGGCGGGTACGGGGCCGGGCTGGTCGAGGAGAGTCGGAGTGTCGGGCGAAGGGGCGCGGTGGGGGTCAGGAGCAACGTCCTTGCTGGGATGAGGGGTTGGGGTGGCGAGGTGGCGCAGGAGGTTGGGGCCGACCGCTCCCCAGCCGAGGAGGAGGGCGGGGGCGACGGTGTCGAGGGCGGCGCGGCCGTAGTGGCCGGCGATGACGGGTTCGGCGGTGTTGAGGGCGAGGGTGAGCATGCCGCACAGGTGCATCAGCCGTGTGGCGGGGCGGAGTTGGTCCGGTTTGGTGCCGGTCAGGGCGAGGTGGTGGAGGGCGACGAGCAGGCCGACCACGGACAGGTCCACCATGGGGGCGATCAGGGGTGCGATGGGGTGAGGGATGCCCAGGCGCAGGGCGAGGGCCCAGACGTTGCCGAAGGAGAAGACGAAGGCCAGGGCCGCGATGACCGCCATCACCATGGTGACCGTGATGCGGGTGAACGCTCCGGGGTCGGTCGGGCCGGGCGCGGCGGGGGTGGTGGCGGTCATCGCTAACTCTCCTTTCTCGTCTACGTGTTGGCGGCATGGGGTCAGGCTGCGTCGTCGAGGTCGGTGTCCTTGAGGAGGTTTGGCCCTGTCAGGAGGGTCAGCAGCTCGAAGGGGTCGGCCATCAGGTGGGCGGAGTCTTCGGCGACGCGGGCGGCGTCGTCGGGGTCGACGTAGGGGATGCGGACCCGGATGAAGCCCTTGCCGCCGGGGCGGGCCATGACGATGACGCCCTTGTATCCGTGGTCCTGGAGGGTGGTGGGGTCGAAGTCGGGGAAGTCGCGGATGTTGTCGCCGAGGGCGGCCACGGACGCGTCCGTGGTGGTCTGGGCGAAGGAGAGCCGCAGCGGGGAGACGTCGCGGATCGCGGTGGGCAGCGCGTCACCCGTGGCCTTCTGAGTGGCGAGGATGACCAGGATGCCGACTGAGCGGCCCTTTTTGACCAGGTCTTCGACCAGGCGGATGTTTTCCTGGGCGAGGGCGGCCAGGCGCTTGGTGGCGGCGTCGGAGCCCTTGAAGTCGCGGAAGTAGGTGTGTGCTTCGTCGATCACCAGGACGACGAGCGGCCATTCCTTGCTCGGGCCGATGTCCCACATGTTCTTCACGCGCTTGCCGGCGAGCCTGCCGAGGACTTCGCGGATGCAGGACGAGCGGGCCCGCCGCAGCTTCACGAGGCGGGTGAACAGGGCGTTGGCCTCTTCAAGGTCGTCACCGACGAAGGCGAACAGCCGGTCGACCACGTCGGCGTAGTCGCCCTCATGGCGGCCGGAGACCTTCCCGTCCGCGACGGCGAACTGTACGGCGTCGGACGGGGCGAGGCGGGAGATGAGGGCGTTGATCAGGGAGGTCTTCCCGTAGCCGGGAAGGCCGGCCACGGCCATGCCGGGCACGTCGGCGATGCGCAGGGCGGTGGCGACGGCGTACTCGTCGATGCCGAGGTCCCAGACGGTCAGGTCGGCCGGGGGCTTGCCGTCGGGCACGTAGGCGTACGGCTCGAACAGCGGCTCGGAGCGTACGGCGCGCAGGTGGAGGCGTCCGGGCTTGCCGGGGGTGACGGAGACGCGGGTGCACTGCCATGCGGCGGCCAGGCGTTCCGCGGCTTTCTGGAATTCTGGCAGGCCCACGGTGGGCACGGTCTTGACGTCCACGACCACGCCGTAGCGGTCGGCCTTGGTGTGGAGCGCGGGCACGAGCGTGCGCGGCTGGGGCTTCTTGCCGTCTGTGTTGGCCACGGAGGCCATGAAGGTGGGGTGGCGGTCGATGGTGACCAGGCCGAGGCTGCGGGACAGGCGGGGCCAGGTGCGGCGGATGCGGGCGGCCTGCCGGATCGAGCGGCGGGTGTCCTTGTCGGCCATGAGGTAGCGGCCGGTGATGACCAGCAGCCAGGCCAGCAGGACCAGGACGCCCGCACCGAGGGCGTAGGGCAGCCACGGGGGGAGGGTGTCCAGCGGTCCCGAGGCGGGGACCGGCGGGTGGGTGTTCATCGGGTCACGTCCTGGGAGTAGAGGAAGCGGAAGAGGGCCTGTCGCAGGTTCAGCAGGTCAGGGCCGGAGGCGACGGGCGGGTAGCCATGTGCCTCCAGGGCCTTGGCCACGTCGAGGACCAGGCCGAAGGTGAAGCGGGGGTCGTCATCCGGCGCGGGGAGCGGGTAGGTGGCCGGGGCGGGGGCCGGGGCCAGGCCCGCAGACGTGGAGTCCACGGGCCCGACGACGCGGGCGGGTCCGATGCCGGTCACGAGGCGACGGGCTCAGCGGTCTTGGCGGCCGACTTCGCCGCCGGGGCGGCCGGGACGGCGGACACCAGGGCCTCCGCCCGGTAGGCCACACCGGACTGCACCTGACCGTTGAAGAGGTTCGCCCACGGGGTGGCGATCAGGCCGACCGGGCGCACGATCGCACCGGGCGCGAGAGCGGCGTCGAGACCGGGCTCCGGCACGGTCACCTTGATCAGCTGGGCCGTCGCCTCGAACGTCTCCAGGAGCTGGACCGTGTAGAGGGTCGCGCCGCTCTCGCGGTCGGTGGCGACCAGACCGGTAGCGGCGTCGGCCATCTTCGGCACCGGCGGTACGGCCACCATGTGGGTCGTGCCGGTCAGGTCGGGGCGGATGGTGATACGAGCCATGAAGGCACTCCAGAGGTGGGAGGTGGAGGGGCCGGAGGACACCGACCCCGCTAGACCGCTAAGCGGTGCTAGGCATGTTGTAGCACGGGACTGCTGGTCACTGTCAAGCAGACCTAGCAGTGTCATAGATGAGGCAGCCGGGAGCACCTACCAAATTTGGTCGGTGGGGGTGTTGGGTGTGCTAGCGGGGGCTACCCTGGGCGGCATGAGCCGCAGAAACGACGAGGAGCGGGCGCCCTACCAGAAGGCCGCCGACGCCATGCGCCAGGACATCGCCGAGGGGCGCTTGAAGGCTGGCGACAAGCTGCCCGCTCTCTCCGAGATCGAGAAGCGGTTCGGCATCGCCAACATGACCGCCCGCAGCGCGGTACGGGTCCTGCGCGAAGAAGGACTCGTCTACGCCGTGCAGGGGGTCGGCACGTTCGTGCGTGCCAGGCCCCAGCCGGAACCCGCCACCGAGCAGGCCGAGGCGGGCGGCGAAACCGTCGAGGTGTCCGCCGCCGACCTAGCCAAGATCACCGATCTCGTCACCGGACTTGCCGCGCAGGTTCAGCAACTCCAGGAGCAGCAGGAGCAGTTCCGCCAGCGGCTTGCACAATTCGAGCAAAACGCTCGTTGAGCCGGGTCATCTCCTCGTTGAGGTCGGCCAGCTGACCGCCGACCCGCGCCATCGTTTCGAGCAGGCGCCCGAGTTCGCCGTTCATCAGATTCCTTTCCCCCGCATGTCGTTCGCTTTCGGTGGCCCACTCAAGCCCGCAGAACTCACCGGTTTTCTCCCCAAGCACCCCGACCGCGCGTAACGGTTCCGCATCAAGCCGTGGTGAGAAAAGTGGTGAGTTTCAGCCGGGCCCCGCACGGCTGGTGAGAAGGGCCTCGCAGCCTGGTGAGTTCCCGCACCGACCCGGTGAGTTTCGGCACCCGGCCGGTGAGTTCCTGCACTCAACACCGCGACCCTTGATGGATTCCTCGATGCGGAAGCCTCGTTTCGCAACGTTTCGGTAACTCCCGCCATCAAGGTGTGGGCATCAAGGTGTGACTGGCCATCAAGGTTTCGCCCCGAGGGGCATCAAGGTGAGCCGAACCCGCAGGCCAGAGCCCATCAAGGTTCACGCTGGCCACCTGCGCCGTGGCCGGCAACCCTGTGCACCCTCCAGCGCCCGCCAGATCCCGCAGGGCGGGGAAACGTTCCTCCAGATCCCGCGCCCCGGGACCCTGGTGCGAAGCCAACCCCAAGCCCTGCGGGCAAATCCACTCCGGCTTCCCCGCCGCACAGGCCGACCGGAGAGGCAGTGAGAAGGTTCGACCGACATCCGGAACCGGCGAGCGGAACGACCGACCGCTCCCGTGACGCACATCACGCCACATGATCACCGAACCGCCTTTCGTCGCGCCGGCCCCGAGCCGTTCGGGGATGAATCCATCGTGGTCGTCGCCCAGGTACTTGCGCCGGAGATATGGGGTCTGGTATTTAACCTCGACCCCGAAGTAAGTTCGTACAAAAACCAGCCGTTCGTAATAGCTCAGGGAAGATGCCGTGTGGCATGCGCCACATTTGCGGCCTGGCTTTTCCTGCCGGCCGCACGCGGGACACGATGCCGCCTTTCCGCGATTAGGTACGGCCGGGGATTCCTGATAGAAGCCGCCCCGCTCGCGGTGCAACCATCCAGCCACGCACAGCCTGTGGATAGGCTCCACCGATCCCGCCGCCATATCCGACATGTCCCGTTCCTCCCACTCGTCCTACTGGTTCCAGGTCGCACGCATAGAAGCCACGAAAACGGCGTCGGTGTGACACGCCGGCCGAACTTTCTTCCCTGGGCCTCGCGCACCACCTTCCCGCCGCAACGGCCGAACGTACTTGGCCGATCTTGTGGTAGTGCCCGGGCCGCCGCGAGGACCGAGTTCCGTCGGCGCACGTGCAGCACTCTGAGCCCTTCGCGGCTCGTTGTAGCGAGCCGATCTTGTGGTAAGCCGCTGGAGCGGCCGGGTGGTGCGTACGGTCCATAGAGGTGTCGGAGGCGCAATCGGTGTGACAGTCGACCAGGAACCGTCGAAGCAGCCCGAGGCCGAGGGATGAGGGCGGAGCGGACCACGCCCGTGCGAGCGAGCCAGGGCCGAGGCATGCGGAGGGCGGGCGGAGAAGGGCACCGCGGACTTCCTGACGCCTACGGCGGATCGGGGCAGCAGCAGGCAGGAAGACGTACGGCCGGCAGAGAGCGGCCAGATCCAGGGTGACGAAGCGGGCAGGGGGAGCGTGTTCAAAGTTTCATTACTGGATCAAGGCGGCCCGCCAGAGGCGGGCCGCGCGCCGCCGCGTCGCCGCCCGTCGCTCCTGTCTCCGCCCCGCTATGGGCGGCCCCGCTGGCGGCGCAAGGAACGGGAGGCGGTCGGTTGGGCCGGAAGGACCCCGGACAGGCTGTCCGGCCCCACGGGGCACAGGTCACGGCCGATGGTTGCCCGCCGTTCGTTCGGGCCCCCCGCAGCCCGATTGTCCGGGGCGGTCGGAACCCGTCAAGCCCGCACCGCTCGCCACCGTCGCCATGCACAGGCCCGTACGTGCGGGCTTGACTGAACCCGCCCGCCCCTAATCTCGGCAGCTGTCGGGGGGCCCGACCGGAATGGCCGCCCTCCAGCACTGGCCCGCCGTCCTGTCTTGTCGTCCGGTACCTCACTGCTGACCTCCAATCGGATAGCTGTTCGAGGAAACGCCGATGGCCCCGGTACCATGCGGCACCAGGGTTGATTGAGGTCAGCCTGCCGCCGGACCACCCGCCCCCGCCAAGGTGAGGGTGGTCCGGCACTTCTTTCAGTTGTTGGGCCCGGGTGGACCGCCAGTGGTCCCTACTTGCCGAACTGGGGCAGCGTGTTGGCCGGGTCGTCCAGCCACGGCGTGTGGCCGTCGGGGGTGACGGTCAGGCCGAAGCGCTCGAAGTCGGGACGCCCGGCCGCGTTCCACCAGCGCCACGCGGTCTCCACCTCGTCCCACAGCCGGCGGGGACCCGACTGCACGACCTCGTACGTCGTCCGCTCGGCCTCCCAATCGGCGGTAGCCCAGGAGGCCGTGTCGGTGCTGTAAAGCCATAGGGTGTACGAGCCGTCCCGGTAGCGTTCGGCGCGCCAGAAGCAGCCGCGGACCTGGAGGCCGATCGCGAACTGATCGATCCAGTCACCGGTGTCCGCCGGCGACAGGCGCGTGAACGACCGCTCGCCGTCGGCTGGCCAGGACTTCCCCTTCAGATACGCCGCCAGCGGCGGTCGGGTTGAGCGTTGCTGCCGCATGCGCATGAACGCCGACGAGCGGGTGAAACGCCCAACGGCCGTCCCGTCCTCCCTGACGGCCAGCCGCACCACCGCCTCACCGCCGTACTCGGTGCCCAAGGGCGAGACCACCAGCCCACCCGGCCGCACCAACTCAAGCCAGGGCGCGGGCACCCGGGCGATCGAGCAGGTGGCCTCCAGTCGGTCGAACTGGCCCAGGTTCGCGAGGCCTGCGCCACCGTCCCCGACCACCAGACGCGGATTCAGTCCGGCCCGCTCCAACCGCGTGGCCGCCGCTGCGGAGACGTCGGCGTCGACCTCGATCGTCACCACGTTCTCGTCCCCGAGCCGGTGGGCCAGGAGCGCCGCGTTCCAGCCCGTTCCTGTTCCCACCTCCAACACCCGCATGCCCGCGTCCACGTCCAGGTCAGCGAGCATGGAGACGACCATGGTCGGCATAGAGCTGGACGAACTAGGCGTCGTGCCCTTCGCGTTGCCGGTGTGCTCCCCGTCGTCCCACTGGAAGGTCAACGGGATGTCGGAATTCACCGCCTCCCACCACGCGTCCGGATCATCCGCGCGCGAGACCACTTGCTCGGCCTGCACCGCGCCGCCCGCCTTTCCGGGCCAGATCCGGTCAGGAACGAACAGGTGCCGGGGAACCGCCTCGAAGGTCGGAAGCCAATCCGAGGTAAGCGCACCCGAGGCGAGGAGCGCGGGGGCCAGCCCCATGGAGCCGGCCCCCTCCGTGCGCGTCGTCACTTGCCGTCCGCCGGGTTGGAGCCGTCGGAGGTGTTGCCACCCTCGTCCGAGCCGCCCCCGCCGTGCTTGTTGCCCGAGCTGCTGTCGTCCTGCGGGTTCCCGTCGGACGCCAGCAGGTGCTGGTACTCGTCGGCCATGATCTCTTCTCCCATCGATCGTAGATTCATGAACTCCGCTGCGGGAAAGTCACGTTCGACTATCCCGTAACCACTCCTGTACGAGCGTGGACCCGCACAGGAAGCTGGGGCGGTGCCGGCCGTACCCCACGGAAACGGCGCGGCCGGCACCAATCCGCCCGCCGGGAGTGACGACGGTCGGGCGGAGCCTTGGGTGTCACGCCGAGCGCGCGAAGCGGCCGTCAGCCTGGTTGCGGGCGCCGTGCACGAGGATGGCCAAGCGTCGGTCCCCAGTGGCCAGCTGGTCGGCCGCGCATTCGAACCACACGACCTTGCCCGCACTCGTGGGGTACCAGCCCCACGAGTGCGCGAGCCCTTCGACCAGGAGCAGGCCGCGGCCAGAAGTGACCATGTCCTCAGGTGCCCCAGGCTCAGGTGCGCGAAGGCTGCTGTCTGCAACCTCCACTCGCAGCCGCTCACCGGTCCACCGCACCGTCACCCGGCACCGCGCCGTCGTGTGCTCCATCGCGTTCGCCAGTACCTCGCTCGCGCACAACTCCACATCGCGCAGCGCTGCTTCCGACAGCGGCACACGCCAGAAGCGCGCAATGTCGAGGATCAGGCGCCGTGCCGGAGGCACAGCGGCTGCATCCGGATCGACGCCCCACTCCTGCGGTACCGGGAAGGACGCCGTGTCCAACGGGCTCATCGGTACGGACCACCCTCCGTCTCCGTCGACCCCCGGGAAGTGCTCGGGGACCATCAGGATTGCGGGACGGCCAGTGCCGGAATAAGGCCAGCGCGTGTACCCATGGTGGGTAAACTCGCGGTCAGTTATCCCGAGTGACACTCAGCGATGATCTTCCCGGGTCTTGGGGGTGCCGGACGTGAGCGAGTCCACAACGTCACCGGGGCTGCCGAGCCGACTTCTGGCAGACCCAGAGATGATCTCCGCGTGCGCGGCCAGAGACTTCGCGCGGATCTTCCAACTTGCCAAGCGCAAGGGCGGATTTCATCCGTCCCGCATCGCCCGTGCTTGCGACCTGACGCCCAGCAGGGTCGGCGAAGTCATGCAGGGCAAGCCGAAGATCACCAACATGGCCGTCATCGAGCGAATCTCTGACGGCCTCCGGATTCCCGGACACATGCTCGGTCTCGCCGATCGAAGCTGGGAACGAGCAGCGATCCCCGCGCGGCGTCAGCCGACCGTGGTGGTTCAACCAGCTCCAGAGGGGTTGCCGGTGGCGGTGAAGCTCGGCAGCGACCTGGACGAAATCCTTGCCATCGCCGCCGGCACCAGGGTCACGCCGACCGTGCTGCGCTCTCTCCAGGCCTCGATCGAGGACTATTGGCGGCGCGATGACGAGCACGGCGGGGAAGCTCTCCGCCCAGCGGTGATCGGGCAGCTCAAGTACGTCAAGGGCATACTGCGGGACACTGCCGACCCCAACTTCCGGCGCAGTCTCCACGGCATTGCGGCCGAACTCGCGCGTCTCACCGGATGGACGTACTTCGACGCCCGGCAGTACAGCACGGCCCGCGGCTACTTCACCGAGTCGCTACGGCTGGCGCGGGAGATCGACGACCGTCCATTCATCGCGAACGTGCTCGCCTGCCTCAGCCTCCAGGCGACCTACCAGGACAAGGCCCAGGACGCCATCACGCTCGCCCGGGCCGCCCAGGACAGCGCACGCCTCGACGGTGGCACGCCAAGGCTTATGGCCATGCTGTCCATGCGCGAAGCTTTCGGCCACGCCAGCGCCCACGACCGAGAGGCCACCCACGAGGCGATCGGCGAGGCACAGCAACACTTCGAGCGCATCGCCCCGGGCGACGACGATCCGGTGTGGGTGCAGTACTTCGACAAGACCAAGCTCACCGTGGACACCGGTATCGCGCTCGGTCAACTGGGAGACACGCGCGCTGCTGAACCCCTCATCGCCGAGGCTCTGCGGGCTGAGCCGACGACGAATCTTCGAGGCCGGGCGTTCCACACGTTTTGGCTCGCGCGAACGCAACTCCAAGGCCGCAAGGTCGAGTTAGCGTGTGCCACGGCAGGGCGGGCGCTCGACCTCGCGGCGATCGTGGAGTCTCCGAGGGTGGTCGCGCACCTCCAGGAGTTCCGCCAGTCGCTCAGGGCGTACCGTCACGCGCCGGCTGCGGTGGAACTGGTCAGCCGCATCAGCGAGTTGGCCAGCTGATCAGAGGCCGGCCTCATCCAGGAGCAGGTACAGCACGCCGACCAGCGAGCCACTGCTCACGATCTCGCGGCGGTCGATCATGCCGCGCAGCTCGGACAGCGGAATCCACTCGATCCGGTCGGACTCGTTGCGCTCGGTGGGCGGTCCCACGTACTCGACGGCGTCGGCCCGGAAGACGAAGTGTTCGGAGTCAGTGATCCCGTTCGCCGGTTGCGCGTAGATCAGTGGCTTGACCTCACCGACCTTCCAGCCGGTCTCCTCCAGTGCCTCACGGGCTGCCGCGTCCGCCGGGGTCTCGTCCGGCTCGATGAGCCCCATCGGGAGTTCCCAGGCCCAGGTGTCGGTGATGAAGCGGTGCCGCCACATCATGAGTACCTGCTTCTCGCTGTTCACGATGGCGGCGACGGCCAGGTGTCGGAGCTTGACCACGTGGTGTTCCCAGCGGTGGCCGTCGGGCTGCTCGACGTCAGCCAGCCACAGGTTCACCCATGGGTTCTCGTAGATCGGACGTTCCCCGTGGATCTTCCACTGCATTGCTGCGGCCCCTCTCGCTGGACCTTCAGCATGTCAGACGCAGATCCATCCACAGGCACGTTCCGGCGAATTTGCGTCAGGGTGACGAAATGCCAGAACGAGCCGTGGCGTGCCATCTGTGGGCGAGCTGTCCAGCTCCGGCCCCGGAATCTTTGACGATGAGCGGTCCGTCGTTGACGCGGGGGAGCCCTCCACTGGCTGACAGGCTGGATTGACGCAGACCCTCCAGTGTCGCTCATTCCGCGCGGAACGTGGGCGGGCTCCTTCGGACTGCCGTTGGTCAACTGGCCGCCGATGCTCGGGTGGACCCGCTTGCGCGGACCCGGCCGCCGCGTGGTCCGCGGTGAGCGGCCCCGATATGCCGACATCCACGCTCGTTGGGGTCGAGCGTGGATGTCGGCGAAGCGTTCGACTGTTCAGCTGTGTCGGCCCTGTGGGCCGGGTGGCTGGGGTGTTGTGGTCACCAGTGGTGGTGGTGGTGGTCGTCGCAGGGGTCGATGACGGTGGGGTCGGTGGCGGTGGCGGTGCCGTCGCCACCGCCGCTGACGGTGTTGGTGTTGGTGAGGGTGCCGGTGGCGGTGCGGGCGACGCGGACCCGCAAGGTGATGGGCGGGTAGGTGTTCCCGGGGTTGGGGACGTCGCTGCGGGTGCCTGGGCCGGGCTCTGCACGTACGTAACCCCACGGTCGGCGCAGATGCCCTAGCTCCGAGGTGCGGCCAGTGTCACATGGTGTGACGATGACGAAAGTATCGGGGTGAAGTCTCCCTGATCGAGCGACGTCGCTATACGTCACACCGAAAGGGCAATCATGACAGCAATGCCGGAAGCCCCCATGCGCGAGAAGGAAGCTGGCGAGGAGGAGGGCGTCGGCCCTCTTCTGCTGGCCGCCCTGATGGCTCGCCATGAGGAGCACCACGAACCTCCCGTCGTCCCGCTGCTCTTGGCCGCGCTCGCGCGTGGTCGCAAGGAGCAGGGCGAGCCTCCGATCGCTCCGCTGCTCATGGCAGCGCTCACGAGCGCTCACGCGGCCCCGCCTCCGCCGCCCCCGCCGCCCATCAACCCGCTGCTCCTGGCCGCACTCACGGCTGGCCCTGCGGCGGCCCCGCCTCCGCCGCCTCCGCCGCCCATCAACCCGCTGCTCCTGGCCGCGCTCGCGCGTGGTCGCAAGGAGCAGGGCGAGCCTCCGATCGCTCCGCTGCTCCTGGCCGCACTCACGGCTGGCCCTGCGGCGGCCCCGCCTCCGCCGCCCCCGCCGCCCATCAACCCGCTGCTCCTGGCCGCGCTCACAGCTGGCCCTGCGGCGGCCCCGCCTCCGCCGCCCCCGCCGCCCATCAACCCGCTGCTCCTGGCCGCACTCGCGCGTGGTCGCAAGGAGAAGGAGCAGGGCGAGCCTCCGATCGCTCCGCTGCTCCTGGCCGCACTCACGGCTGGCCCTGCGGCGGCCCCGCCTCCGCCGCCCCCGCCGCCCATCAACCCGCTGCTCCTGGCCGCACTCACAGCTGGCCCTGCGGCGGCCCCGCCTCCGCCGCCCCCGCCGCCCATCAACCCGCTGCTCTTGGCCGCACTCACGCATCGTTGAGCCCCGGAGCCTTCCCGCATCGGCTCCAGCGTCTGCACTGTGGTGAAGCCGCTGGGGAAGGGGTCCTGACCGGTAGGGCTTGACGAAAGTTCCGAACCGCACAGACAGCTTGCCCTCCCTTCGACGGTTGGACGACGGAGGAGGGCAAGCTGGCTACTGCTCACCGAAAAATCCGACCGCCGAGGAAAGCAAAATGGCAGCTGATTCTGACAACGAAGCGCATCGAGATCCTTTGCAAGAATTTGTCGACGACATCTTCGAAGAGATGGTGCGGGAAACGGGCCTTCCGCCAAAGATGGCAAGCGAGTGCGGGAAATCTCCGCTTGCAGCAGTTTTGCTCGAAATGGCCACTGCTTCGCTGTCGACGCCGTCTCGCATGTCGGAGATCGAACGACTCATTTTTGCTCAGACTCTCGCAACCGCGCTGGCGAACGCTCTTGCCCCGGCACTGGCAACCGCCCTCGCAGCAGAGATCACGAAGGCTCTCCAAGTTCCTTCAGGCACCTCCGGCAAGGAGTCGGCCGGCACTGCCGGTTCCCGGCCGCGGGGAGGGCCGGGCGATGGACCGCAGGGCCCGGAGAGGAAGTAGGAGGCAGCCCTCCCAGAGGGCGTGTGCGGCGGTGACCAGGTCGCGGTAGTCGGTTCACGCGAAGTTCTTGCGGCTCTTGACCCGGCTGTGGCCGTCGTCCAGTCGGGGTCGGTAGATCAACTGTGACCACTCACCGGACTTGGCGTCGTATTGGCGCGTGCACTGGAGATCGACGAAGGCGGGGATGCGGCAGCGGCGGGGCCACCAGGCGTCCGCGGTTGGGCGGTGCTTGGCCAGGGCGAAGACGGCTCGTAGGGCGTCCTTCAGTCGCCAGGCGCGGTGGAGCCTGGGGCCGGTGACCGCGATCCGGCCAGCTTGGCGACCTGGCGGTCGTCATCCCCGACGTCTGCCGCAGCACGACGCTGGAGAAGCTCGGCTTCCCAGGATTCTCTGCGCTCGCGGCGGGCACCCGAGGGTAACGGTGGGTCCGCAGTCCGGTACATAGAGGCGATCTGGCAATGCCGCAGCATGACCGGCCTACGGCGCACCAGGCGGCAGTCACGGCGGGCGCATGGCGGCCCGCCAACCAACCTTCGACTGGGAGGCTCCCGCCAATGGGGACAGCTTGGCCAAAACATAGAATGTCCATGTCCCCCTCCACGCTTGTGCGCCGCCTGATCGAGGATGACGATGGATTAAGGAGACGATTGCAGAGAAGGTGTGATCATGGCATTCCTCGCAATTTTCCGTTCTATGGGTCGTTTCGAGGGTGACGGCGGCCGCGACCACGGCGATGGTGGCTACGGCTTCGACGACTTCGAGCGCCACGGCGGCGACGGCGGTGGCGGTTACGGCTATGACAACTTCGAGCGCCACGGTGGTGACGGCGGCGACGGCGGCGGCTACGGCGGCGGCGGCTGGGACTGACTACCTGCCGCTGTCAGCCGACTTCGTTCGACAAATGTTCTGTGAGATCGGGCCGGGCAAGCTATGCCCGGCCTTGCCGCTGGCCCGGGGCCGGGCGGGCGAGAAGATCGTGAGATGGTCGCCTGGTCGCACTGGCGACGCCGCAGCCAGGCCCGCGCCCGCCACTGTTACTACAAGCGCCGAGGCCACACCCCATAACTGCGGTTGCAGTATTAAGGCGTACCGGTAACCAGACGGGTGGCCAGCAGTCTCAACAACGGTGGCACGGGCGATCGCTAGCAGCTGCCCGGCTGGGCTCGTCCGCGCTGCCGTGCCGGCCCTCGGCTACTCAGGGTTTACGATGCGTATCAGGCTTGTTCGTTTGGACGATGAGCGGTCCGTCGTTCACGCGGGGGAGCCCTCCACTGGCTGACAGGCTGGATTGACGCAGACCCTCCAGTGTCGCTCATTCCGCGCGGAACGTGGGCGGGCTCCTTCCACTCGCTGATGTCCGCCCGTCAGTCGCTGCGAGTGACCACGGTCCGTACTCGCTCGTTGAGCAGGTCATGAAGACCTCGAAGCGCGTTCTCACCGCCCTCGCCCTGATGGGCACGGCCTTCGCCGCCACCGCCTCCTCGGCCGGCTCCGCCCACGCCCTCGCGGGCATCGGCGAGGGCCCCGGCGGCCTGCTGGCGGCCCCCGGATTCCTGATCGCCGACCAGGTCGGCGGCGGCTCGCTGCCGGTCGGGCAGGGGCAGCTCGGCAGCCTGGCGGACCAGGCGGTCAAGGAGAAGATGAAGGAGGCGCACGGCCACTGACGCCCCGTCGCGAACGGCTACTCGTCCAGCTCCGCGACGCCCGTGATGCGGTGGAGGGCGAAGGTGCGCAGTTCGTCGGCGTGGTGGTCGAAGGCGGTGACGAAGCCGCCTTCGACCTTGACCGGGTCGATGATGCGCTGGCTGGCGATGCCCTCGGCGTTGAGGTAGCCGATCCACATCCGCTCGCCGAGCAGGACGGCCGTCTGCAGGGCGGCCAGGGTCTCGGCGGCGGCGGTGCGGGGGAGCTGGCGCGGGTCGGGGGCGGGCTCGCGGCGGGCGGCGGTGGCGGCGCGGTCGCCGGCCCGGATGGCCTTGATGGCGGCGGCGAGCAGGGTGTCGTCCGGGCTGGGCGGGCCGTCGGGGACGGGCGTGGGTGCCGTCCGGGGCGGGGTGCGGTGGCTGTCCGGGCGGGTGATCAGCACGTCGCCCTCGGCGGACTCGGCGGCCGGGGCGTAACCCATCGTGCGCAGGGCGGCGAGCAGCACGTCCGGGGCGGCCTGGGCGGCGAGGACGGTGGGGGCGAGCAGCCGTAGCCGCAGGTCGGCGGTGCGGCGGTCGGCGAGCACCTCGCCGAGCAGCGACGGGTCGTCGCAGCGCAGGTAGGAGGAGGCGGCGCCGACCCGCAGGATGCCGTGGCGGCGGGCGACGTCGTCGATCAGGTAGCTGAGCGGCTGCGGGACGGGCGTACGGCTGTGCTGCGCCAGGAAGGTCTGCAGGTCGGCGGCGGTGCGTCCGGCGTCCAGGGCGCGGCGGACGGAGCCCGGGGTGAACCGGTAGACGGTGGCGCCGCCCTTGGACTCGATGTCGGCGCAGAGCGCGAGTGCCTGGGCGAGCGGGGTGAGCAGCGGGCCGGGGGCGATCGCGGTGAGGTCGGGCTGCAGGATCACGTGGTCCAGCGGCTGCGGCAGCAGCGGGGCCAGCACCTCGGCCGGGTCGGACTCGGCGGTGAGCAGCGCGCGGGCGGGGGCGGCGAGGGCGCCGCGGCCGGTGATGCCGAGGAGTTCGGCCTCGGCGAGGGTCCAGGTGGTGAGGTCGTCGCGCAGCTCGCGGCCGTCCGGGCCGGTCGGGCCGCCGCGCAGCGGGCGCTGCCAGCGCAGGGTGGGCAGCAGCTCCTCGGCGGTGGCCGGGGTGCCGGGCGGCAGTTCGGCGAGCAGGGCGAGGGTGGCGCGGCGGACGGACGGGGCGAGGGTGCGGTCCAGTTCGGGGCCGAGGGCGGCGCGCGGCTTGCCCTTGCCGTCCGGGGTGCCGGTGAGGGCGGACACCCGGGTGGCGGTGAGCCAGGCGGTGGCCAGCACGGACCAGCGCTCGGCGGTGTCCAGCTGCAGCCAGCTGTCGTACCCGGGGGTCGGTGCCCAGCACTCGTCGGCCTCGCCGTCGGGGGCCAGCAGGCCCGCCGTGTAGGAGAGTTCGAGCCAGAAGGCGGCCAGCTGCTCGGTGGTCTCCAGGGTCTGGGCGGTGCGCTTGAGGTCCCGTACGCCGAGGCCGCCGGCCCGCAGGGTGGGCGGCGGGGTGAGGCCCCAGGCGTCCAGCAGCTCCTCGACGGTCTTCACGGCGGTGTGCGCCTGGCCGGCCGCGGCGCTGTCCACAGCCTGTGGATCGCGCGGGGCGGCGGCGGGCGCCGGCTCGGGCTGCACCGGTTCGACGGTGCGGTGGGTGCGGCCGCCGCGCAGGTGCAGTGCCAGTTCGCGGGGCAGGACGACGCTGCCCGGGCTGGTGGGCAGCAGCAGGCCGCGGGCGAGCAGCCACTCGACCGGGCTCTGCGCGTCCTCGGCGGTGACCGGGCGGGTGGCGTCCGGGACGGTGCCGGTGGGCGGGCCCCAGACCAGCCGCTCCAGCAGCCGCAGCGCGGGCTCGGGGGCGGTGTCGAGCAGCGCGGCGCAGCGGGTGCGGTCGGTGAGCAGGGTGGTCAGGGCGGCGACGGCGGTGACCGGGTCCGGGGTGGCCGGCTGCCCGGCGGAGGCGAGCAGCTGCTGCAGCCGGGCCGGGGACATGCCGACGGTGGCCTCGGCGAGGGTCGGGCCGAGGCCGGTGCGGCCGGGGTTGGCGGCGGTGGGGGCGAGCGCCTCGCGCACGGCGAGGACCAGTCGCAGGCCGTTGTCCGGGCCCCAGAGCAGCGCCCGGTCGCGCAGGGTGGCGATCGCGCGGGGGAGCGCGGTGGCGACGGCGGACCGGTCGGCCGGAGTGAGCGGGGTCGCGCCGGGGTGCGGCTTGACCTTGCTCGGGCCGGTCAGCAGGGTCCGCACGGCGGCCAGGCCGGTGCCGTCCGGGGCGGTGGCCAGAGCCTCGGCGACCTGCAGGGTGAAGCGGTCGAGCCGCTCCAGGGCGCGCAGCGCGGAGGCGCGCGAGGACAGCCGGGCGGACAGCTGGGTGAGGTCGCCGGGGACGGGGTTCAGCAGGTCGGGGCGGGAGCGGAGCAGGGCGGCGAGCGCGTCGTCGGGGCGTGCCCGCAGCTCCTCGGCGAGGGTGCGGGGGCCGGCGGGCGTCCTGCCCTGGCGTTGAGGGCCCTGCTGTGTGGTCATTCGACCTAGGTTAGTCGGGTGGGCGGACGACGGGATCCCCTCGTGCGGCCGGGCGCCCTCGCGGGGGAGCGGTGCGTACGGGTGATCGCGGCGGACTCGCGCGGGCGGGGCACGGTGGGTAGCGTCACGGCCGAGGGCGGTTCGGTGGGCGGCCGCGCTCTCCATGGGCGAGCCGGGCGAGGCGGGGTGTCGGTGATGACGGACGGCGAGTGGTGGCGCAAGAGCGGGCCTTGGAGTGAGCGGGCGGGGGTGTCGGGCTCGTCGGGCTCGTCCGGTTCATCCGGCTCGTCCGGTGACGGTGCTGCGGCCCCGGGTGTTCCCGGCGTTCCGTCCGAGGACAGTGTGTACGGCCCGCCGGCCGCGCCGACCGCGCCCGCCGCGACCGGCGGCATCCCGAACGTGTCGCTGGACCTGCCGGGCGTCGCCGGGCCCGAGACCGGTTCGGAGGTGATCCCGCCGCCGACCGTGCAGAGTTCGAGCCCGTGGACCATGACGATGCTCGACTTCTCGGACACGCCGCAGCCCGCGCCGAAGCCGGTCCCCGAGCAGCGGGCGGCGGAGGAGGCGGCCGCGCAGGCGGCTGCGGCCGCGGCCGCCGAACAGGCCGCGGCGAAGCCGAGGAAGCAGAGGAAGGCGAAGGCCGCCCCCGCTCCCGCCGCCGGCAAGGCCCCGGGCAAGGCCTCGGGCAAGGGCGCCCGCAAGCCGTCCCCGCTGATCCTGCTCTCCTGCGGACTGCTGGTCGGCGGCGCGGTGTCCGGCTTCTTCCCGGCCATGCTGGCGGGCTGGGGGCTGGGCTACCTGACCCGTCAGATCTCCGACACGATGCGCAAGTTCGTGATCCTCGGCATCCCGCTGGTCACGATGAGCGCGTCCACCCTGTTCGCGATGAATCACGCCAAGCAGAGCGGTGGCGCCGTCCAACCCGGCTCCCCGCTGGGCCAGTTCAGCTGGTCGATGGCCCCGGGCGTGCTGCGTACCGCGGCGGTGCTGACGGCGGTGGTCCTGCTGCTGCTCGGCCTGCGCCGCCGCCCGCCGCGGCAGGGCTGAGCACGGGACCGGCCCCGCACCAGGCGGGTGCGGGGCTGGTCGTACGGCTGTGGAACGCGGTCAGGCCCGGCGGCGACGCCACCAGACCATGGCCGCGCCGCCCGCCAGGAGCACGGCGGCGATGCCGGCCAGGGGCAGGACGTTCGCGCCGGTGCGGGCGAGGCTTCCGCCGCCACCGGTGCTGCTGCTGCCGCTACCGCTGCCGCTGCCACCGGCTGGGGCCGGGGAGGGGCTGGGACTGGCGCTGCCGCCACCCGCCGGGGTGCTCGGCGTGGTGGTGGGCGTACCGGTGGGCGTACCGGTGGGCGTGGCGCTCGGGGTGTCCGTCGGGCCGCCGGTGGGAGCGCCGGTCGGGGTACCGGTGGGCGTCGACGTCGGAGTGTCCGTCGGCGTCGGGGTCGGCGTCGGACTCGGGCCGTTGTCGACCGGCCCGCCACCGCCGAGGAGCAGCAGGTCGTCGGTGTCCGCCTTGTCGGTCATCGCCTTCACCGAGGTCTGCGCGGAGCGCGGCAGGTCCTGGTGCTTGGCGGCGAACTCGGACGCGCCGATGTCCTGCTTGGGCGACTGGGAGAAGTCCACGCCGCCCACGACGCAGATCTGCCCGTTGTCCCCGCAGGGGAAGCTGTAGTCGCCCCGGGTGAAGGACTTCACGTACTCCTCCCAGGTCTGTCGCGGCGTCCAGCTCTTGTTCCCGCCCCGGAGCGGCCACTGGGAGACGTCGTTGCTGTTGATGATCGACCGGTAGTCGGTCGCCTCCTGCTGGTCCTGCTGTCGCACGTACTCGGCGGCGACCCGGGCGCTGTAGACGCGGCGCAGGTCGGCGTACGCCGGGGCGGTGTTGACCTTGTGCTCGATGTCCGGGACGACGATCTCGCGGACCAGCCGCTCGAAGGTGCGGGTCTGGGCCTCGGTGAGCTTGCAGTCCCCGTTCGGGTTGTGGGCGGTGGTGACCGCGGCCTCGGAGTTGACCTTCAGCGGCGCGTCGAGGATGTAGACGCCGTTCTCGTCGGCGCGGATCTTCGCGGGCAGTGGCACGATCCAGTTGCGCTCGATCGGCCCGCAGTCGAGGCCTTCGGCCTGCAGGGCGTCCCAGAGCTTCTTGCCGATGCCCTGGCGCGGGTCCACGTCCTTGGCCCAGTCGTGCTTCATCTCCAGGTCGGCCTGGAGCAGCACCCGCCCGGCGTCGGTCTTCCCGAAGGTCGGGTCCATGATCCGGTCGGGCTGATCGGGCATCAGGTTGACCCAGAACTTGTCCGGCGTCAGCGCGAGCCAGGTGAAGAAGGAGTCCGAGATGAGCTGCGCCTTCTCCTGGCCGCCCCAGCCGAGGTTCTCCTCGTCCTCGTCGGCCTTCTTGGCGGCGAACGCGTAGCTCAACGCCTGGCCCTTGACCGGCTTGCCGACGTAGGAGAGTTGCAGGGTGGAGAAGTCCACGCCGCCCGGGCCGCGCACCCGCAGGCCGGTCGGGTCGTCGGCTCGGATCCGGGCCATCCGCTCGGCCATGTCCTTCGGGGTCGGCATGGACCCCTGGATGTTCCGGGCGGCGCCGCCGGAGGGCTGCTTGGCCCCGGTGTTCATGTACGGGTCGGGCTCGGAGGTGTTCGGGTCGAACTTGGAGACGGGCACACTGGTGGACCGGTGCTCGTAGCTGCGTACGCGCGGGTTCGCCGGGTCCGAGCCCACGTCGGTGTTGACCTTGGCGAGGTACTTCTTGGTCGCGCTCGTCTTCTCCTCGCCGAAGACGTAGGTGACCCGCGCGTCCTTGCGCTGGGGGTCCTGCAGGAAGGCCTTGTTCGTCGGATCCTGGGTGGTGTCACGGCCGCCGCCGGCCTTGAACTCCAGGAAGTCTTTGGTCTTGTAGTTGACCGCGTCCCACTTGCGGACCATCGGCTTGCCGTCCTTGCCGATGACGGGCTTGCCGTCCTTGTCGAGGATCGGGATCTCCTCCTGGCAGAGCCAGTCGGGGCCGATCAGCCCGAGGTCCTTGACCACCTTCTCCTCGTAGAAGGCACCGCGCCGGTTGTTGTTGTTCGGCAGGATGTAGGCGTCGGAGAGCCACTTCTCGAAGGTGCCGTACCTGGTGTTCTGCGGGTCGCGGGCCAGGTACTCCTTGTACGTCGCGTAGAGGCGATCCGTGGAGCCCTTGGGGTACTGCTCGTGCGGCTTGTCGAACTTCTTGAGGAACGCCTCCTGCTCGGCCGGGTCGGACGGGAGCGTGAGCCCGTCGAAGGCCTGGCGCGGGGCCTCGTACTTGTACGAGTCCCAGGCGGACTCGTCCCGGACGCTGTCGGACGACTTGTCCCAGGGGAAGGACGTCCCCTGGGTGCCGCCCTTCGCGCTCGGGTAGAACTCGTCGCAGCGCTTGCCCTTCGCCGCGTATGCGGTGCCCTGCAGGCCGGGCAGGCCGGTGACCGCCAGGACGGCGGTGCAGGTCAGTGCTAGGCCGCCGCGCACCCAGATGCGTGCACGGCGGGGTATCAGGTCTGTCACGTGGCTACTCCCCCAAGGAGCCCGCTGAAAAAGACAGTTGCGTGAACGGCGCCGAAACGGGCCCCCAATTAACGTGTGCGCCGCCAGAGTTCGAACAGTAGACGTCTGGCGGTGGTCGCGTCTCCTCGATTCGACGCCCTGCCGAACGTCAACCCACCTTGCACACAGGACTGTTACGCTTCGCCGAGGTGCTCGCCCCGTAGGCTGCCGGTATGGATCCGATCGACACTCCGGAGTGGGCCGACAATCCCCGGCTGGCCGGGTGGCTCGCCGCGCAGCGCGAGGCGTTTCCCGTGTGGGCGGAGGAGAACGGTGGCGGCTGGGACTTCGAGCCCGCCTCGTTGGACCGCCTCCAGTCGCTGCTCCTCGGCCGGTTCGACACCTGGGAGGAGGTCCGGGCCGCCCGGGACACCCCGCTGCTGGAGGTTGCCGCCTGGTACATGGGCGAGACCCTCATTCGGCGCTGTGGGGTGATGTGGCGCTGCATTCCCGTTCTGCCGGACCCTCGCCCGCCGGCCGGCGGCTACCCGCTGGTGACGTACGCCCGGGACAGCCTGACGGAGTACGAGCAGGACTGCCTGGAGGACATGGAGGAGCGGATGGAGTTCTCCATCCCGCTCGTCGACCCGGCCAGTGCGATCGGCTCCCTGTTCGTCGCCGAGGACAGTCGGCTCGCGGACTGGATCCGCTGGTTCGACCGGTTCCAGGAGTGGCGCCGCGGCCTGCCGGACGACACCTACTGATCCCGTCCGGCCGGGCCCGGCCGGTCTCCGTCGGCTAGCGGAGTGCCGCGAAGCCCGTGCAGAGCAGGCGGATGCTTCGCGCGAACTTCTCGTCCTGGCTCAGCCGTGGAATCAAGTCGCCCATGACCAGGGGGAACCGCTCGCACAGTTCGGCGTAGAGCTCGGCGGTGACGGTGGGTGCGGCGGCCGGCTGGTTCTGTTCCTGGAGCACGAAGCCGGTGACGTGGCTGAGCAGGGTGTCGGCGGCGATGCCGCAGTGGGCGGGGGGCAGTCCGGCGTCGAGGAGGGTGCGCAGTAGGCGTTCCATCAGGGCGAGGCCGCCGGTGCTGAGTACGCCGGGGCTCTCGGCGAGGAGCTGGGCGCCGCCGGGGTGCTGCTTGATTTCGAGGCGCAGGGCGGTGGCCTGGGCCTCGATGTGGGCCTGCCAGGTGGCGGTGGGCGGGAGGGCGGACAGGGCTTCGGTGCCCGCGTCGTGGGCCCGGCGGCAGACCCGGTCGGCCATCAGGGCGAGCAGTTCGTCCTTGCCGCGTACGTGGTAGTAGAGGCTGCCGGCGTGGGCGTTGAGGCGGTCGGCGACCTGGCGCATGGACAGGTTCTGGTAGCCGACCTCGGCGAATACGGCCATGCCCGCGTCGACGATGCGCTCCTTGGTGAGCTTCATGGATCCACCGTACATCGTTTTCAAACACCGTTCGAAAACTGTGCTAGCTTTGCGCCATCAGGTTTCGAACGGTGTTGGAATGCCGGAGTCCGGGGGGAGTGGCAGTCATGGGGGCGATCGTCTTCAACGTGACCACGGCCGCGCTGATGGTCATGATGGTCAACTGCGGGCTCGGCGTGGTCGGTCGCGACACCCTGCGCGGGCGGCCGGTCCCGTGGGCGGCGGTCGCCCTGACCGCGATCGGCGTCGGCGGCGTCCTGCTCCAGCTGGTCTGGTCCGGCGCCATGGACGCGCTGGACGCGGACCCCGCCAAGTCCGGCTGGTGGCGCGAGTTCACCTCGGTCTTCATGCAGAACGGCGGCCTCTTCGGCGGCCTGTGGAACCTCGTCACCCTCGCCGCCGTAGCCGCGCTCGCCCAGTGGTACTGGGGCGGCCCGCTCACCCTCGGCTTCTTCCTGGCCGGCATCCTGCTGCCCGGCCGGATCGACAGCCTGCTCGGGTTCGGCCGCGGCCCCAGCACCGACCCCCGCAACTTCGCCGGCAGCTCCGGCGCCACCTACTTCCTCGGCGCCACCCTCGCCCTCGCCTTCCTCACCCGCACCCGCCTGCCCAAGGAGCTCGCCCTGGCGGCCGGCGTCCCGGCGCTGGGCCTGGCGATGTGGTTCGCCCAGGAGAACGGCCACGGGCTGGTGTCCGTCTACGGCTTCGTCCTCGGCGGAGCGGTCTGGGCGGTCCGCCGCCAGGTGGCGCGGCGTCAGATGGCGTGACGGCAGTGCGGGCCCCGGGCCCGTCGTCGAACTCCCGGGAGCCTTCACGACCAAGCAGGGCCTGCTGCTGGACGCCCTGGCCAGGCTCGGCACCCAGCTCCGGGCCCGGATGGAACGCTGGATCGGAGAGGCGTGCGCCCCCCCGGGAGGTGGTGGCCGCGATCCTGTCCTGCATCCTGCCGTCCTCTGGCGGCACGCCCCGGCCGCGGGACAGCCCGCCGGACGCCGGTCCGGCGCAGCCGCGCCCGGCCCGCTCCTCATCGAGTCGGACGACCTGCGGGCGGACTTCGAGGTGCTGCGCGAGCGAGGCGTGGTCTTCGAGCAGCCCGAACCGGAGGACTACGGCTTCGGCGTCCGCATCGAGACCGTGGACCCGGACGGCAACCGCACCTCCCTCCGCCAGCGCGCCGCCTGGCAGGGCGGCGGCGGCAAGGCCTGAGCGGCCACGGCCGTCGGGTGGCCCCCGTGCGGGGGGCCACCATGCTGGGGTTGCTCGGTCGGGTCAGAAGCCGAAGGTGAGCAGGGCCGCCACCGTGTTGCCCTCGGCGTCCAGGCACGCGGTCGTGTTGGAGCCGTCCGGGTCGACCAGGATGCCCAGCACGGTGCCGGTGCCGGCCTCGTCCGGGATCATCAGCCAGTTGTTCTCGAAGTCGCCCTCGACCGGTTCCACCGGCCAGTCGGTCGGGTCCACCCTGACGTGCTGGAGCATCTCGCGGAAGTTCTCCAGCATCCAGTCGTCGCCCTCGGCGGCGCGTGCGTGCAGTACGGCCCAGGTGCGCTTGACGATCTGGGCGGCCGGTTCGATCCAGTTGTTGGTGGGGTTCGCGTGCAGCACGGCCAGGCCGGAGGGGGTCGCCACGCGGTCGCCCCAGTCCTCCGTCCGAACCGGGATGGTGTCGCTGGGGTGCACCAGAGCGGCCACCGGCTCCTCGGGCGCGTCCTCGCTGGAGACCAGGTAGACCGGCGTGCCGCCGGGCCGCATCGGAAAGCCCGTGGCCTCCGGTCCCAGCGGGTCGTAGATCGTGCCGTACTCGGCGGACCCCTGGACCAGGCCGAGCCGCGCGATCCGCCAGCCGTCGATGGTCCACTCCCCCTCGGACGGGTCGGTCAGGGCCGTGATCAGTGCGGGCAGGTACTCGTAATCGTCGTCATCGTCGTAGGACATCCGGTCTTCCCCAGGGCTCGTAGGTGATGGGGAGCGTAGACCGTGGCTCCGACACGCTGCCCCGCGAGGCCGGGGCGTCCCGGCCTGCTGACGCCCCTCGTGGTGCGGGGGTTAACACCCGCACGGGACGGGTGCTTTCCCCGTTCTTCGCAGCCGCCCGTCGAACCAGACTCGGAGCATGCCCACACAGTCCGTGACGATGACCAAGGCTCCCGAGGCCCCCGCTCCACAACCGGAGGGCGGTGGCAGCGACTTCGCCCGGTTGAGCCGTCGGATAGCCGCCGAGGGCCTGCTCGACCGGCGCCCCGGCTACTACGCCGTCCGCGCCGGCCTGGTGCTCGCCGCGTTCCTCGGCGGCTGGTGGGCACTCCTCGCGCTGGGCGACACCTGGTGGCAACTCGGCCTGGCGGCAGCGATGTCCGTCGTCTTCGCCCAGATCGGCCTGCTCTCGCACGACCTGGCGCACCGCCAGGTGTTCAGCCGACGCCTGCCGAGCGAGATCGGCGGCCGGATCGCCGCCAACCTGCTGATGGGCATGAGCTACGGCTGGTGGATGAACAAGCACACCCGCCACCACGCCAACCCGAACCACGAGGAACGGGACCCGGACGTCTCTCCCGACCTCGTCGTGTGGTCCCAGCGGCAGGCCCGGCAGGCGAGCGGACTCGCCCGGTTCATCGGCCGCCGGCAGGCGTACCTGTTCTTCCCGCTGCTCCTGCTGGAGGGCCTCAACCTCAGCTTCAACAGCTTCCGCGCGCTGCGCAGCCCGGTGATGAAGCGGCCGCTGCTGGAGGGCGCGCTGCTGGTCGTCCACTTCGCGGCCTACTTCGGCCTGGTCTTCGCGGCCCTCCCGGTCGGCAAGGCGGTCGCCTTCCTCGCCGTGCACCAGGCGCTGCTGGGCGTCTACCTGGGCTGCGTCTTCGCCCCGAACCACAAGGGCATGCTGATGGTGACCCCGGAGATGAGGCTCGACTTCCTGCGCCGCCAGGTGCTCACCTCGCGCAACGTCCGAGGCGGCCCGGTCCTCGACTCGGTGATGGGCGGCCTCAACTACCAGGTGGAGCACCACCTCTTCCCCAGCATGCCCACCCCCGCACTCGGGCGGGCCGCCCGGATCACCCGGGAGTTCTGCGCGGAGAAGGGCATCCCGTACTACGAGACGGGCCTGCTCCGCTCGTACCGCGAGATCCTCGGCCACCTGCACCGGACGGGCGAGCCGATCCGCTCCGGCGGCTGAGGGGGGCGGAGTGGGAAGTCGGCCGGGCCGACTTCCCACTCCGACGTGTCATCTGTAGGAGCATCAACCGGCGCCGCAAGGCACCGCCAACCCATCCGCAGCGAAAAGGGCATCCGCTGGGGCTGCGGATCACTACCGGCAGCGGCATGAACACCCACCCCGCCACAGCACTACGAGCTCGCGGCCTCTGATAGGACGCGGGCGAGATCGCCGGGGCGGGTGGCCATCGGCCAGTGGCCCGAGTCGAGGTCCACGTACTCGAGGCGGGTGACGCGGGCGAGGTCGGGGCTCTCGCCGGCGGCGATCCACTCCTCCGCCTGGGCAGGGGTGAACTCGGGGCAGACGACCACGACGGGGACGTCGAAGCGGCGCTCGTCGGTCAGGCGCACGACTCCCCTGGCGACCCCCTCGGGGACGGGGACGGCGGCGGACGCGAGGCGGTGCCGGGTCTCCTGGTCCAGGTCGGCGGAGTCCGCTCCCTCGAAGGGGCCCCAGCCCGGGAAGGGCATGGCGCCGCCCTCGATCGCGAAGTGATCGGCATAAGCCCGCCCGTCGGCGGCGGGGAAGCCGCCGATCAGTGCGACCTTGGCGACCTTCTCCGGACGCGCGTCCGCAGCCAGCCAGGCCAGGCTCGATGCGGCGGAGTGCCCCACCACCAGGGGCTTGCCGGGCGCCGCGTCAACGGCGGCGACCACTGCTGCCAGCTGGTCGTCGAGCGTCGCGGAGGCGGCGCCGTCACCCTGGCCGGGGAGGGCGAGCGGCACTGGACGGTGGCCGAGCGCGGTGAGTTCGGACGCGACCTCGTCCCATGCGGATCCGTCGAGCCACAGGCCGGCGATGAGCAGGATGTCCATGGTTGTCCTCCCGGAGATCAGTCGCAGCTGGCTGCCGGCACGCTATCGGGAGGCTCTGACAACGGGCTCAGGCCACCCCGATCCGGCGACCTTGCCGGTCACAGCGCTAGAGGATGTCGGCGACGGCCACCGTGGTGGTGTGGCCGTCGGCCTCGGTCAGGAGTGCCCCGCCCGGGGCCCACAGGGCGGCGCCGCCGCAGCCGGTCCACGGGCCCGACGGGCCGACGTGGTTGGCGAGGACGACGTGCGTGTCCGTGTCCTTGGCGATGCCCGGGTAGACGGTTGCCCGCTCGTGGATGCCGTTGCCGGTGCCGTAGAGGGAGCTGGCCAGGTGCACGTGGCAGCCGTCGGCGGCGCCTCGGGCGGTGAGGTCGGGGAAGTGGTTGTCGAAGCAGGTGGCGAGCGCGAAGCGGAGGCCGCCCAGTTCGAAGCGGCCGTCCTGGTCGCCTGCGGTGAAGATGCCCTGCTCGTTCTCGTAGAGGTGCTGCTTGAGGTACGTGGTGATCAGCTCGCCGTCGCTGCCGTAGACGTATGTGCCGATGGCGGGCCGGGGTCCGTCGGTGGGGACGGCGCAGTTGACGACGGTGGCGATCCCGGTGGATCGCAAGGTGTCCAGGCGGGCGTCGTCTGCGGTCACCCAGAGGTCGGGATCGGCGGCCGTGGCTTCGAGCTCGTACCCGGTCAGGGTGAGTTCGGGGAAGACGATCAGCTCGGCGTCCTGCGAGCGCGCCTGTCCGGCGAGGGTGACGAGCTGCCGGACGTTGGCGGGGATGTCGGCGGGGACGCAGGTCAGTTGGGCTGCGGCGATCTTCATGGCGGCCAGCATGGCACGGGCGGGGAGTAGGAAGTCGGCGAGACGACTCTGCTGGCGAAGTGGTTGGTCCGGTCCGCCGACCTGCAACAACCGGCGGGTGCCTGCTGCCCAACACCCATCCCGAGCGACTGCGCCAGCAGAGTCGCCCGTCCGACTTCCTGTTCCGCCCATCAGCCGTGGCCGGCGTCGATCACGAGGCCCGCGATGCCCGAAAAGAATTCTCTCGGCCCGCGGCAACCTTTCCCCGGGGCGGTGACCACTGGGTGGTGTCCGGGCAGGCGGTCCGGTCAGAGGCAATGGCTGAAAGTGAGCATCGACATGTTCCCTCGCTCATCCACGTCGCCGGAGGCGTCGCCCGGCGGCCGCGCCCGCCGTGGTCGCGCGTCGTCCCGCTCGACCGTTCCGGGGGAGCGGCAGACGCATCGCCGCCGTCGGCTGTACCAGCGCCGGGGTTTCTGGGCAGCCGTCGGCCTGGCGGTCGTGGGTGGCTCCGTGGCCGTGGTCAACACGGCCTCGGCGGGAACCACCGTGGACACGAACTCCTGGTACATGCTGGTCAACCGCAGCACCGGCAAGGCGCTGGACGACTACGGCTTCGCCACGAACGACGGTGCTCCGCTGGCGCAGTGGAACCGTAGCGGCGCGACCAACCAGCAGTGGAAGTTCATCGACTCGGGTGACGGGAACTACCGGCTGCAGAACCGGAACTCCGGCAAGGTGCTGGACGACTACAACTGGTCGACGACCGAGGGCTCCGAGCTGGTGCAGTGGCGCGACCTGAACGGCGCCAACCAGCAGTTCCACCTGGAGAAGTCGTCGGACGGCTACGTGCGTCTGATCAACCGCTTCAGCGGCAATGCCGTTGAGGTCCCTGGCGGCTCCAAGACCGACGGGAGCCACATCGCCCAGTTCCACGACTGGAACGGCCCCCAGCAGCAGTGGCAGCTCATCCCGGCCGGTAGTGTCAGCGGCGGCGGCAGCAACGGCGACAGCGGCAGCGGCAGCACGGGCAGCTCCAGCAGCGGCGGCAGCAGCAACACGGGCAGCTCCGGCAACGGCAGCAGCAACGCGGGGAGTTCCGGCGGCAGCTCGGCGAAGCGGATCATGGGGAGCAGCACGATCCTCATCGGCGGCCTGATGGACGACGCCACGGCGAACGCCGCGCCGTTCGACGTCCGGTACGCCTACATCCACAGCCAGCCCGCGCCCTCGTCCGACGCCTACACGGCCTCGCGCTGCAAGGCCGAGTGGTCGGGCTGGTGGGGCTGCTGGACCGGCGACACCACGGCGCCCGGCACCCAGGTGACCGTGGACAACGACCGCGCGTCCAAGGCGACGTACCAGGGCAAGCCGCGCCCGCAGAAGTTCCACTTCACCTGGTACTCGCTGCGCGACCTCGGAGACATGGCGGGCCAGGGCGACGGTCCCGGCGAGGTCCAGGCCATCAACCGGGCCGACCTGCTCACCAAGTACATGAACGACTACCGCTTCTTCCTCCAGAAGATCGGCACCGCGCAGGACATGGTCGACATCGAGCCGGACTTCTGGGGCTACGTCCGGTCGCTCGGCAATCCGCACCAGGTCTCCGCGCAGGTCAAGGCCGCGAACCCGACGGACTGCGGATCGCAGGAGAACAGCGCCTCCGGCCTGGCCCAGTGCCTGATCGCGATGGGGCACAAGTACGCGCCGAACACCGGCGTGGGACTGCACCTGTCCTGCTTCGACTGGCAGCAGAACACCCCGCAGTGCGTCAAGGACTACGCGGACCTCGGGGCGAAGAACGCCGACTTCCTGGTCACCGACGTGACGGACCGCGACGCGGGCTGGTACGCGCTGCCCGCCCACGGCAGCAAGGACACCTTCTGGAACGACCAGAAGGGCTTCGCCGCGCTCGCGTTCTACAAGACGATGTCCGAGTCGGTGGGCAAGCCGGTGGTCCTGTGGCAGATCCCCCTTGGCAACATGGCGGGGAACAACACCCCCGGCCACTACAAGGACGACAAGGTCGACTGGTTCTTCTCGCATATGGACCAGGTGGCGAACGCGCACGTCGGCGCCCTCCTGTTCGGCGCCGGCTGGTCGGAGCAGACCACGCCCGAGACCGACGGCAGGAACCTGATCAACAAGACGACCGCCAACCACAACGCGGGCGGCACGCCGCTCAAGTAGCACGCGCGAACGCAAGCCCCCAAGCCCCAGGCCTCCGGCCTGGGGCTTGGCCCATCTTGGGGCCATCGTGCCGACGGGATTCTCCGAGCACAGGAAGTCGACCCCGCGACTCTGCTGGCGAAGTGGTTGGTCCGGTCCGCCGACCTGCAACAACCGGCGGGTGCCTGCTGCCCAACACCCATCCCGAGCGACTTCGCCAGCAGAGTCGCGAGACCGACTTCCTACTCCCGCTGCGCATCAGGCGTGATGGTCGAACTCGCCGGCCTTGATGCCGTGGAGGAGGGCAGCGAGGACGGTCGGGGTAGTCCGGATGATGAGGTGGCCCTCATCGGACTCGCGTACTTCGACGGCGGCGCCAACCGTGCGGACTTCGACGCACGCATTGTTTGCGCCGGAGTAACTGGACTTCTGCCACACGGAGCTATCCATGTTTGCTCTCTATCTCCTTCTTGATCTGCCGGATGAAGTCTCGTGACTCCTCCTCCGAGAGTGCAACGGAAGCCATCCGATCAAGGATCTCGCGGTAGCTCGCGAGTGGTGCAGGAGAGTCGAGGATCAGGCTGTTGTGGGTGGTGTCGATCTGCACTGAGTCCAGCTCGGGCACAGGGCCTTCTGCGTAGATGAAGTTCTCGCTCGGGCCGGGCAGGGACTCGATATCGAACGGTACCGCGCGGATCGAGACCTCTGGGGTCTCGGAGTGCCTGATGAGAGCTTCGAGCTGCTCAGCGAGAACCTTTGGGCCACTGAACTGCATTCGGAGAGCTGCTTCGTGGATGAACGCGCGGTAGGGCACACCATTTGGACGGATGATTTGCTGCCGCTTCATCCGGAAGTCCATACGGACATCGACCTCGTGCTGAGGCAATGGCGGGATGGCTCGGGCGAAGACTGAGGCGGCGTAGGCGTCGGTTTGCAGCAGCCCAGGTACGAACGTGATCGTGTAGGCGACGAGGCGTGTTGCGGTGTCCTCAAGTTCTGCGAGGTCGAGCAGGTCTGAGGAGACTGCTCCGCGATACTCCTCCCACCACCCCTTCCTGCGTTCGACGGCCATCTCTGCGAGGGCGTCGATGAGGGGAGCGTTGGAGCAACTGCACGCTGCGGCGACTGTGCGCAGACGTTCGGCACTGACGCCGATCTTCCCGGTCTCCATCTGGGTCACCTGGGTTGGCGCCAGGCCAAGCGATCGGGCGAGTTGGCTGCCTCCGAATCCTGCCTGCTCGCGCATCTTTCGCATCTCTGTGCCCAGCCGGCGCTGGCGCAAGGTCGGTTCGCGACGTAGCGGCATGGTGTCCTCTCCGTGGGGCGCGTGGGGCCAGTCTGCCGCGCTTCGCACGGAAGGGGGAACCTGAGCCGGATTGCCTTCAATTGTAGTCAAGGTGCGTTATGGTCGTTCTCACATCGATCCGACGGATCGTCAGTAACGCCTGCTAGCAGGCTCCGCAGAGCAGCCATGCCCATTTGCCTGGCCTGGTTCACGGCGACCCATGTCCGCCGGATCTCCCTCCTCAATCACGCCCGGGAGACTTCCCATGCGTCACCTCAACACGCCCTCCTTCGCCCTCACCCGCCAGTCCCTCCGCGACGCGATGATCCGCTCCGGCTGGCACCCCTCCGCCACCTTCGACGCCGAACTCGCCCTCGGCGAGCTGCTCGTGAACGCCTGGCGGCACGGCCACACGCCTGCGCCGATCGTCCAGATCCTCTTCCTCCGCAAGGTCCTCCGGGTCTCCGTCTCCGACGAGAGCCCGATGCTCCCCGAGTCGCAGCCCCTCGCCCTCCTCGCCGAGTCCGGGCGGGGCCTCCAGCTCGTCGCCGGCCTTACCCACCGCTGGGGCGTCGACCCGCAGGAGCGTGGCAAGTGCATCTGGTTCGAGCTGGACGCCGCCTGATGCCCGTCCCCCGCCGCCCGATGAAGCCGACCGATCCCCGGATCCCGGCCTACACCGAGGACCACATCCGCACCCTCCTTGCCGAACTCCAGGAGCGCGGAAAGAAGTTCGGCCTCATCTGGCCCTCGGCCGACACCGACAGGACCATCGACGGCCGCGTCCTCGTCCGCTTCAACACGGCCCCGGCCTCAACCCTTCTCAACCTCCTCACCCTGCTCCTCGACGCGGACCGCGAGCGCCCGTGCGATTCCTGATCGGGGCGGCCTTCGCCGTCCTCCTCGCCCTCGCGGTCGCCACGGTCGCCCTGGGCGTCATCACCGCCCTCAGGGCGACTCCGCCCGACGAGGACGCCTGAGCGCGAACAGCCGAAGAGGGCCGTCACCGCCCCCGGCGATCACGGCCCTCCTGTTCCGTCGAATTCAGCTCTTCTTCTCGAAGCCCGCCAGCAGCCCGCGCGGGTCGAAGGTCACCCGGATCCGGGCGATCTTCCCGTTCTCCACGTGCATCCAGTTCGCCGTCGGCGCCGGCGGCGCAACCGTGGTGCACAGCTCGAACCAGGTGATCACCTCATCGCCCTCCGCCACTCGCACCTTCACGTCGATCTTCTCCAGCACCTGCCCGAGGCCCTTCAGCCCGCCCAGCGCCTCCTCGATCCCCGATGCCGTGCCCAGCGCCCCGACGAAGTCCACGTCGTCGGCCAGCAGCCCCCGGATGGTGTCGAAGTCGCCCGCCTCCCAGGCGGTGAAGTAGGTCTCGGCCAGCTCGCGCGCAGTCTTCGTCGTCGTCATGCCTCCATCCTCCCGACCTCCCATCCATCCGTCCAACAGATAGATCAGATGCCAACTATCATCAGCAGTTATGGAGATGCACCAGCTGCGCTACTTCGCCGCCGTCGTCGACGAGGGCTCCTTCACGGCGGCCGCCAACCGCCTGCACGTCAGCCAGTCCGGCATCAGCACCCAAGTTGCCAAACTGGAGCGCGAGTTGGGACAGCAACTCCTCGACCGCGCCGGCCGCCGCGTCCAGCTCACCCCCGCCGGCGAGGCCGTTCTCCCGCTCGCCAAGAACGCCCTCGCCACCCTCGACGCCATCCAGCACACCGCCGCCGAGTTCGCCGACGCCGTACGCGGCCGGGTCCGCCTCGGCATGATCACCGGCTGCTCCATCCCGCCGTTCCTGGACACCGTTGCCGACCTCGGCCGTACTCACCCCGGCATCGAACTGAGCCTGCACGAGGGCCACTCCGAGCTGCTGCAGTCGCAGGTCCTGTCCGGCGCCCTCGACCTGGCCCTGATCGGCTACGCGGGCGAGGTCTCCCCGGGCCTGGAGGCCACCGTCGTCATCGACGAGCCGCTTGCCGCCGTCGTCCCGACCGGACACCCCCTCGACCGAGCCGAGTTGCAGCTGCAGGACCTGCGCGGCGAGAAGATCCTCTGCCTCTCCGCCGGTACCGGCATCCGCGCCGCTTACGAGCGCTCCTGCGCCCACCTCGGTCTCGACGCCCGCGTGGACATCGACGCCAGCTCCCCGGTGGCCCTGCTCCGCCTCGCCGAGCGCGGCGCCGGGGTCGCCGTCCTCAGCGCCTCCTCCGCCCAGGGCGCCGGACTGCGGGCCGTCCCACTCACCGACGCCGCCACCCACGCCCGCCTCGGGCTCATCGCCCGCCGCGACCAGCAGTCCCCGGCCGTCCGCCTCCTGCGTGCCAAGCTGCGGAAGGCGTTGGCGGGCTCCTAGAACTTCGCTCACTGGCGCGCGATCAGCCGCCCGCGATCAGCCGCCCGCGTTCGGACCAGCGCGGGCGGCGAGGCGGGCGGTCGCGTGGCAGGGTGGCACATGTGAGTGCGAATCCAGAGCCGCTGCGCGTGCTGGTGCTGTCCGGGTCCTATCGGGCGGGATCGTTCAACGGGCAGCTGGCCGGGCTGACCGCCAAGCTGCTGTCCGAGAACGGCGCCGCCGTCGATCTCGCCCACCTGCGGGACTTCGACATGCCGTCGTACGACGGGGACGTCGAGACCGTCCAGGGCCAGCCGCAGAACTCCGTCGCCCTGCGCGATCGCCTTCAGGCAGCGCACGCGTTCGTGCTCGCCTCGCCGGAGTACAACGCGTCGGTCCCCGGCGTGGTGAAGAACGCGATCGACTGGCTGTCACGCTTTCGCCCGCAGCCGTTCAAGGACAAGCACGCCCTGCTGGTCTCGGCTTCGCCCTCCATGATGGGAGGAAACCGGGGACTGTGGGCGCTCCGCGTTCCGCTGGAACATCTCGGGGCCCGTGTCTATCCGGACATGTTCAGCCTGACGAGGGCCCACCAGGCGTTCGGCGACAGCGGCGACCTGAACGACACCGAACTGCAGGATCGGCTCGCTGTCACCGTGAAGTCGTTTCTCGGTCTCGTCGAGGCGGCCACGCACTACCCGGCGCTGCAACGCTGCTGGTACGAGTTCCTCGGCGACCAAACCAGTGCTCAGGTCACCCAGCGCGCCGAGACGTAGCCTGCCCGCCCTTCCCGGCAGGAGGCCCTTCCCCCATCAGCCCTTCCAGTGCGGATCGCGCCCGGAGGCGGCCAGCGCGCGGTCCCACGCCGAGGCGTCGTCCGGCACGGAAACGACCCCGGCGAAGCCCGCGTACTGCCGGTACAGCTCGGCGTTCTCCTCGACGATCTCCAGGGTCAACAGAGCGAGTTCCTCGTCGACCGTGATCTCCCCGCCGACCGCCCGCGCGATGTCCCAGCCGTGCAGCACCAGCTCCAGGATCAGCATTCGCGCGATCCCCACCGCCGGAACCGGCGATCCGCCGAGGTCGACGTCCCCGGCCCAGGCGGCCGGCTCGCCCCAGGCCGCGACGGCCCGCTCCAGCTGCGCCGCGTAGGCGGAGCGCCAGTCGGCGTCCACGGTGAAGTCCCGGGCGGTCAGCTCCTCGGACAGCTCGGCCCGCCGGGCCCGGTGCTCCAGGCCGTGCGAGGTGTAGAGCACCCAGTGGTTGATCAGCGCGCGCGTGTCGAACTCCCCGCAGGGCGTCGGCGCGTCCAGCCGCTGCCCGGCCGGGACGGCGGCGGCGACACCGGCCGCGGCGGAGGCGGCGCGGGCCAGGAACGGGTGCATCGGGTGAGCGTTCATGCCCCGATCCTGCGTCGGGCCGCACCGCGAGGTCTTGAAGAAACGCGACGACTAGCCTGGCCGCCATGGACTCTCCCGATCTCGGCCGAGGCGTGCTCCACCCCGCCAAGGCCGCCGAGCTGATCAGCGTGGAGCGGCTCGCGCCCGCGCCCGCCGTGGCGCGCTTCGTGGAGTTCTACTGGCTGGTGCGCTGGGACCTGACCGGCCTGCCCCCGTACGAGCAGAAGGTGCTCGCCCACCCCAACGTCCACCTGGTCTTCGAGGCCCCGCAGGCCCGCGTGTACGGGGTGGACCGCTCGCTCTTCGTCCGCCGCCTGGAGGGTGCCGGGCACGTGCTGGGCGTGAAGTTCCGCCCGGGTGCCTTCCGCCCCTTCGCCGGGCACCCGGTGAGCGTCCTCGCTGATCGGTCCGTCCCTGCCGCCGAGTACTTCGGCCCGGAGGCGGACCGGTGCAACGCCCGGATCCTCGACGTGCCGGGCGCCGAGCGGGCCGACGCCTTCCTGCTGCCCCGCCTCCCCGCGCCCGACCCGGTCGCCGAGGAGGTCGCCGCCATGGTGGACCGGATCACCGGCTCCCCGGACCTGTTCCGGGTGGACGACCTGGCCCGCGAGCTGGGCGTGACCGTCCGCAGCCTCCAGCGGCTGTTCGCCGAGTACGTCGGGGCCTCCCCGAAGTGGGTGCTGCGCCGTGCCCGGCTGCACGAGGCCGCCGAACGAGCGGCTGCAGAAGGTGGGTTGGACCTGGCGGCGCTGGCCGTGGAACTCGGCTACGCCGACCAGGCCCACCTCACCCGGGACTTCACCGCAGCGGTCGGCATCTCCCCGGCCCGCTACGCGAGTTCGCGCTGAATCAGGCGGCGGCCGAGGCCGCCTCGACGGCGGCCCGGCCCCGGGCGTCGGGAGCGGTCGGAGCCACCGCAGTTGACATGGTGTTTCCCCCGGGTCGGATGTGACGATGGCGGCCCATTGTGGCGGAAGTGCCGGTCGGCCGCACAGTCCTCACCAAGTCGACTTGTCGTCAGTGGACGGACTATGCCCCGGGGAAGCCGAGGAAGCGCTGCAGCTCGTCCAGCATGAAGTTGGCGCCCGTGTACCCGATCCCCTGGAACCACAGCTGGTCGTCCACCGGGAACGCCCGGTGCGCCTTCACCGCCCCCAGCGCCTGCCAGCCCGGGCTCGCCAGCGTCGCGTTGGCGCCCGCCCGCTCCGGATCGCCGTAGGTCGCGTACAGCAGCAGGTCGCCGTCGGCCTTGCCGATCTGGTCCGGCGGGATCTCGAAGTCCGACTGGTCGACGTTCTGCGGATCCGGCCGCCCGACCCCGGCCTCGGCGAGCACGCTCCCGGGGAAGCTCTGCCGCCCGAACAGCCGGATCCCGCCGCCCTCCGTGAACCGCACCAGGCTCACCTTGCGCCCCGACAGCTTCGCCGCCGCCAGCGCCTGCGCCACCTGTCCGGCGTGCTTCTGGTACGCGGAGGCGAAGGCCGCGGCCGCCGCCACCCGGCTCAACGCCTGGGCGTGCAACTGGAAGTTCGCCTTCCACGGAGCCCCGGTGGTCTGGGTGAGCACGGTCGGGGCGAGCGCGCTCAACTGCCCGTACCGGTCGCCGTCGCGGGTCTGGTTGGAGAGGATCAGGTCCGGCCGCAGGGCCCGTACGGCGGCGAGGTCCGGCGCGCCGGCCGGGCCGACCAGCCGGATGCCCGCCGTACGGGAGACCGGCCAGTACTCCGGGAAGCGGGTGTCGGCGGCCGGGAGCGCGGCGCCGATCGGGGTGATGCCGAGCGTCAGTGCGGAGTCGAGCACATCGGTGTCCAGCACGACCACCCGCAGCGGCTCGCCGGGCACCAGCACCGGCCCGGTCGCGGCGTTCACCGTGACCGGCGGCGCCGGGTTAGGGGTGGGGGTCGCCCCGAGGTTGTTGGTGGTCGGCGGAGCCGACTGCCCGGACGTGCACGCCGCGAGCGCGGCGCCGCCGAGGCCGACGAGGAGCGTACGGCGGGCGATCCGGGGCATCGGCGGGTCCTCCGGCGTAGGCGGCGCGGCAACGGGCGGGAGCGTGTCGATTATGTCCGAAATGATGCCTAAAGTGCTATTGGGCGGCCACTAATGGCGCAGGAGCCCGGACATGTCGTCAGGCGGCCACGCATGCCGTCAGGCCTCCGCAGCTTCCTCCGAGGCTTCCTCCGCCGCCACCCACGGAGCACCCGGAACGACCAACGGCGTGCCCGTCACCGGATCCGGCACCACCACCGACTCCAGCCCGAACACCTCCCGCACCAGCTCCGCCGTCACCACCTCCCCGGGCGCGCCCTGCGCCACCACCCGGCCGTCCCGCATCGCCACCAGGTGGTCGGCGTACCGGGCGGCCTGGTTGAGGTCGTGCAGCACGGCGACCACCGTCCGGCCGCGCTCGACGTTCAGCCGGCGCACCAGGTCCAGCACCTCCACCTGGTGGGCGATGTCCAGGTAGGTGGTCGGCTCGTCCAGCAGCAGGATGTCCGTGCCCTGGGCGAGCGCCATCGCGATCCAGGCGCGCTGGCGCTGCCCGCCCGACAGCTCGTCCATGCTGCGCTCGGCCAGCTCCGCCGTGGAGGTGCGCTCCAGCGCCTCCGCGACCGCCGCCTCGTCCTCCGCCGACCACTGCTGCCACCAGCTCTGGTGCGGCTGGCGGCCCCGGGAGACCAGGTCCGCCACCGAGATGCCCTCCGGGGCGGTCGGCGACTGCGGCAGCAGGCCGAGCCGCTGGGCGATCCGCTTGGTGGGGATCCGCGCCAGCTCCAGCCCGTCGAGCAGCACGGCGCCCCGGACGGGCCTCAGCAGCCGACCGAGGGCGCGCAGCAGCGTCGACTTGCCGCAGGCGTTCGGGCCGACGATCACCGTCACCCGGCCGTCGGGGATGCGGACGTCGAGGCCCTCGACGACCGTGCGCGCCTCGTAGGCCAGGGTGAGGCCCCGGGCCTCCAGGCGGTGCGTCCTCGGGGTCATCAGGAACCTCCACGGCGGATGGGGGTACCCCCGAACGGAGTTCGGGGGAGGATCAGCAGCCACATCAGGTACGGAGCGCCGACCATGCCGGTCACCACGCCCACCGGCAGCTCGGTCGGGGCGAGCAGGCGCCGGGCGATCAGGTCGGCGAGCACCACGACGAGCGCGCCGGTCAGCGCCGAGCAGAACAGCGGGATCTGCGCCGAACGGGCCAGCCGCAGCGCGATCTGCGGGGCCATCAGCGCGACGAAGTCCACCGGCCCGGCGGCGCCGGCCGCGCAGGAGGCCAGCACGATGCCCAGCAGCGCCATGCCCAGCCGGATCCGGTCCAGCCGCAGGCCGAGGCCGACGGCGGTGGCGTCGTCGAAGGAGATCGATCGCTGGGCGCGCGCCGCCCACAGCGCCACCGGCAGGGCCGCCAGCAGCACCCAGGCCAGCCGGCCGGCCTGGTCGTAGCCGGAGCCGTTCAGACTGCCGGTCATCCAGACCTTGGCGGCCTGCGCCTGGAAGCCGTCGCCCTTGGTGAGGAAGACCGAGGTGAGGGAGGACAGCGCCACGCTGATCCCGATGCCGATCAGCACGAAGCGCTGCGCGTGCAGCCCGCGCCGCCAGGCCAGCGCGTACACCAGCAGCCCGGCCACCAGCCCGCCGCCGACCGCCGCGTACGGCGCCTGCCCGGTCGAGCCGACCACCCCGTACGCCATCAGCCCGACGACGGTCGCGGTCGCACCCCAGGTCACGCCCACCACATCGGGGCTGGCCAGCGGATTGCGGGCGACGGTCTGGACCAGCGCCCCGGCCAGCCCGAGCGCCGCCCCGACCAGCAACCCGACCACCACGCGGGGCAGCCGGAACTCCCCGACCACCAGCTCGTCGGGGCTCGGCCGACCGAGCACCACCTTGACCACCTCGCCGGGCGAGACGGTCGACTCGCCGAGGCAGAGCGAGGCGACGACGGTCGCGGCGAGCACGACGAGCAGCCCGACGGCGGCGGCCGCGGAGCGCCGGTGGAGCAGGAGGGACGCCCGCCCGGCCCGCACCACGGAGTACCCGCGCAGGGACACCGACGTCATGCCGCCACCACCTTCCTGCGCCGGACCAGTGCCACCAGCACCGGCACTCCGACCAGTGCCGTCATCGCGCCGGCCGGGACCTCCGACGGCGGGAAGAGCACCCGGCCGAAGGTGTCGGCGAGCAGCAGCAGGGCCGGGCCGAGGACGGCGGAGAAGGCGAGGATCCAGCGGTGGTCGGCGCCGGCGACGGCGCGGGCGGCGTGCGGGACGGCGAGGCCGACGAAGGCGATCGGGCCGGCCGCGGCCACCGCGGAGCCGGTCAGGACGGTGGCACCGAGGGCGCAGACCGCGCGGACCAGGCCGGTCTTGGCGCCCAGGCCCTTGGCGGTGTCCTCGCCGAGCGCCAGCGCGTCCAGGCCGCGGGCCACCGCGACCACCAGCAGGGTGCCGACTGCGAGGAACGGCAGCAGCTGCCAGGCGACGTCCGCCGTGCGCCCGGAGAGCGAGCCGACGTGCCAGAAACGGAACTGGTCCATGGTGGCCGCGTCCGTGGTCAGCACCAGGGCGTTGAGCGAGGCGATGAAGGCGGACATCGCCGAGCCGGCCAGGGCCAGCTTGATCGGGGTCGCCCCGCCCCGGCCGCGCCCGGCGAGGCCGTAGACCAGCACGGTGGCGATCACCGCGCCGGCGAAGCCGAACCACACGTACCCGGTGAGGGTGGAGACGCCGAAGCCGGAAATGGCGACCACCACGCCCGCCGCCGCGCCCTGGGAGACGCCCAGGATGCCCGGGTCGGCGATCGGGTTGCGGGTCAGGCCCTGCATCACGGCCCCGGCCAGGCCGAGCGCCGCGCCGACGGCCAGCCCGACGACCGTCCGCGGCAGCCGCAGCTCCCGGATCACCACGGCGTCGGCGCTGTCGCCGCCGTGCAGCAGCGCGTGGAGCGTCCCGGAGAACGGGATGGTGCGGCTGCCGACCGCCAGGCTCAGCAGTACCGCGACGGCCAGCGCGGCCAGCGAGGCGGCGAGCCACAGTGCTCGGCGGCGGGGTGCGCGCCGCGTTCCCGGTGGTGCGGTGGTGTGTGGTGCGGTGGTGTCGGTCATGAGCCCTCTCCGCAGACAACTCAGGTAAACCTAAGTTCCGTCCGGAAGCCGGGGCAAATTCCTTCGTCGCCCTCGGTGTCCGTTGGATAGCCTGGCGGCATGCCCGTGATCCCCACCGCCCCGCTCACCGTCGGTTTCGACCTCGACATGACGCTGCTGGACACCCGTCCGGGTATTCGCGCCACCTACGAGGCGCTCTCCGCCGAGACCGGAACGTACATCGACGCCGACCTGGTGGTCACCCGGCTCGGCCCGCCGCCGCTGAACGAGATCCGCAACTGGTTCCCGGAGGACGAGGCGGAGCGGGCCGTCGCCCGCTACCGCGAGCTGTACCGCGACCACGCCTTCGCCCCGACCGTGCCCCTCCCGGGCGCGCACGCCGCCGTCGAGGCGGTCCGCGCCCACGGCGGCCGGGTCGCGGTGATCACCGGCAAGTACGAGCCGAACGCCCACCTCCACCTGGAGCACGCCGGGATGGCGGCGGACATCGTGATCGGCGACCTCTGGGCGGAGACCAAGGGCGAGGCGCTGCGCGCGCACGGCGCGAGCATCTACGTCGGCGACCACCTCGGCGACATCCGGGGCGCCCGGCACGCGGAGGCGGTCGCGGTCGGCGTGGCCACCGGCCCGTACGGCGCGGACGAGCTGCGCGAGGCCGGGGCGGACGTGGTGCTCGCGGACCTCACCGGCTTCCCGGAGTGGCTCGACCGGCACCTCGGGGCGAACTAGGCGGGCTGCCGGGGCTCCACCCGGCGGCGCTGCGCCCGGGCGTTCAGGAACAGCCCGGTCAGCGCGGACAGGAAACCGGCCGGCATCAGCATGCTCAGCCAGTACATCGCCGTCGGCAGCGGCGTCAGGTGCAGGAACAGCGGGACGAAGGTGACCATGGTGGCGAGCGCGCCGAAGGCGAAGACGACCGTCCCGGCCTTGACGTACACGTCGCCGGGGTCGGCGCTCTGGCTGCTCACGACTGCTCACTCCTCCGGGGCTGCGCTGGGTGCCCCCAGTCTGGCAGAGCGGCCGCCGGGGCGGCCCACCGGAGCGGGTCGGTCACGTTGCGCAGTTTCCCGGCAGCTGAACGTTTTGATCCCTGCTGGGCGGGGGTATGCAGGGGGTGCCGAGGGGCGCTGCAGGTGCGTCCCGTGTCCTCAGACCCGGAGGTGTGAGCCGATGGACTGTGCCGAGAAGCGCCCCGGCCGTGCCAGTACCGGGTCGCCCGTGGCCGCGAGATCCCCGCGCTCCCGTCGCCCCGGGCGGGCCTCGGAACGCGCCTCCTTCGCGGAACGCGGGTGAGGCAGTGACGGACCGTTAGTCTGCTCCCGACGACGCGCTGACCGTGAGCGCCCATGGGCGTCGAGCCGAGGTCGGCCGTCCTTTTTTCCCACACCATCCAGTGATCCCCGGCCAGGGCCGGGATCCCTCACACCCATTCGAGGACTGTTCGAGATGCCCACCGGCCAGGTCAAGTGGTTCAACGAGACGAAGGGCTTCGGCTTCCTGTCGCGCGACGACGGTGACGACGTCTTCGTCCACACCAAGGCGCTGCCCGCCGGTGTCACCGTGCTGAAGCCGGGCCAGCGGGTCGAGTTCGGCGTGGTCGCCGGCCATCGCGGGGACCAGGCGATGGCCGTGCAGCTGCTGGAGGCGCTGCCGTCGGTGGCCGCCGCCCAGCGCAGGAGCGCCGACGACATGGCGCCGATCGTCCAGGACCTGATCACCACCCTGGACACGGTGCTGCCCGGCCTCCAGCGCGGTCGCTACCCGGCCAAGCCCACCGGCCAGAAGCTGGCCGGCCTGCTGCGCGCGGTGGCCGACCAGTTCGACGTCTGAGGCGCCCCCGGCGCCCCGGCGCCATCGCGTTCGGGTGCCCTGGAGTCCCTGGAGTCCGGGGCTACCCGAACGCGAGCGCACCCGGGTCGAGCGGGGGCACCAGCCCCTCCGCGGCGGCCCGGGTGAGCAGCGCGCGGACGGCCCCGTAGCCCTCCTCGCCGAGGTCGGCGGTGAACTCGTTCACGTACAGCCCGATGTGCTGGTCGGCGACCGCCGGGTCCATCTCCTGGGCGTGCGCCAGCACGTACTCGCGGCTGGCCGCCGGCTCCGCCCAGGCCTGGCGGACGGAGGCGCGGATCGTGTCGGCGAGGGCGCGCAGCCGCTCGGCGCCCAGTGAGCGCTTGGCGACGATCGCGCCGAGCGGGATCGGCAGGCCGGTCCGCTCCTCCCAGGCCTCGCCCATGTCGGCCAGGCTGTGCAGGCCGTACTGCTGGTAGGTGAAGCGGGCCTCGTGGATCACCAGGCCGGCGTCCACCCGGCCGTCCCGGACGGCGGGCATGATCTCGTGGAACGGCAGCACGACGATCTCGCCGAAGCCGCCCGGTACCGCCTCGGCCGCCCAGAGCCGGAACAGCAGGTAGGCGGTGGAGCGCTCGGACGGCACCGCCACCGTCTTCCCGGCGAGCTCCGCGGGCGAGCCCACGCCCGGCAGGGTGAGCACCAGCGGACCGCAGCCGCGCCCGAGCGCGCCGCCGCAGGGCAGCAGGGCGTACTCCTCCAGGACCCAGGGCAGCGCGCCGTAGCTGATCTTCAGCACGTCCAGCTCGCCGCGCTCGGCCAGGCCGTTGGTGATGTCGATGTCGGCGAAGGTCACCTCAGGGGCGTCCGCCCCGGGCACCAGGCCGTGCGCCCAGGCGTGGAAGACGAAGGTGTCGTTCGGGCAGGGCGAGTACGCGATGCTCAGCCGTTCAGCCACGGCCGGCCTCCTCGATCAGTTCGGCGACGGGCAGCGCGGCGAAGGCCCGCTCCAGGGCGGCCAAGGCCTCGCCGATCCGCCAGGCGGCCCGGTCGCGCGGGCCCACCGGGTTGGACACGGTCCGCAGTTCGAAGGCCGGTACGCCGTACCAGGCGGCGGCCTCGGCCACGCCGAAGCCCTCCATCGCCTCGGCGGCGGCGCCCGGATGCCGGGCGGCCAGCTCGTCTGCCCGCCCGGCGCTGCCGGTCACGGTGGAGACGGTCAGCACCGGGCCGGCCACGACGTCGATGCCCTGCGCGCCCAGCGCCCGGGCGGCCAGCGCCACGGCGGTCGGGGCAGGGGTGTGCCGGACGGTGCCGAAGCCCAGCTCGGTGACATCGGCGAAGCCCTCGGGGGTCTCGGCACCGAGGTCGGCGGCCACGATCGCGTCGGCCACCACAGTGGCGCCGACCGGGGCGTGCGGGGCGAAACCGCCGGCGATCCCGGCCGAGGCGACCAGCCCGTACGGACGGGCGGCCAGCGCGGCGGAGGCGCCCGCCGCGGCGGCGCCGGGGCCGACCCCGGCGGCCAGCACGTCCACCGGAGCACCGTGCGCCCGGTGCAGCACACCCCCCTGCAGCGGCAGGGCGGCGGCCCCGCCGGGCAGGCCGCGCAGGACGGCCTCGGCCTCGGCGGGCACCGCGACGACGACGAGCAGCCGGGCCCGTTCGGGGCCCGACCGCTCGGGGTGCGCGTCGGTGACGTGCGCGGTCATCGCAGGATCGTCAGCTGGTCTGGGTGTTCAGCTGGAAGTACCAGACGGCGATCGGGTTGTCCGAGTTCTTGTCGCCCTCGACCACGGTGACCACGGTCTTGCCGCTGGCGTTCAGCGCCTTGCCGGCCTGCTGGGTGCCGGAGAAGGTCGGGCCCTGGGCGTACGAGAACAGGCTGTAGCGGCCGCCCTGGCTGGTCGAGCCGCCGTTGGTGAAGGCCCACCAGCCGGACTTGGCCACGTTCGGGCTGACACCGACGCCGAGCCGGTCGCTCGCCGTCACGTCGCGGGTCGGCAGGGTGCCGTCCTTGAGCGCCTGGGCGGCGTCGTCCTGGCACTTCTGCTGCATGTCCTCGGTGATCGGGCTGCCGCCGTTCCAGCACAGCGGGTTAGCGGTGATCGAGGAGTTGCCGACCGTCAGGGTGGCACGGTGGGAGTTGATCTCGGTCTGGCCGGAGGCGTAGGCGATGGACCCGCCGACCGTGCCGGCGCCGACCACGACGACGGCGCCGAGGGCGGCGATGACACGGGAATTGAGGCTCATGCGTCAGAATCTACCGGGCCGGGCCGATCACGCTACGCGGGGGTCGGCCACCGCGTGTTGCCCCACCGCCGGATTCAGGCCACCCGCGGCGCGGCCGGGTGCCGCCACCGGCCCAGCCGCAGCAGCGAGTGGACCGTCCACAGCAGCACCAGACCGACCACCGCGGCCGCGATCGACAGGCCCAGCACCCCGTTCAGCGGCAGCACGATGCCGACCCCGCCGCCCGCCACCCAGGACAACTGCAGCAGGGTCTCCGAACGGGCGAACGCCGAGGTCCGCACCGCCTCCGGGACGTCCCGCTGGATCAGCGCGTCCAGCGCCAGCTTGCCCAGCGAGGCCGCCATCCCGGCCAGGGCCGCGACCAGAACCACCGTCACCACGCCGTACCAGAGCGCGGCGGCCGCCGTCACACAGGCCGCCAGCAGCAGCATCGCGGTGACCGTCGCCTCCGGGCCCCGGGTGCGCAGCCAGGAGCCCAGCACCGAGCCCAGCGCGTTGCCCACCCCGGCCGCCAGCGCCACCAGGCCCAGCGCCACGGTCGGCCGCAGGCCGCCGATCGGGTCGGTGCGCAGCAGGAAGGCCAGGAAGAACACCAGGAAGCCGACCAGCCAGCGCATCGCCGCCATCGCCCGCAGCGCCAGCACCACCGAGGGGCCGACGGTGCGCAGCGAGGCCTTCACCTTCGGCGGCTTGTGGTGGATCAGGTGCGAGCCCTCGCCGTGCACCTCGGCGTGCAGGACGGCCCGCTGCTCGCCCTTCGCCGAGTCGACCTCGTGCGGCAGGTGGAAGGCCATCAGGGTGCCGATCACGAACACCAGGAAGGCACCGCGCAGCGGCCAGCTCGGCCCGATCAGGTGCAGCAGCCCGCCCACCGCGGCCGCCACGCCGGTGGCCAGCAGCCCGGCCAGGGTGACCCGGGAGTTCGCCTTCACCAGGGACAGCCGGCTCGGCAGCAGCCGGGGCACCACGACGCTGCGCACCACCCCGTACGCCTTGGACGCCACCAGCACGCCCAGCGCCTCCGGGTAGAGCGCGATGCCGCCGCCGGAGATCACCCCGGCCATCGTCCAGGCCAGCGCGGCCCGGGCCAGCATCGACATCGCCATGGCCGCCCGGCGGCCGTGCGGGATCCGGTCCAGCAGCGGGCCGATCACCGGGGCCAGCAGGGCGAACGGGGCCATGGTGATCAGCAGGTAGAGGGCGACCCGGCCGCGGGCCTGGCCGGTGGGGACGGAGAAGAAGATGGTGGAGGCCAGCGCGATGGTGATCAGCATGTCGCCGAAGGAGTTCAGCGCGTGCAGCTCGATCAGCTTGGCGAGGCCGGACTCGCCGGCGCCCTCGGCGGAGGTGGCCCGGCGGATCCGGCGGCCGGTGCCGTGCACCAGCTTGCCGACGCGGATGCCGGTGGCGGAGGCGATGCGGACCAGGAAGTGGCGGCGGGGCTCGGGGAGCTCCTCGTCCAGGTCGTCGTCGAGGGTGGCGAGGTGACGGGTGCGGGCGTCGTTCGGAACGTCCTGCTTCTCCAGGCTGACCCGGGCGGTGGGCGCCTCGGCACCGTCCCCCGACCGCGGTTCGCCCGCAGCGGGAACAGGGGGCCGGTGTCGCGACACGGCGTCCGCCCCGCCGGGGCTGACGGCCGGCGAGGGGCGCAGTGCGTGCTGCGACGGGTTGTCGTCCGCCACAAGCCCATCCTGCCCCAGATTCGCCGTGGCGACGCGGGATTCGGGTCCGCTCGGCGCGGTCGCGGAACGCTCGGCTCCGCCCCGGACTGTGCCGGGGTGCCGACCGGCGGGTAGCCTGCCCAAGGTCCGCCCGCCGGGGCGCCGGGCGCCGGCAGGCCGGTCGAGCGGCGCGGTCGGTACCCGCGGCGGCCCCGGGTCGCGCAGAATGGACGAGGGACTACCGAGCCGCGACGGAACAGGCAACACGCCGTGGGCGACAGAAGAACTGGGAGAGAATCGACGCCGTGAGTGCTGCGATGCGAAGCCGTACCCCCGACCGGCTCTGTGCCGAGGCCGTCGAACTCGCTCGTCAGGCTGCCGAGGAGGCTGTCGGACCCGAGGCGGTCGGCCCGCACCTGGGCGTCCAGGCGGACGCCGACCGCGTCGTCACCCACAGCTTCGACTGCCTGGACGCCGCCTACCGCGGCTGGCACTGGGCGGTCACTGTGGCGCGGGCGCCGCGGGCCAAGAACGTCACCCTCGACGAGGTCGTGCTGCTGCCCGGCCCCGACGCCGTGCTGGCCCCGGAGTGGGTGCCGTGGAGCGAGCGGCTGCGCCCGGGCGACATGGGCCCCGGCGACCTGCTGCCCACCGGCGCCGACGACGCGCGGCTGGAGCCCGGCTGGAGCGGCGAGGACGAGCCCGCGCCGAACTCCGCGGTCGCCGCCCTCGCGGCGGAGGAGGACGTGGTCGTCACCGACCCGCACGTCCAGCTCGCCCCGGCCCGCGCCCAGATCAACGCCGTCGCCGAGGAGCTCGGCATGGGCCGCAGCCGGGTGCTCTCCCGGCTCGGGCTGCACCTGGCCGCCGACCGCTGGGAGAAGTCCCACGGCCCGCAGACCCCGATGGCCCAGGCGGCGCCCGCCGCGTGCGGCAGCTGCGGCTTCCTGATCCCGATCGGCGGCTCGCTCGGGCAGGCCTTCGGCGTGTGCGGCAACGAGTTCGGCCCGGCCGACGGGCAGATCGTCTCCTTCGCGTACGGCTGCGGTGGGCACTCCGAGGCGGCCGTCATCCCGGCCCCGCCGGCGCCGTCCGAGCTGATCCTGGACGAGCTGGTGGTCGAGCCGCTGCAGCTCCACCCGGACCGCGCCTCCGGCTCGGTCGAGCCGGACGCCCCGGCGGAGGAGCTCGGCCACTCCTGAGCCGGCACTGTCCTGAGTCGGCACTGCCCTGAGCCCGGGCGTTCCTGAGCCCGCGTCGCTTGACGGCCCGCTCCGCGCTCCTGCGCCCCCGGCCTGCCGTCCGAGGACGAACTCGGCTCACGGCCGTTGGCCTGCGGATCTTCCGGGTACGGGCGCAGTCGGGCCGGGCCGTGGTCGGGAGTAGTCGGTGGGGCAGGGAAGAATGCCTCTACGACGTACAGGGCGGCGGAAGGCGGCAGGTCCAGTGGAACCTCGGATCATCGGCAGCGGCGCGGACGAGCACCTCGCGGACCCGTTCGGGAGCGCCGCGCTGCGGCGCCGGGTGCTGGACGCCTGGGCCGCTTCGCCGGCCCGGTTCCGGGAGGACGCCAACGCCGAGGAGGAGCTGGCGCTCGGCGGCTACCGCGACCGCCTGGTCGTCGAGTTGGCGCAGAACGCGGCCGACGCGGCGGTGCGGGCCGGGCGCGGCCCCGGGCGGCTGCGGCTGACCCTGGCCGACGGCGTGCTGGCCGCCGCCAACACCGGCGCCCCGCTGGACGCGGCCGCCGTCGAGTCGCTGTCCACCCTGCGCGCCTCCTCCAAGCGCGGTGAGGAGCCCGCCGTCGGCCGGTTCGGCGTCGGCTTCGCCGCCGTCCTCGCCGTCACCGACGAGCCCGCCGTGCTGGGCGCCGCGGGCGGGGTGCGCTGGTCGCTCGGCGAGGCCCGCGCGCTGGCCGCGGCGCAGCCCGCGCTGACCGACGAGCTGCGCCGCCGGGACGGCCACGTGCCACTGCTGCGGCTGCCGTTCGCGGCCGAGGGTCCGGCTCCCGAGGGCTACGACACCGTGGTGGTGCTGCCGCTGCGGGACGTCGCCGCCGAGGACCTGACCCGCCGGCTGCTGGCCGGCATCGACGACGCGCTGCTGCTCACCCTGCCCGGCCTGGCCGAGGTGGTGGTGGAGACCCCGGACGGCACCCGGACGCTCACCCGCAGCGCCGCCGAGCCGCGCCCGGACGGCGTCACCGAGGTCACCGTCACCGACGACGCGGGCGGGCTGCCGCGGCGGACGGTCTGGCAGACCGTCGGCGCCTCCGGCCGGCTGGACGCCGAGCTGCTCGCCGACCGGCCCACCGAGGAGCGCACCCGCCCGTACTGGACCGTGACCTGGGCCGTCCCGGTCGCCGAGGACGGCGCCCCGCAGCGGCCCGCGATCGAGCCGGTGCTGCACGCGCCCACCCCCAGCGACGAGCCGATCGGCCTGCCCGCGCTGCTGATCGCCTCCTACCCGCTGGACTCCACCCGTCGGCACCTCGCCCCCGGCCCGCTCGCCGACTTCCTCACCGAGCGCGCCGCCGACAGCTACGCCGAGCTGCTGCGCGCCCGCGGCGCCGACCTGGGCTCACTCGGCCTGGTGCCGGGCCCGCTCGGGCAGGGCGCGCTGGACAACGCGCTGCGCGCGGCCGTGCTGTCCCGGCTGCCCGGCACGCCGTTCCTGCCGCACCCGGGCGTCGTCGAGGAGGGCACGCCCGCGCTGCGGCCCCGGGACGCGACGCTGCTGGAGGGCGCGGACGGCTCGGTGGTCGAGGCGCTGGCGCCGATCTTCCCCGGGCTGCTGCCGGCCGGGCTGGAGCGCCGCACCGAGCTGCGGGTGCTGAACGTGCGCCGGGTGCCGCTGGCCGAGGTGGTCGACCAGCTCGGCGGCCTGGACCGCGACCCGGCCTGGTGGCGCAACCTGTACGCGGCGCTCGGCGCGGCCGACCCGGAGGCGCTCGGCGCGCTGCCCGTGCCGCTCGCGGACGGGCGGACCGTCACCGGGCCCCGGCGGGTGCTGCTGCCCTCCGAGGACGCCGACTGGGCGGCCTTCCCCGGCTACCCCGAGACGCTGGCCGGGGCGCTCGCCGCGCTGGACCTGCGGCTGGCCCACCCGGAGGCCGCCCACCCGCTGCTGGCCAAGCTCGGTGCCGGCACCGCCACGCCCGCCGGGGTGCTGGACACCCCCGAGGTGCGGGCCGCCGTCGCCCGCTCGTACGAGCTGGCCGAGGACGACCTGGACGCCGCGCTCGAACTGGCCGACGCCGTCCTGGCCCTGGTGAAGGCCGCCGCCCCGGCGCCCGGCGAGCACCCGTGGCTGGCCCGGCTGGCGCTGCTGGACGACGAGGGCGAGCCCGCCCGCGCGGGCGAACTCGTGCTGCCCGGCAGCCCGTTCGCCGCCCTCGCGCGCGAGGAGGACGCCGGCTGGGTGGACGACGAGGTGCTGGAGCGCTGGGGCCCCGAGGTGCTCACGGCCGTCGGCGTGCTGGCCGACTTCGTGCTGGTGCGCGCCGAGGACGTGGTGCTCGACCCGGACGACCTGGAGCGCCTCGACCCGACCGCGCCGGCCGACCGGGCGGCCGGCGGCCACCCCACCGGCCTGCTGGACGAGGCGCCGGACGGGCTCGCCGACTGGGCCGAGGACGCCCTGGAGGCGCTGCACGCGGACGAGGTGGTCGGCGTGCCGCCGGTGGCCGCCGAGCTGCTGGCCGTGCGCGACCTCGACCTGGTGGACGACGACGCCTGGCCGGAGGCGCTGGCCGCGCTCGCCCGCCCGCCGTACCGGGACGCCGTGGTCAACCCGGTGCGCACCCTGCTGCCGGACGGCTCCTACGCCGACCTGCCGCCGTACACCGCCTGGTGGCTGCGCGACCACCCGGTGCTGGCCGGCCGCGAGCCCGCCGGGCTGCGCGCCGCCGGGGCCGACCCGCTGCTGCGCGGCCTGTACGACGAGGCGCGCACCACCCTGGACGAGCAGTTCCTGCACGCGCTCGGGGTGCGCACCACGCTGGCCGCGCTGCTCGCCGAGACCCACGGCCCGGACGAGGTGCTGGACCGGCTCACCGACCCGGACGCCGAGGTCGGGCACCGCCAACTGCACGGCATCCACAGCGCGTTGGCCCGGGTCGAGCGCGAGCGGATCGAACCGCTGGACGTGGTGCGGGCGCTGCCGCCGCTGGACCCGGACACCGGGCGCCGCCCGGACCGCACGGTGGTGGTGGACGCCACCGAGGCGGTCGTCGCGGACGCCCCCGACCTGGTCCAGCTCCTGCACCCGTACCCGCTGCTGCCGGTCGCCCCGGCGCTCGCCGCGGACCTCGCCGAGCGGCTGCACGTGTCGCTGGCCAGCGAGGTGGCCGGCGGCCGGGTGCTCTCCGAGGGCGTGCTGCACCGGGTGCCGGCCGTGGTGCGGGAGCTGCTGCCCGGCTGCCCGGTCGCCTACGAGGAGCACGAGGAGCTCCTGGTGGTCGGCCCGGACGGCGGCGAGGCCGCGGTGGACTGGCGTTGGGACCCGGAGGCGGACGCCCCGGAGCCGCCGTACGACCCGGAGCTGGCCGAAGCCGCCGACGAGGACGACGAGTTCGAGATCCCGCCGGTGCCCGGACTGCTGCACGCGGCCACCCCGGAGGGCCTGGCGGCCGGGCTCGCCTGGTCGGTCGGGCAGTGGCACCGGCGCTTCGAGGTGCTGGCCGCGCTCAGCGAGCCGGACCGGGCGTACGAGCTGTCCGCGGCCCGCGACTTCGAGGGCTGAGTCTCAGCCGTTGCGCGGCTTGAGCCGCAGGTAGACGGTGGTGGTGACGGTCAGCCAGACCGTGCCGAGCGTCACCATCGCCGCTGCCTTCAGCGCGGGCGTGGGCCTGACCGCCAGGCCGACGCCCGCCATCGCCAGCGCCGTCAGCCCGGCCGCCAGCAGCCCGCCCAGGAAGGCGATGAACGCCTCCAATTCCCCACCCCTGCGCGCCATTCGGCACCCCCTTTCAGGGAGATGCTAAGCGCAGGGGCGGTCATTCCAGGCCGCGACGCTTCATCCAGTGCCAGGCGGACTCCAGCACCATGCCGCAGATCAGCGCGATGCCGACGCCCGTCCACGGGTCGCGCCCGTTGACCAGGGAGAGCTCGAAGAAGTCGGACAGCGCCGGGACCAGCAGGACCAGGGCGAACGCGCCGCCCATGGTGGCGATCAGCAGCAGCCGCCACCAGTTGTACGGGCGGGCGACGATGGCGAGCACCCAGATGGCGATCAGGAAGAGCGTCAGGGTGGCCACGCTGGTGTCGCCCTTGAGGTCGGTCGCGTGGTCGGAGCGGGCCAGCGCGTAGGCGACGAAGGTGCCGGTGCCGGCGATGACGCCGCCGGGGATCGCCAGCCGCAGGACGCGCTTCACGAAGCCGGTGCGGGCCCGCTCGTTGTTGGGGGCCAGGGCCAGGAAGAAGGCCGGCACGCCGATGGTGAGGGTGGACAGCACGGTGGAGTGCCGGGGCAGGAACGGGTACGGCGAGTGGGTGAAGATCACCAGCAGCGCCAGCAGCACCGAGTAGACAGTCTTCACCAGGAACAGCCCGGCGACCCGCTCGATGTTGCCGATCACCCGGCGGCCCTCGGCGACCACCGAGGGCATGGTCGCGAAGGAGTCGTTGAGCAGCACGATCTGGGCGACCGCCTTGGTGGCGTCCGAGCCGGTGCCCATCGCCACGCCGATGTCGGCGTCCTTGAGCGCGAGCACGTCGTTGACGCCGTCGCCGGTCATCGCCACGGTGTGACCGCGGGACTGCAGCGCCCCGACCAGCTGGCGCTTCTGCTGCGGGCTGACCCGGCCGAAGACGCTGGTCCGGTCGGCCGTCTCGGCGAGCTGCTCGGGGTCCTCCGGCAGGGTGCGGGCGTCCAGCGGGCGGTCCGCGCCGGGCAGGCCGAGATGGCCGGCCACCGCGCCGACCGAGACCGCCGCGTCCCCGGAGATCACCTTGGCCCGGACGTTCTGGCTCTCGAAGTAGCGCAGGGTGTCGGCGGCGTCCGCGCGCAGCCGCTGCTGGAGCACCACCAGGGCGAGCGGGGTGAGGTCGGCCGCCGGGTCGGGGGAGTCCAGCGGGACGGGCGTACGGCCGAGCAGCAGCACCCGCAGGCCCTGGGCGCCCAGCTCGTCCACCTCGGCGAGCGCCGGGTGCCCGGCGGGCAGCAGCACGTCGGGGGCGCCGAGCAGCCAGCTGGCCTCGCCGCCCTGCGGCTCCAGCAGCTGGACGCCGCTCCACTTGCGGGCGGAGGAGAACGGCATCGCCTCGATCACCCGCCAGCCGTTGCCGCCCGGGCCCCCGCCGTCGCCCCGCCCGTACGCGTCGATCACGGCCTGCATGGAGGGGTTGGGGCGGGCGTCGGCGCCGGCCATCACGGCGAGCGCGTGCTTGATGGCGTCCGGCTCGACCGGGGCGGGCTCGCCGTTGGAGATGACCCGCAGGTCGATCACGTCCATGCCGCCCTCGGTGAGGGTGCCGGTCTTGTCCAGGCAGACGGTGTCCACCCGGGCCAGGCCCTCGATCGCCGGGAGCTCCTGGACCAGGCACTGCTTGCGGCCGAGCCGGATCACGCCGATCGCGAAGGCCACCGAGGTCAGCAGCACCAGGCCCTCGGGGACCATCGGCACGATGCCGGCCACCATCCGGCGGACGGCCTCGCGCCAGTCCCGGCCCTCGACGGCCAGCTGGCTGATGATCAGGCCGAGCGCGGTGGGGATCAGCAGGTAGGTGATGAACCGCAGGATGCTGTTGATGCCGCTGCGCAGCTCCGACTTCACCAGGGTGAACTTGCTGGCCTCCTCGGCCAGCTGGGCCGCGTAGGCCTCGCGGCCGACCTTGGTGGCGGTGAAGGCGCCCGCGCCGGCCACCACGAAGCTGCCGGACATCACCTGGTCGCCGGGCTGCTTGAGGACCGGGTCGGGTTCGCCGGTGAGCAGCGACTCGTCGATCTCCAGGCCGTCCGCCTCGGTGACGTCGCCGTCCACGATCACCTTGTCGCCGATGCCGAGCAGCACGGTGTCGTCGAGGACGATCCCGGAGACGGCGACCTGCTGGACGGCGCCGTCCCGGCGGACCTGGGGGCGGGCCTCGCCGATCAGCGCCAGGCTGTCCAGGGTCTTCTTGGCGCGCAGTTCCTGGAAGATGCCGATCGCCGTGTTGGCCACGATGACCAGGCCGAACAGGCCGTCCTGGATGGGGCCGACGATCAGGATGATCCCGAACATGACGCCGATGATCGCGTTGAACCGGGTGAAGACGTTGGCCTGGACGATCTCCTTGGCGGACCGGCTGGACCGCACCGGGACGTCGTTGACCTGGCCGTTCGCGACGCGTTCGGCCACCTCGGCGGTGGTCAGTCCGCCGCGCCGCCCGGGCAGCAGCCCGAGGGGGTGCGCGCCGTCGGGGTGGTTTCCGTCGGGCGGCTGCTCTTCCGGGGGTTGGGCAGGCTCCGTCATGGCACCGACTCTACGGGTGCCTTATATCCGATGCGTGTTACTAAAGGACTATTAGTCCGACTGGGCGGCCGGGCCCGTGCCGTCGCCGGTTCCTCCGCCCGTGCCGCCGCCCGTGCCGTCGCCGTCGGCCTCGCGCAGGGCGGCCTCGGCGGCGCGGCTGCGGGCGATCGCGTCCCGGCGGGCGCGGCAGTACCAGAGGCCGATCAGGCCGAGCAGGCCGCCGGAGAGACAGATCCAGGGCCAGCTGCCGTGCTTGTGGTCGGAGAGGGTGCCCTGGAAGGGGAGCAGGGCGAGGAAGGCGACGAACCACAGCACCGTGCCGCCGCCGACGATGGCGACGTCGTTGGCCTCCAGCGGAGGGGGCGAGGGGTGCAGCGGCGTCTTGGGCATGGGGCCTAGCGTACGGTGCGGCGGGGGCGCGGCGGGGCCCCTGGGGGCGCTCCGGAACTCCCTGCGGGCTCTACGCGCGAAGATAGCGCGTGTGCGATCCGGAAACCATACTTAAAGGTCCACGCCCGGCCACCGTCGCCACGGGCGGTCCCCCCTCTCCTCAGCACCCCACAGAGGACGCCCAGCCATGCCAGTGGTCCAGCCGACCACCGAGTCGCCCGAACCCGCCGACGCCGCGCCCCAGCCCCCCACGGGTGCACTGGACCGCTACTTCCGGATCAGCGAGCGCGGTTCCACCCTGCCGCGCGAGATCCGCGGCGGTGTCGCCACCTTCTTCACCATGGCGTACATCCTGGTGCTGAACCCGATCATCCTGGCCAGCGCCACGGACATGACCGGGGCCCACCTGAACAGCGCCCAGCTGGTCACCTCCACCGCGCTCACCGGGGGTCTCACCACCCTGCTGATGGGCGTGGTCGGCAACGTGCCGATCGGCCTGGCGGCCGGCCTCGGCGTCAACACCATCGTGGCGCTGCAGCTCGCGCCCAGGATGACCTGGCCGGACGCCATGGGCATGGTGGTGCTGGCCGGCTTCGCGATCATGCTGCTGGTCGCCACCGGCCTGCGCGAGCGGGTCATGAACGCCGTCCCGCTCGGCCTGCGCAAGGCCATCGCGATCGGTATCGGCCTGTTCATCAGCCTGGTCGGCCTGGTCGACTCCGGCTTCGTCACCCGCATCCCGGACGTCGCCCACACCACCGTTCCGCTGCAGCTCGGCGGCAACGGCCACCTGCTCGGCTGGCCGGTGCTGGTCTTCGTCTTCGGCCTGGTGCTCACCCTGATCCTGGTGATCCGCAAGGTGCCCGGCGCGATCCTGATCAGCATCGCGAGCTCCACCGTGCTCGCCGTGGTGATCGACAAGGTGGTCGACATCCCGGCGCTCAAGTGGGGCCTCACCGTCCCGACCTGGCCCGGCAACCCGGTGGCCGCCCCGGACTTCGGCCTGGTCGGCAAGGTCAGCCTGTTCGGCGGCTTCGAGAAGGTCGGCGTGCTCACCGGCCTGCTGTTCGTCTTCACCGTGCTGATGTCCTGCTTCTTCGACGCGATGGGCACCATCCTCGGCGTCGCCGACGAGGCCCACCTGCTGGACCGGAACGGCGACCTGCCGGGCATCAACAAGGTCCTGATGGTCGACGGCATCGCCACCGCGGCCGGCGGCGCCACCTCCGCCTCCGCCAACACCTGCTTCGTCGAGTCCACCGCCGGCGTCGGCGAGGGTGCCCGGACCGGCTTCGCCTCGATCGTCACCGGCCTGCTCTTCATGGTGGCGCTCTTCCTCACCCCGCTGGCCACCATGGTCCCGGCCCAGGCCGCCACCCCGGCGCTGGTCACGGTCGGCTTCCTGATCCTGGCGAACTCCGTCAAGGAGATCGACTGGGCCGACTACTCCATCGCGATCCCGGCCTTCCTGACCATCGTGATGATGCCGTTCACCTACTCGATCACCAACGGCATCGGCTTCGGCTTCATCGCCTTCTGCATCCTGCGCGTGGCCGCCGGCCGCGGCCGCAGCGTGCCGGCCCCGCTGTACGCGGTGGCGGCGGTGTTCGCCTTCTACTACCTGATGCCGGCCTTCGGCCTGCTCTGACGGCCGTACGGCCCGCTCCGCGGCCCCGCTCTCCGGTTCTGGAGGGCGGGGCCGCGTCGTGCCCGCACCGGGTCAGTGGACGCAGAACTCGTTGCCCTCCGGGTCCCGCATGACGGTCCATTCGCCGCCGGGTTCCTTGACGTCCCGGAGCGCGGTGGCGCCGAGGGCTTCGAGCCGGGTGACGGTGGCCGCGCGCTCGCCCGGGCCGGGGTGGACGTCCAGGTGGAGGCGGTTCTTGCCGCGCCCGGTCTCCGGGACGGCCTGGAAGAGGACGCGGCGCCCGAGGCCGGTGTCCGAGGCGGGGTCGTACGGGTCCTCGGGGTGGCGGACGGCGGCGAGGGTGCGCCAGGCGGGGCGGCCGTCCAGCTCGGTGAGGTCCTCCGGGGTGATCGCGCCGGCGCCGAGCAGGCGGGTGATCAGGGTGCTGTGGTCCTCGACGGTGTAGTCGAGGGCGGCGCCCCAGAAGGCGGCCTGGCGGTGCGGGTCGGTGCAGTCGACGACGAGCTTCCAGTGCAGCGGCATGTAACCGTTTATATCGGTTACGAGACGGCGCGGGCAACCACCGACGGTCGGAGGATCGCGCCGAAGCTGTCAAAAAGGCGACCGTGTAGGGCAATTGGCAGTGGGCATACTGGCTGGACGGAGACGGGGAGGGGACTCGACCGATGGTGCAACAGGATCCGCCGGGGGGCGTTGAGGCACGGCTGCTGCCGGAGTTGTTCTGGCGGGCGGACAAGGCTTCGCTGGACGGCCAGCGCGAGACGCTGCGCTGGCACCGCGGACTGATCGCGATGCTGGTGATCGCCGCGCTGATCGGGTCGCTCCCGGGCCCGGACCACAAGGGCGACAGCGATATCAAGCCACTGTTCTCGGTGGCCGCCTTCCTGATCGCCGGCTACTTCTGGTCCCGGCTGCGCCGCGGCAACCCACAGGGCCGCTGGTACGAGGCGCGGGCGGCGGCCGAGTCGGTCAAGACGCTGGCCTGGAAGTACAGCGTCCGGGCCCGGCCGTTCGGCGGCGAGGCCGAGTCGGCGGACGCCGACCGCGGCTACCTGCTCCAGGTCGAGGACGTGCTGCGGGCCTTCGAGGACCCGGAGATAGTGCCGCCCGGCGCCGTCCCGGAGATCACCGAGGAGATGCGGCGCGCCCGGGCCGACAGCCTGACCGCCCGGCGCACCCTCTACCTGCGCACCCGGGTGGAGAGCCAGCGCACCTGGTACCGCTCGCGGGCCGAGTCCTGCGAGTCCCAGGCGGTCTCCTGGGGGCTCGGCATCGCGGCGCTGATCATCATCGGCGCGGCGGCGGCGATCGCCCAGGCCACCGGCGCCCTCGAAGTGCACATCTTCGGCGCCAGCTCGGCCGCGGCCGCCGCGATCATCGCCTGGACGCAGCTCAAGCAGCTGCGCCCGCTGGCCGCCGCCTACCAGCTGGCCGCGCGCGAGCTGGAGAACGTCGGCAACCAGCTCTCCGACCTCGACCTCAAGACGCCGGACGCCGAGGAGCGCTGGGCGCGGCTGGCCGCCGAGGCGGAGGACGCGGTCTCCCGCGAGCACACCACCTGGCGGGCCCGCCGGGCGTTCCCGCGCTAGGGGCGCCCGGCGCCTTCCGGCCGGGCGCCTTCCGGCCGGGCGCCTTCCGCCCGGCGCCTTCCGGCCGGGCGCCTTCCGCCCGGCGCCTTCCGGCCGGGCCGGTGGGGTCCTCCCGGCCGGGTCCGCCAGTCCAACTCCGGGAAGAGGCTGGGGAGATCCGGCGAAGCACGGGCCACGCCGGGGCCACAGGTGTGCGGGGTGCGTGAGGGTAGGGCGGCAAGGGCCGGACCGTGACCATTACGTGTCCATGCCCTGGTTTCATCGCCTCCGCGCGCACCCGAAGCACCTGCCCGGAGGCCCCCCTTGCGCATTCTCCTGATCGCGACCGCGTTCAACAGCCTGACCCAGCGCGTCCACACCGAGCTGCGCGAGCGCGGCCACCAGGTGGCCGTCCAACTCGCGCTCGGCGACGACCAGATGCGGGCCGCGGTGGCCCGGGTCGACCCGGAGCTGATCCTCTGCCCGATGCTCACCAAGGCCGTCCCGGCGGACATCTGGTCCACCCGGACGGTCCTGATCGTGCACCCGGGCCCGAAGGGCGACCGCGGCCCCTCCTCGCTCGACTGGGCGATCACCGAGGGCGCGCCGCGCTGGGGCGTCACCGTGCTGCAGGCCGTCGAGGACATGGACGCGGGCGACATCTGGGCGTCCGTCGACTTCCCCGTCCCCGACTGCGGCAAGAGCGAGCTGTACCGGGGCGAGGTCGCCGACGCCGCCGTCGAGGCCGTCCTGCTGGCCGTCCAGCGCTACGAGGGCGGGCTGTTCACCCCCGAGCCGCTGGACTACACCCGCCCGGACGTGCGCGGCGAGCTGCGGCCCTTCCTGCGCCAGGAGGCCCGCCGGATCGACTGGGAGCAGGACGACACCGCCACCGTGCTGCGCAAGCTGCGCGCCGCGGACTCCCAGCCCGGCGTCCTGGACGAGCTGTACGGGCGGGAGTTCTTCCTGCACGGCGGCCACCCCGAGGACGAGCTGCGCGGCCCGCGGCCCGGCGCCGTCATCGCCACCCGGGACGGCGCGATCTGCCGGGCCACCGTGGACGGCGCGGTCTGGATCCCGCAGCTGCGCCCGCGCCGCACCCCCGGCGGGCCGGTCACCTTCAAGCTGCCGGCCGCGACGGTGCTCGCCGACGAGCTGCACCGGGTCCGCGAGGTGCCGGTGACCCCGGCCGAGGCCGCCCGCCGGGACACCTGGTCGGAGCTGCGCTACCGCGAGGACGGCGACGTCGGCTACCTCGAATTCGCCCACGCGGGTGGGGCGATGAGCACCGAGCAGTGCCGTCGGCTGCTCGCCGCCTACCGGATGGCCGCCGGCCGGCCCACCTCGGTGCTGGTGCTCGGCGCGCCCCGGGACTTCTACTCCAACGGGATCCACCTCAACGTCATCGAGGGCGCGGCCTTCCCGGCGCTGGAGTCCTGGGAGAACATCAACGCGATGGACGACCTGGTCGAGGCGATCCTGACCACCGGTGACAAGCTGACCGTCGCCGCGCTGGCCGGGAACGCGGCGGCCGGCGGCCTGATGCTGGCACTCGCCGCCGACGAGGTGTGGTGCCGGGAGTCGGCGGTGCTCAACCCGCACTACCGGCTGATGGGCCTGTACGGCTCCGAGTACTGGACGTACACCCTGCCCGCCCGGGTCGGTGCGGAGCAGGCCGAGCGGCTCACCACCGAGGCGCTGCCGGTCGGGGCCGAACACGCCCGCCGGATCGGCCTGGTGGACCGTACGACCGGCGGGGACGCCGCCGAGTTCCGCCGCTGGGTGGCCCGGGAGGCCGTCCGGCTGGCCGACTCGCCGGAGCTCACCGGGCGGCTGGTGGACAAGAAGCGCCGCCGCGCCGAGGACGAGGAGGCCAAGCCGCTGGCCGAGTACCGGGCGGAGGAACTGCGCCGGATGCACGCCAACTTCTACCGGGCGGGCGAGCCGTACCACGGGCTGCGGCGGGACTTCGTGCGCAAGGTCTGCCCGGTGGCCACGCCGGAGCACCTGACCGGGCTGCTCGGGCAGCCGGAGTAGTCGGAGTGCCGCAGTAGCCGGAGCAGTCAGCCGGAGGCGTAGCGGTGACGCGGCGACGCGGCGACGAACGAAACGACGTCCGGCCGGGGTGGGGGACCCGGCCGGACGTCGTTTCGTTCCTGGCTGCCCCGGTTCAGCGCCGGGCGCCCGCCTCGCCCACCGGCCGCCGCTGCTGCTGCGGCGGCACCCGGCCGGGCTGCCCGGCCTTCGGGGTGAAGGAGGCACGCGGCGGCAGCGGGGCGGCCGGGCCGACCAGCAGCGGCTGCGCGGAGGTCTTGCTCGGCGAGACCGCGAAGGCCAGCGCGCCGAAGAACACGTAGCAGCCCAGTCCGACCCCGAGCGGGAAGATGAACTCCAGCGCCATCACACCGTCCGCGGTGGAGTGCGAGTGGTCCAGCTGGACCGACAGCGCCGCCATGCCGGTGTAGTGCATGGCGCACACCGCCACGCCCATCACCGGCGCCGCCGCCAGGACGGCGAGGGTGCCGCGGATGTTCAGCGCGGCCCAGAGCGCGGCCGTCGCCGCGACCACCGCGATGGCGATCGAGCCGGCCACTGTGAGGTGGTCGTAGCCGAGGTGGCCGGGCAGCACCATCGCGGCCATGCCGAGGTAGTGCATCGCGGCGACCCCGAGTCCGGTGGTCAGCCCGCCGATCAGCAGGGACAGGACGGGACGGCTGCGCCAGTACCCGACGGTGAACAGCCCGATGCCGACGACGGCGACGGCGACCAGCAGGCTGAGCACGGTCAGCCCGGGCTGATAGGTGATGTCGACGCCGCTGACCGAGAAGCCGAGCATGGCGATGAAGTGCATGGACCAGATGCCGGCACCGAGCGAGGTCGAGGCGAACAGCAGCCAGACGACCCGGCTGCGGCCCGTCGAGATGAGCGCCCAGCGGGCGCTGCGCAGGGCGACGAAGGCGCCGAGGCAGGCGACGAAGTACGAGACCGCCGGTGTCACCCAGCCGTGGTCGGCATGATGGATCTCACCCAAGAGAGCTCCCTGGACGGATGCGGGGATGCGGGGATGCGGGCGCCAGGGCTCGGGCGGAGACGGGGGACCGGGGGCGGGGGAACGGTGGAACGCGCGGAGACGGGCGCGGAGGGGGCTCCGCCAAGGGGAGACCTGGCGTGTGGTGCCCCTGACAACGGGGACAGTATCCACTGCCCGGTGGTCGCACAAGGTTCGTGTTTTTCGTGAAGTCCCAGGTCAGCGTGGACCTTTACGTGTCCTGCAAGATCTTGGCACCAAGCCCTGACACCGCCTGCGCACGACCCCCAGGCCCGTTTGTCGGTTACTCCAGCGGGGCTAGCCCGAACGGGTGGCCGGCCGGGTCGATCAGCACCTTGAGCGTGCGGCCGTGCTGGTAGCTGGGCTCGGTCGCGCCCAGCGCGAGGGCCTTGGCGGTCGCCTCGTCCAAGTCGTCGACGTAGAAGTCGAGGTGGAAGTGCTTGCTGCCGTCCGGCTCGGTCCACGGCTCGGGCCGGTAGCCCGCCACCCGTCCGAAGCCCAGCGGGCTGCCGCCCTCCGGGTTGTCCAGGATCGCGAAGTGCTCCTCCACGTGCCGGGTCTCCCAGCCCAGGAGCTCGCCGTAGAAGGAGGCCAGCGCGACCGGGTCGGCGCAGTCGATGGTGACCATGGCGAGCCGGGCGAAGCCGGTGTCGTCCTGCCCCTGCGGCCCGGACCGCCCGGACTGCCCGGACGTGGCGGACTGCTCGTACGGCGCGGGCGGCGCGTACGGCACGTACGGCCCGGTTTGCTCGGCGGCGAGATCGGACATGGCTGGTCGGGCCTTCCTGGAGTCGGGAGTGGTGACCCATGACCAATATGGCACCGGGTCGATCTTCCGGCGCGGTGGGAACCCGTTTTTCCTTAGCGAGAGTAATGACGTAAGCTAAGGAGATGCCCGAGATGTCCGAGCAGGACCTCGCAGCGATCTCACAGCTGCGGTCGTCCACGATGCGCCTCTCCCGACGACTCAAACACCAGCGGGTGGAGGAGTCGCTGAGTCCCACCGAGATAGGGGTGCTGGGCACCCTCGCCCGGTGCGGGAAGGCGACACCGGGTGAGCTCGCCCGGAAGGAGCACGTACAGCCTCCTTCGATGACCAGGATCGTCGCGATGCTGGAGGAGAAGGGGCTGGTGCGGCGCGAGCCGCACCCCGAGGACCGCCGCCAGGTGGTCGTCAGTAGCACCGAGCAGGCCGAGGCGATCCTCGCGGAGAGCCGTCGGCGCCGAAACGTCTGGCTCGCCGAGCTCGCCCAAGGGCTCGACGACGAGGAGTGGGCCGTCCTCCGGGAGGCCGCGCCCGTGCTCTACAAGCTCGCACACCTCTAGGCACACCGAACCCAGCCGGCCAAGCCGGGAGAAGAAGGAGTCCGCATCACCGCAGGACCGACCACCGACACCAGGAGCGCGACGGCCACCGCCAGGGCCGTCGCGCCGCGAGGGGAGACCACAGTGACACCGCCGGCCGCAGTCAGCGCCGCCGCCATCCGTACCGACGACCCGACCGCCGACCCCGCCGCGGACAGTGCCGCGGCCGCCGACGCCCAGGCCCCCGCCCCCAGCGGACTGCCCGGCAGCGGCGACGACGACCCCGACGAACGCACCGCGGCGGACCCCGCCGCTCAGAGCCGAACCCAATCGGCCGCATCTCCGACCGGAGCCCGCTTCACGAGGCCCGGGGGGATGTTCTCCTCCCTGCGCGTTCGCAACTACCGCTACTACTTCGCCGGCCAGGTGGTGTCCAACACCGGCACCTGGATGCAGCGGATCGCCCAGGACTGGCTGGTGCTGAGCCTCACCGGCAGCCCGCTCGCGGTCGGCATCACCACCGCCATGCAGTTCCTGCCGATGCTGCTGCTCGGTCTGTTCGGAGGCGTGCTCGCCGACCGGATGCCCAAGCGCCGGCTGCTGATCTACACCCAGGGCGTGATGGGCCTGCTCGCCGCGGGCCTGGCCGTGCTGACCGTCGGCGGCATCGTGACGCCGTACTACGTGTACGGCTTCGCGCTGCTGCTCGGCCTGGTCACCGTGGTGGACAACCCGACCCGGCAGGCCTTCGTCTCCGAGATGGTCGGGCCCAAGGACCTCGCCAACGCCGTCAGCCTGAACGCCGCGAACTTCCAGACCGCCCGCCTGGTCGGCCCGGCCGTCGCGGGTCTGCTGATCGCCGCGGTCGGCAGCGGCTGGGCGTTCGCCGTCAACGCGCTGTCCTTCGCCGCCGTGATCGGCGGGCTGCTCGCGATGCGGGAGAGCGAGCTGCGCCCGACCGAGCCGATCGCCCGCGAGAAGGGCCAGCTGCGCGAGGGCCTGCGCTACGTGAAGGAGCGGCCCGAGCTGCTCTGGCCGATGGTGCTGGCCGGGTTCATCGGCACCTTCGGCTTCAACTTCCCGACGCTGCTGTCCGGTTTCGCGTACGACACCTTCAAGGTGGGCGCCGGGCAGTACGGCCTGCTGAACACCGCGATGGCGGTCGGCTCGCTGGCCGGTGCGCTGCTCGCCGCCCGTCGGGGCGCGCCGCGGCTGCGCCGACTGGTCGGCGCGGCGCTGGCCTTCGGCGCGCTGGAGGTGGTCGCGGCTTTCGCGCCCGACTACTGGACCTTCGCGCTGCTGCTGATGCTGATCGGGGTGTTCGGGCTGAGCTTCAACACCTCGGTCAACTCCATGCTGCAGCTGGCCACCGACCCCGAGATGCGCGGTCGGGTGATGGGCCTGCTGGTGCTGGTCTTCACCGGCGGCACGCCGATCGGCGCCCCGATCGTCGGCTGGGTCACCGCCTCGTACGGGCCCCGGCTCGGCCTGCTGGCCTGCGGCGTGGTGTCCGCGCTGGCGGCCGCCGCGGTCGGCGTGGTGCTGGCCCGCAGCGCGGACCTGCGGGTGCGCTTCGACCTGCACCCGGGCCGTGGCGGCCGGGTGGTGGCCGTCGTGCCGCGGGTCCGCACGGCGAGCAAGGCGCAGCTGGCTCCGGCCTGCTGACGGATCGTCAGGAAAGTCGGATCGCCAGGACCCCTGGGGGTTGCCCTCCCGGGGGTCCTGCCGTGCGTCAGAGGCGGATGGCCAGCACCTGGCCCGGCCAGATGCCGGTCGGCTGCTCGACCTCGAAGGTCTCGGTCTCGGTGAAGCCGAGCGCCCGGTACTGGGCGACCAGCCTGCGGTCCGCGCCGCCGTAGCAGTCCACCCGCAGCAGGCCGATGCCGCGCCGGCGGGTCTCCTCGATCGCGTCGGCGATCAGCGCGGCGCCGATGCCGGAGCCCTTGCGGTCGCGGTCGGTGACCAGGTTGCGGACGTACAGCTCGCGCTCGTCCACGGCGGGGATCCACCGGCCGCGGTCCTCGGAGAGCACGCAGCAGCCGACCGTGCGGCCGTCGTCGTCCACGGCGAGGCGGATCAGGAAGGGCTCGGCGGCGTACGAGGAGACCTGGTCGACCCGGGCCTGGTTGGTGCTGAACGGTTGGTCGCCCCACTGGCCGGTGCGGCCCTGGCCGGCCAGCCAGGACACGGCGCCGTCGAGCAGGGACAGGATGTCGGGGATGTCCGCGAGGCCCCCGTTGCGGATCTTCATGAAGAACCGTTCTACTCCAAACGGCCGATCGAGGGAAGATTGGCCCATGAGGTTGTTCGTGGCGGTCCTCCCACCGGTCACGGCTCTGCAGGGGCTCGCCGACGCCGTCGCCCCGGTGCGCGGGCTGCCCGGGGCGGACCGGCTGCGCTGGACCACCGCCGAGGGCTGGCACCTCACCCTGGCCTTCCTCGGCCAGGTGCCGGCCGAGCGGCTGCCCGAGCTGGAGACCGGCCTGGCCGCCGTCGCCGAGGTGCACCCGGTGCACCGGCTGCGGATCGCGGGCGCCGGCCGGTTCGGCGACCGGGTGCTCTGGGTCGGGGTGGAGGGCCAGACCTGGGCGCTGCGCCGGCTCGCGGAGGCGGTCGCCGAGGCCACCGACGAGGCGACCGGGGACACCGACGCCTTCGCCTTCCACCCGCACCTCACGCTGGCCCGGGCCGGTTCCCACCGCGGCCAGCGGCGGGCCGTCCAGCGGGTCGCCGCGGCCGAGCTGGACGCCCTGGCGGCGGCGCTGGCGGAGTACCGGGGGCCGGAGTGGGAGGCCGCCGAGCTGCACCTGATGGAGAGCCGCCAGGACGGGGGCGCCACCCACTACGCGTCGCTGCGCTCCTGGGCGCTGGCCGACTGGAGCTGAGGGCTAGGGTCGGCTCGCCGGTGAGCCGGAGGTACGCTCGTTGACCGTGGACCCAAAGACTCGCATGCGTATCGTGACCGGCACCCTGCTGCTCCTGCTGGTCATCGTGCTGATCAGCTCGCTGGCCGGCAAGTAGGCCCGGAACGGCGTGAGGGCCACCGCCCGCAGGCGGTGGCCCTCAGTCGCGCTCAGGTGGCGCGTCGTGCTCGGGAGGCGGTCAGAGCTGCTCGACCACGTAGTCGATGCACTGGGTGAGCGCCTCGACGTCCGCCGGGTCGATCGCCGGGAACATCGCGATGCGCAGCTGGTTGCGGCCCAGCTTGCGGTACGGCTCGGTGTCCACGATGCCGTTGGCACGCAGTGCCTTGGCGACCGCGGCGGCGTCCACCGACTCGTCGAAGTCGATGGTGCCGACCACCTGGGAGCGCTCGGCCGGGTTCGCCACGAACGGGTTGGCGAAGGAGGACTTCTCGGCCCAGGCGTACAGCCGGGACGAGGAGTCAGCCGTACGGGCGACGGCCCAGTCCAGCCCGCCGTTGCCGTTCAGCCACTCCAGCTGGTCGGCCAGCAGGAACAGGGTGGCGATCGACGGGGTGTTGTACGTCTGGTCCTTCGACGAGTTGTCGATGGCCGTCGGCAGCGAGAAGAACGGCGGGATGTAGCGGCCGGAGCCGGCGATCTCGGCGGCGCGCTCCAGGGCGGCCGGGGAGAAGGTGGCCAGCCACAGGCCGCCCTCGGAGGCGAAGGACTTCTGCGGGGCGAAGTAGTAGACGTCGGTCTCGGTGATGTCCACCGGCAGGCCGCCGGCGCCCGAGGTGGCGTCCACCAGGACCAGCGAACCCTCGTCCGCGCCCACCGGGCGCTTGATCGGCATCGCGACGCCGGTCGAGGTCTCGTTGTGGGTGAGGCCGTAGACGTCCACGCCCGCCTCGGCGACCGGCAGCGGGTGGGTGCCCGGGGCGGTCTTGATCACGGTCGGCTCGGCCAGCCACGGCGCGGCCTTGACCGAGGAGGCGAACTTCGAGGAGAACTCGCCGAAGTCCAGGTGCTGGGACTTCTCCCGCACCAGACCGAAGGCGGCGATGTCCCAGAAGGCCGTGGAGCCGCCGTTGCCGAGGACGACCTGGTAGTCCTCCGGCAGCGAGAAGAGGCTGCTCACGCCCTCGCGCACGCGCTTGACCAGGTTCTTGACCGGGGCCTGGCGGTGCGAGGTGCCGAGCAGGGAGGTCTGGGTGGCGGCGAGGGCACTCAGTGCCTCGGGGCGCACCTTGGACGGTCCGCAGCCGAAACGGCCGTCTGCGGGCTTGATGTCAGCGGGGATCTGGATCTGAGCCACGCGCGCAGCCTACCGGCCGGGGGCTCGCCCGGGGTGCGGTCGTCCGCCCGCTGAGACTGTGATCTTCGCTGCCCATCGGACGCCGACAGCGGGCCCGGCCGAGGCCGGACCCGCTGGTCAGAGGTGGCGCACGGGGAAGCGCTCAGTGCGCTCAGCGGGCGATGGCGTCCCAGCCCTCGATCTCCTCGGGGCGGCGCGGGCCGGGGCCCACGTAGCGCGCGGAGGGGCGCACGAGGCGACCGGTGCGCTTCTGCTCCAGGATGTGCGCCGACCAGCCCGCCGTACGCGCGCAGGTGAACATCGAGGTGAACATGTGTGCCGGGACCTCGGCGAAGTCCAGCATGATGGCGGCCCAGAACTCGACGTTGGTGGCCAGCACGCGGTCCGGGCGGCGGTTGTGCAGCTCCTCCAGCGCGGCCTTCTCCAGCGCCTCGGCGACCTCGAAGCGCGGCGCGCCGAGCTCCTTGGCGGTGCGGCGCAGCACGCGGGCGCGCGGGTCCTCGGCGCGGTAGACGCGGTGGCCGAAGCCCATCAGCCGCTCGCCCTTGTCCAGCGCGTCCTTGACCCACTTGGTGGCGTCGCCGGTGCGCTCGATCTCCTCGATCATGCCCAGCACGCGGGACGGCGCGCCGCCGTGCAGCGGGCCGGACATCGCGCCGACCGCACCGGAGAGCGCGGCCGCGACGTCGGCGCCGGTGGAGGCGATGACCCGGGCGGTGAAGGTGGAGGCGTTCATGCCGTGCTCGGCGGCCGAGGTCCAGTAGGCGTCGACGGCCTTGACGTGCTTCGGGTCCGGCTCGCCGCGCCAGCGGATCATGAACCGCTCGACGACCGTCTCGGCCTTGTCGATCTCGCTCTGCGGGACCATCGGCAGGCCCTGGCCGCGGGCGGACTGGGCGACGTAGGACAGCGCCATCACGGCGGCGCGGGCGAGGTCGTCACGGGCCTGCTCGGCGGAGATGTCGAGCAGCGGCTTGAGGCCCCAGACCGGGGCGAGCATGGCGAGCGCGGACTGGACGTCGACCCGGATGTCGCCCGAGTGCACGGGGATCGGGAAGGGCTCGGCGGCCGGCAGGCCGGGGTTGAACTTGCCGTCCACCAGCAGGCCCCACACGTGGCCGAAGGAGACGTGGCCGACCAGGTCGTCGATGTCGACACCGCGGTACCGCAGCGCGCCGCCTTCACGGTCGGGTTCGGCGATCTCGCTCTCGAACGCGACGACTCCCTCAAGCCCGGGTACGAAGTCGGACATACGACGGCTCCTTCAGTTCTGCGATCGGTGCTCCGCCGTGGTGGGGCGGCGCGCCAGTGACCGAATCGTGGTTGGCACTCGGTGCCAGAGTGACAGGCACGGGGTGCATTACGCCATACACCACCATGGTGATGTTGCCCGTGGGCCCGATTGACTTTTCCGCCGAGGGTCGGTCGTGCCCGGGAGAGACCCGGAGCCAAACACCCGGTTCCGGACAATTCCCCGTACGGCGGGCGGCCAAGCGGTGGCGAGTCACCATATCTCCGGCCGCGGTTTGTCCTGAGGTAGCGGTGCCGGTTGCTTGTCGTACGGGATGATGTTGGCGTGCAGACCCCGGAACGCGCCCAGTCGACGCCCCTGAGCCCCGCCAGCCGGACCCTGGCCGACGAGCCCCGCCCCGGTCCGGACCTCACCGTGATGCGCAAGCACTACACCCACGAGGGCCTGGTCGAGGAGCGGCTCGCGCCCGAGCCGATCGGCCAGTTCACCCGCTGGTTCCTCGACGCGGACGACGCCGGGGTGGTGGAGCCCAACGCCATGGTGCTCTCCACCGCCGACGCCGAGGGGCGGCCCAGCTCGCGCACCGTCCTGCTCAAGGGCTACGACGCGCGCGGCTTCGTCTTCTACACCAACTACGGCTCCCGCAAGGGCTCCGAGCTCGCCGCGAACCCGCACGCCGCGCTGCTCTTCCCGTGGATCGCGCTGGCCCGCCAGGTGATCGTCCAGGGCCGGGTCGAGAAGGTCGGCCGGGACGAGACCGCCGCCTACTTCCGCACCCGCCCGCACGGCTCCCAACTCGGCGCCTGGGCCAGCGAGCAGTCCAGCCCGGTCAGCGGCCGGGACGTCCTCGAACAGCGCTACGCCGAACTGGAGCGCCGCTACCCCGAGGGCGAGGGCGTCCCCGTCCCGCCGTTCTGGGGCGGCTACCGGGTGGTCCCGGAGAGCGTCGAGTTCTGGCAGGGGCGCGAGAACCGCCTGCACGACCGCCTCCGCTACACCGCCGACCCCTCCCGCCCGACGGGGTGGCGGGTGGAGCGCCTCTGCCCGTGAGGGCGGGGCGGCTTCGTCACCCGCTTCGGTGCCTTACTCCGATTCCGGCCAACTCCCCGGTACGGTAGGCCAGTCGGCGGACCAGGGGGTGTTGTGGCCGGGGGTGCGGTGGAACCGTTCTTCTTCTTCAGCTACGCGCATCGGGACCACCTGGCCGGTGGCTCCTTCGTGGATCAGTTCTTCAGCGATCTGAAGGACGAACTGGCCCGACTGGAACCGGCCGCAGGCCCCGACGGCCTCGGCTACCGGGACACCGAGCGGCTGCGCCTCGGCGACGACTGGGAGCAGCAGCTCTCCGGGACGGTGGCCGGCTGCCGCGCCATGGTCGCGCTGTACTCCCCGGCGTACTTCGCCAGCCCGTACTGCGGCAAGGAGTGGACCGCCTTCCACGAGCGGGTGTTACGGCACCGGGAGTTGACCGGACGTACGGTCCCCGCCCTGATCCCGGTGCTCTGGGAGCCGTTGCCCGAGGTGCTGCCGGCCGAGGTGCTGCGGATCCAGTACGTCCAGCACGACCTGGGCGAGGCCTATGCCGCCGGTGGGCTGCGGGCCCTGCTGCGAGCGGATCCGTACGGGCCGGACTACCTGCGGGTGGTCAAGGTGATCGCGGAGCGGGTGCGGGAGGCGGCGGGGCAGTACCTCGGCGAGCTGCCGTCCCTGGACCTGGGCGCGGTGGAGGGCTTCTTCCCGGTGCCCGCCACGGAGCTGCCGCCGACCCGGCCGGGCCTGGTCCGGTTGTTCGTGGCGGCCGGGCGGGCCGGGCGTGGTGACGGGTCCTCAAGGGCGGCCGGAGGGGGCGGCTGGTACGGGCCGCAGCCCTGGGACTGGGCGCCCTACCACCCGCCGACCATGCCCTCGCTGGCGGTCCAGGCCCAGCAGGTGATCACCCGGGCCGGGCACATCACCACCCTGGACGAGGTCGGCCCCGGACTCGCCGGGGACCTCGACCGGGCCCGGGAGAACAACCAGGTCAGCGTGCTGTTGGTGGACCCGTGGTCGGCCGGTCGGGAGCCGTACCGGCAGGCGCTGCGCGAGTACGACGACCAGAACCACCCGGTCACCGGCGTCCTGGTGCCCACCGGCACCGACGACCCGCCCGAGGGGCCGGCCCGCGCGCAGTTGTGGGGCGGGGTGCGCGCGGTGTTCCCGCGCAACTGGTTGCACCGTTCCGGGCCGGAACCGCTCTTCCGGGTGAAGGTGTCCCGGGAACGCTTCGAGAGCGAGCTCCTGCGAGCCGTGACGGTCGCCCAGAACCGGCTGCTGGACGAGGCGGACGAGGGCGAGGGCGGCGACCCGTACGCCGTCCGGGCCTCGTTCGGACTCGAACCGGGGGCGCCGACGATGCCCGGGCTGACCATCCCGGCCGGGCGACCGGAGCCGCGACCACTGCCGCCCCGGCCGAGCGCTCCACCGAGACCCGTCGTCAACCCGCCGAGGTCCGCCGTCGAACCGCTGCCAGCCACCGACCCGCCGAGCCGAGGAGAGCCGCAGTCATGACCGCCGACCAGGCCCTGCCAACGGCCGTGGAGGCCGCCGCCGCCCCGCCCGCGACCGGTTCGATCGTGACCTTCTACTCCTTCAAGGGCGGCACCGGCCGGACCATGGCGCTGGCCAACCTCGGCTGGATCCTGGCCAGCCAGGGCCTGCGCGTCCTGGTGGTGGACTGGGACCTCGAAGCCCCCGGCCTGCACCGCTACTACCACCCGCTGCTGATCGACCCCGAACTGCGCGGGACCCCCGGCCTGATCGACCTGCTGCGCGGCTACGTCGACCAGGCTCTGCCGCGCCCCGCCGACGCGCCGGCCCTCGGACCGCGCGAGTGGCTCGGCGCACCCGGCCGGCTCGACGAGCACCTGTGCGGCCTCGCCCTCGACCTGCCGGCCGGCGGCCGCCTCGACCTGATGCCGGCCGGGCGGCAGGACGGCACCTACTCGGCGGCCGTCACCAGCTTCAACTGGCGCAGCTTCTACACCCGCAGGGACATCCGCGGGTCCGAGTTCCTGGCGGCCCTGCGCGAACAGTGGACCAGTTCGTACGACTACGTGCTGATCGACAGCAGGACCGGGGTCAGTGACACCTCGGGCATCTGCACCGTGGTGCTGCCCGACACCGTGGTCGACTGCTTCACCCTCAGTGCCCAGAGCATCCGCGGCGGCGTCGACGCGGCGCACGCCATCGCCGAGGCGGACATCCGCGACATCCGGGTGCTCCCGGTGCCGATGCGGGTGGAGGAGACCGAGCGGGCCGGGCTCGCGGCCGGACGCGACTTCGTCCGGGAGGCCTTCGCGCCCTACCTGGACCGCTGGCTCGGCACCGAGCGCACGGACGCCTACTGGCGGGACGTCGAGGTGCCGTACAAGCCCTTCTACGCCTACGAGGAGGTGCCCGCCACCGTCGCCGACCGGCCCCGGCAGCACCGCAGCCTGCTCGGCTCGTACGAGCGGCTGGCGGACTGGCTCACCGACGGCCGGGTGCGTGAGCTGCGGCCCGTCCCGGACCGGGTCCGCCGCCGGCTCTACGCGGCCTACCTGAGGCCCGGGCGGTCCAGGTCCCGCCGGGTGTACCTGAGTTACGCCCCCGGGGACCGGATGTGGGCGGAGTGGGCCGCCGCGGTGCTGACCGGGTTCGGCTACCTGGCCACGCTCCACAGCGCCGCCGTCCCGCCGGACGCCTCCGGCGCGCTGCCGGAGGCCGACGGGCCGCTGGACGGGGACGGGCGGATGCTGGCCCTGCTGTCGCCCGAGTACCTGGCCCTGCCGCGGGCGGGCGAGCTGTGGCGCCGGTTCGGCGACGGCGAGGAGGGCGCGCTGGCGGCGGTGTCGGTGGCCGCCGGACCGCTGCCGGAACCCTTCGACGGGCGGGCGGTGGTCGAACTGGCCGACTGCGTGGCCGAATCGGCGGAGTCCCGGCTGTTCGAGCTGCTCGGACCGCCGCCCGGCGTCGGCCGCTGGGTCGAGTCCGAGGAGGAGCCCGCACCGCCCGCCCGCTTCCCCGGCGGCCGTCCGGCGGTGCACTCGCTGCCGCCGCGCGACCCCGCGTTCACCGGCCGCAGCGGCCTGCTCGAACGGCTGCGCGACCGCTTCACCGGGCGGCCCGCCGCCGTACCGGCTCAGGTGCTGTACGGCATGGGCGGGGTCGGCAAGTCGCAGACCGCCGCCGAGTACGCGCACCGCTTCGCGGCCGGGTACGACGTCGCCTGGTGGATCCGGGCCGAGGAGCCCACCGACGTCCCGCGGCAGCTCGCCGAGCTCGCCGCCACCCTCGGGCTGCCCGCCGGCGAGAACGTCCAGCGGGCCGCCCGCGAGCTGCTGGTCCACCTGGACCAGGGGCGGCCGTACGGACGCTGGTTGCTGGTCTTCGACAACGCCGAGGACCCGGATCGGCTCGCGCCGTGGCTGCCCGCGGGGACCGTGGACGGGCACGTGCTGGTGACCTCGCGCAACCGGCGCTGGGCCCAGCACCCCGGCCGCACCGAGGTCGACGTGTTCGACCGGGTGGAGAGCGTGCGGCTGCTGCGGCGGTTCAACCCCGCGATCCGGCCGGAGGAGGCGGAGCTGATCGCCGACCGGCTGGGCGACCTGCCGCTCGCCGTCGACCAGGCCGCGCGCTGGCTCCAGGAGACCCCGATCCCGGCCGCCACCTACCTGCAACTGCTGGACGGGGCGCTCACCGAGGTGCTCGACCGACCCGTCCCGGGCGACGGCCCGGCCGCCATCGCCGCCACCGCCCGGATCGCGGGCGCCGACCTGCGCCGGATGAACGCCCCGGCGATGCGACTGCTCGAACTGTGCGGCTTCCTGGGGCCGGACGCCATCCCCGTCGAGCTGTTCTACAGCGAACCCGCCATTCGGGCGATCCGGCCGCCGCAGGGCGTGGACGAGATGGCGATCGTGGAGATCCTGCGCACCGTCAACCAGTACGGCCTGGTCCGCTACGACGCCGAGGGCGACCGGACGCTCGCGGTGCACCGGATCGTCCAGGCACTGCTGCGAGACCAGGTGGCCGAGGCGGATCGGCCCGCGGTCCGGGCCGCCGTGCACGGAGCCCTTGCGCTGGTTGGCTCCGGAAACCCGGACCGGGCGGAGGACTGGCCCGGGTTCGCGGCGCTGCTGCCGCACCTGGAGCCGTCCGGGGCGGTGGAGAGCACGGACCCGGAGGTGCGGCGGTGGATCACCGCGTCGGTGCGCTACCTGCGTCACCGGGGGCTGCTGGAGGAGGCCCGCGAGCTCGCCGGGCGGGCGCTGGCCGAGTGGGGCGGGGAAGAGCTGACGGCGCTGCTGCTGCGGGTCGAGCTCGGCAACGTGCTGCGGCTCCAAGGTGCGGCCCAGGAGGCGTACCGGATCGACCGGGAAGCGTGGGAGCGGCTCACCGAACTGCTCGGGCCCGACGACGTACACACCCTCGCCGCGGCCGGCGGCCTCGGCGCCGACCTGCGCCAACTCGGCCGCTACACCGAGGCGCAGGCGCTCGACCGGCAGACGCTGGAGGCCGCCGAGCGGGCCCTCGGGCCGAACCATCCGCGCACCATGATGAGTCTCAACAACCTGGCCGTCGCCGACTTCGTGGCCGGCGACCTCGACCGCGCCCTCGAAGGCCACTCGACCGCCCTGGCCCGGCAACGGGCGGTTTTCGGCGAGGACGGCCTGTACCCCCTCCATTCCGGGGTCAACCGGGCCCGCGTCCTGCGCGAGGCCGGTCGGTACGAGGAGGCGCGGGCAGCGCTCTCGGACGTCGTCGAGCGCTTTCGAGCGCGCTACGGCGAGGACCACGACGGCACCCTCAGGGCCCTGCGCCACCTCGGCGGCGCCCTGCTGCGGCTCGGCCGGTACGAGGAGGCGCGGGCCGCCGACGAGGAGGCGTACCGCCGACTGCTGGCCCGGCACGGCGCGGACTACCCGGCGACCGCGGCCGCCGCCGGCAACCTCGCCGCCGACCTCGCGGCGCTGGGCGACACCGGGCGGGCGGTCGAGCTGGCCCGGGTCGTGTTCGAATACCACCGGGACCACCTCGGCGAGGAGTACCCGACCACCCTGCTCGCCGCTGGGAACCTCGCGGTGCTGCTGCGGCGGGACGGCCGTACCGAGGAGGCCGCGGCGCTGTCCGGGCGGGTGCTGGAGGGGCTGCGGGAGCGGCTGGGGGAGCGGCACCGGTACGTCGGGGCGGCGCTGCTGAACCACGCCAACTCGCTGCTGGCCGCGGGTGATGCGGACGGCGCGCGGGAACTGGACGAGCGGGCCGCGGCGGTGCTGACGGACTCGCTGGGGTCGGACCACCCCGACACCCGCTTGGCGCTCGGCAACCTGGCGCTGAGCCGGGCGGTCCGTGAAGCCGGTGTGTCCGGCGTTGCCGGTCGGGCAGACATCTTCGTGGAGGCGCCACCGGTGTGATCATCCGGGCCGGCGCCGGGGCGGCCACGACGGCTCCGTCCCGCTGAGGGGAGACTGAGGACGATGACCTTTGAGCCCGGCGCAGAGCCGGAGCGCGGCGGACCGGGTTCGGTCGTCACGTTCTACTCGTTCAAGGGCGGCACCGGCCGGACCATGGCACTCGCCAACGTCGGCTGGATCCTCGCCAGCCGGGGCCTGCGCGTCCTGGTGGTCGACTGGGACCTGGAGGCGCCCGGCCTCCACCGCTACTACCACCCGCTCCTGGTCGACCCTGAACTCCACTCCACCGACGGCCTGATCGACCTGCTGCGCGCCTACGCCAGGCAGGCGCTGCCCTCCGCCTCCGGGCCGACCGGCCAGTCCCCGGCCGCCTGGCTGGACGAACCCGGCCGGCTGGACGGCTACATCTGCGGCCTCGCCCTCGACCTGCCGCCCGGCGGCCGGCTCGACTTCCTGCCCGCCGGCCGCCAGAACGCCGCCTACGCGGCCGCCGTCACCAGCTTCAACTGGCGCAGCTTCTACCACGGCCGGGACATCCGCGGCGGCGAGTTCCTGCGCGAGCTGCGCGAACGCTGGGCCCGCAGCTACGACTACGTGCTGATCGACAGCCGTACCGGCGTCAGCGACACCTGCGGCATCTGCACCGTCCTGATGCCCGACACCGTGATCGACTGCTTCACCTTCAGCGCCCAGAACATCCGCGGCGGGGTCGACGCCGCCCGGGCCATCGCCGAGGCCGAGGAGCGGGCCATCCGCGTCCTGCCGGTGCCGATGCGGGTGGAGGACGCCGAGCAGGAGCGCCTGGAGGCGGGCCGGGACTTCGCCCGCGAGGCCTTCGCCCCCTACCTCGGGCGCTGGCTGCCCGGGGACCGCCGGGCGGCCTACTGGGCCGACGTCGAGGTGCCGTACAAGCCGTTCTACGCCTACGAGGAGGTGCCGGCCACCGTCGCCGACCGGCCGCAGGAGGCGCGCAGCCTGCTCAACGCCTTCGAGCGGCTGGCCTACTGGGTCACCGACGGCCGGGTCCGGTCCCTGCGCCCGCTCAGCTCCGAGACCCGCCGCCGGCTGTACGGCGCCTACCTGCGCCCCGTCGGCGCGGTCCCCCGCCAGGTCTTCGTCAGCTACGCGCCCGAGGACCGGATGTGGGCCGAGTGAGCGGCCGGCACCCTCACCCGCTTCGGGTACGAGACCTCCCTGCACAACGCCTCCGAGCCGTACACCGGCCAGCGGCCCCCGGAGGTCGCCGGACCGCTCGACGGGCAGGGCCGGCTGCTCGCGCTGCTCTCGCCCGAGTACACCGCGCTGCCCCGCGCCGCCGAGGTCTGGCAGCTCCTGCAGGGCCGCGAACTCTCCTCCGGCGCAGCGGCGTTGGTCGCCCTGCGGCTGCAGGACCCGGATGAGCCGGTGCCCCGCCCGTTCACCGGCCAGGCAGTGCCCGACCTCGTCCGGGATTCCGCAACCGCGGCCGAGTTCCAGCTCTACGCCGAATTCGGCCCGCCGCCCGGCGGCAACCGGCAACTCGACACCGACAGCGGAGAGTTCGCCGCCCCGGCGCGCTTCCCCGGCACCGCCCCGCAGATCCAGGACGCGCCCTCGCGCAACGCCGCCTTCGTCGGCCGCGGCAAGCTGCTCGAACTGCTCCGCAACCGTTTCACCGGCGGCCCCGCCGCCGTCCTCGGCCAGGTCCTCCACGGCTTGGGCGGCGCAGGCAAGTCCCAGATCGCCGCCGAGTACGCGCACCGCTTCAAGTCCGCCTACGACGTCATCTGGTGGGTGCCCGCCGAGGAGCCCGCCAACATCCCGCAGAAGCTCGCCGAACTCGCCCCCCGGCTCGGCGTGCCCACCAGCGACGACGTCGCGCACACCGCCGCCGCCGTGCTCGACGCGCTGCGCCGCGGCCACCCGCACCGCCCTGGAACGGCACCGCAGCAACTACCTCCAGCAGCGCGACGCCCTCGGCGCGCACAGCCTGTACGCGCTGTCCTCCGCCTCCAACTACGCCCGCGACCTGCGTGAGACCGGGCGGCTGCGAGAGGCCCTGGACCTGCTGGAGGAGACCGTCCGGACGTACCGGCAGACCATCGGCGACAACCACACCGACACCCTGCGCGCCCGCAAGAACCTGGCCGTGGCGCTGCGCCGGGCCGGGCGGTACATCGAGGCCTTGGAGATCGACGAGGACATCTACCGGCGCTGCCTGGACATCAACGGCCCCGAGCACCCGGACACCCTGGCCGCCGCCACCAACCTGGCCAGCGACTACAACGCGCTCGGCGACACCGACCGGGCCATCCCGCTCGCCGAACGGGCCCTCGCCCGCTACCGCGACTACCTGGGCGAGAACCACCCGGTGACGCTGGCCGGCGCCAACAACCTCTCGGTCTACCTGCGGCTGGCCGGCCGCCCGGCCGAGGCCCGGGAGCTGTCCGGGTGGACCCTCGCGCAGTTCCGGGCCGTCCTCGGCCCGCGCCACCTCTACAACTCACATCGCAGAGAACGGAGTTCACCGAGGAGGTGGTTCGTTCCGTCCGCGAACCGGGCGGCCCGGATCCGGGCGCCCGTACGCATTCCGCCATCCGGTCGCCGACCCGGTGTCCCCAGGTCGCTGCCGCGTGCCGGCGCGCGTCTGTGCGAAGGCGGGTCGGCGGGCTCGAACACCTGCTCCAGTAAACGCGCTTCGGCGCGCGCGAAGGCGAAGTGTGCGACCGCTGAACGGGTGAATTCTTGGGGTTCCGGGCGCCGTGGTATGGCGTTGACTGGCTGGGCAGACCAACTTGGGGAGGCAAGGTGCCGCGCGGAGCCCGCGCGGGCACTACATTGGTCGCAACCGGGTGACCTACCCGCACTCGGCAGGTCCTAATCGCGTCTAAGGAAACGAATATGACTCCGGTAACCAGCACCAGGCCAGCCGGCAACCTCGCTGACACTCAGGAGACGCCGGAACGCCCGTCCCTCGCCGAACTCGCCGCACTGGGCGCCGAGGAACTGGCCGCCCGACTGCAGCGTGCCCTCCCCGGCGCGGAATCCGGCCTCGTGCCGGTCGCAGCCTTCAACTCATCGATCTGACCCGGCCCCGGAACACCGAACGGACCTCTGGCCGAGCTGAACCTGCCACACCTATGACGACGCGAATTCCGGTGCCACTGACGCAATTCGTGGTCAAGATGCACAGCCGGTGCGATCTCGCCTGCGACCACTGCTACGTCTACGAGCACGCCGACAGCAGCTGGCGCTCCCGCCCCAAGGTCATCGGGGGCGAGATCCTGGCCAAGGCCGCCGAACGGATCGGCGAGCACGCGGCCGCCCATCGGCTGTCCGCCGTCCGGGTCGTCCTGCACGGGGGAGAACCCCTGCTCGCCGGCCCGGACCGGTTGCGCCGCGCCGCCGAAGCGCTCCGGGCGGCACTTCCGCCCGGCTGCGCCCTCGACCTGCGCATCCACACCAACGGTGTGCTGCTGAGCCGCGCCTTCCTCTCGCTGTTCGCGGAGCTGGACGTCAAGGTCGGCATCTCGCTGGACGGCGACAAGGCCGCCAACGACCGCCACCGACGCTTCGCCGACGGCCGCAGCAGCCACCCCCAGGTCCTGCGGGCGGTCGCACTGCTGAACGAGCCGGACCACCGGCACCTCTTCGCCGGGCTGCTGTGCACCATCGACATCGAGAACGACCCGGCCGCCGTGTACCGGGCGCTGGCCGAACTCCGGCCCCCGGCCGTCGACTTCCTGCTGCCGCACGCCACGTGGGAGGAGCTGCCGAAGCGGGTCCCGGGCGGCGGCGACACCCCGTACGCCGACTGGCTGCTCACTGTCCACAGGCTGTGGGAAGCGGACCGGCGGCCGTTCGCCGTGCGCACCTTCGAGTCCGTTTACCGGACCCGGCGCGGGCTCTCCAGCCTCACCGAGTCGCTCGGCCTGGAGCCCTCGGACCTGGCGGTGCTGGAGACGGACGGGACCTTCGAGCAGGCCGACAGCCTGAAGACCGCGTACGACGGCGCGCCCGCCACCGGGATGAACGTCTTCGAGCACAGCCTCGACGACCTCGCCCGCCACCCCGGCATCGCCGCCCGCCAGTCCGGCCTGGCCGGACTGAGCGCCGACTGCCGTGCCTGCCCCGTGGTCCGCTCGTGCGGGGGCGGGCTGTACGCCCACCGCTACCGGGCGGACACTGGTTTCGACAATCCCTCTGTCTACTGCGGTGACCTCATGACGCTCATCAACGGCATTGCGGAAAACGGTGGTTCGACCTCGGTGTCCGCACAGGGCGGCGAGCCGCTGCTGCCCGCCGCGCTCACTCCGGCTCAACTCGACGAACTGGCACGGGGGTACGGGGGAGCCGATACGGTTGCCGCCCTCGGGCGCTCCCAACTCTCGCTGACCCGCGCGATGCTGGCCGCCGCCTGGGACGCCTCCGGGCAGGGACGGGCCGAGGCATGGGGCTTGCTGTCGGAGCTGGACGGCGCGGAGCCCGCGGCCGTGGACGCGGTGCTGGCGCATCCGTACGCGCGGGCGTGGGCGGCGCGGCGGCTGGGTGGGGATCTTTCGGTCGGGCTCGGGGAGTTGGCGGCGCTGGCCGCCGCGGCGGCGGTGCGGGCCGGGCGGGGGGACGCGGTCGCGGTGCCGGTGCGGGGCGGGTGGCTGCACCTGCCGACCTTGGGGCGGGTCGCCGTGCCGGACGGGGAAGCGGTGGTCACCGGGCTGGCGGACGGGTTCGAGGTGCGGGCCTCGGACGGGTCGGTGTTCACGGAGCTGGACCAGCCGCTGCGGCGGGTCCGCCTGGCGGGCGGCTGGACGGTCGCACTGGAGGACGTCGACCCGCTGCGGGACAGCCACGACCACGCCTGCGCCGAGCGACTGTCGGACGGCGAACTGCTGGGCTGGACGGGTGCGTTGCGGGAGGCCTGGGAGCTGCTCGGGAGGGACCTGCCCGGGTACGCGGAGGGCATCCGGGCGGGGCTGGCGACGGTGACGCCGCTGCGGCCCGGGCCGCAGGGGCGGGACGTCAGCTCGGCGGCCCGGCAGGCGTACGGCGCGGTGGGCATCGCCCGGCCCGCGACGGCGCCGACGCTGGCGCTGCTGCTCGCGCACGAGTTCCAGCACGTGAAGCTGGGCGCGGTGCTGGACCTGTTCGACCTGTACGACCGGGCCGACGACCGGCTGTACTTCGCCCCCTGGCGGCCCGATCCGCGCCCCCTGGAGGGGCTGCTCCAGGGGACGTACGCGCACCTGGCGGTGACCGAGTACTGGGGCACCCGGACGGCCGCGTACGACGGGCTGCCGGGCGAGGCCGCCGACCGGGCGCGGGCGCAGTTCGCGCTCTGGCGGCGGTACACGGCGGAGGCGGTCGAGCGCTTGGCCGAGTCGGGGACGCTGACCGCGCTCGGTCGGCGTTTCGCGGACGGGATGCGGGAAAGCGCCTCCCCGTGGCTCGCGGTGCCGCTGCCGGCGGAGGCGGAGCGGGACGCCGAGCGGGCGCGCCGGGAACGTGGGCAACTCCGCCTCGCCGAGGCCTGATTCGAAGGAGCCGTCGTGATATCTGTAGCCGCTCTCACCGCCGCGTTCACCGCAATGGGGGTCCGCCCCGGAACGGTGCTGCACGTCCAGGCCTCGCTACGGGCGCTCGGGCCGATCGAGGGCGGGGCGGGCGGTGTGGTCGACGCCCTGTCCGAAGCCCTCGGCCCTGACGGCACGTTGGTGGCCTTCACCGCCACGCCCGAGAACTCCTCGACCTCGCGGATCTACCGGGCCGCCGTCGCCGGGCTGTCCCCGGCCGAGGCCGAGGCCTATCGGGAGCGGATGCCGCGCTTCGACCCGGCCACCACCCCGGCCTCCCCGACCGTGGGCGCGCTGTCCGAGGAGATCCGCACCCGGCCCGGCGCCCTGCGCAGCGGTCACCCGCAGACCTCCTGGGCGGCGGTCGGCCCGTTGGCCGCGGAGATCACCGCCCACCATCCTCTGACGTCCCACCTTGGCCCGGATTCCCCTTTGGGTCGCCTCTACGACCTCGACGCCCGGGTGCTGCAACTCGGCGTCGGGATGGCCCGCTTCACCGCCTTCCACCTCGCCGACCTGCGCCAGCCAGGTGTGCAGGTCCGTGAGTACCGCTGCGTCGCCCCCGACGGCTGGACCACCTTCCAGGCCCCCGACCTGGACGATCTGCACTTCGCCGACCTCGGCGCCCGCGTCCTCGCCGCCGCCGCCGGCGTCACCACCGCCCGTATCGGCGCCGCCGACTGCCGCCTCGTGCCGGTCCGGGAGGCCGTCGACCTCGCCGACCGGTTCCTCCGCACCACCCCCGCCGCCAGCTGATCCCGCCGTTTCCTCGCCCCGCCCCCGCCGGCCTTCACCGGGCGGGGGCGGAGCCAGGGGCAGTCAGTGGTCGAGGTCGACCGTGAAGCGCCTCGTGCCCGGAGCGATCGTGTCGGCGTGGATCTGGCCACGAGCCCGGTCGAACTCCCCGGTGCCTCCGGTGATCCCGTTGTCGAACGACGGGGGAGGGCCCGGGTTGAGGAACCCGAAGACGAACCCCTGCGAGGAGAGCTGGCCGCCCGGGAGGTTGTAGGTCACGGTGCACTCCTCCGCGCCGCCGTTGTCGACCCGGGTGGTGACGCAGGTGCCGCCGGTTTCACCGATCTGCTTGCCGTCCTGGTCGAAGAGGATCGAGCGGAAGACGGCCCGATCGCCCTGGGCGGGGGCGCCCCCGGGGTTGACGGGGAAGTAGGTCTCCTCGGCGAGGTGGCCGATGAGTGTGAAGGTCCGGTCTTTGCCCTTGGCGGGGGCGGAATCGGTGTCCACCCCGGCGGCGGCCGCGACGGGGGCGCAGGCGAGAAGAGTGGCCAGGGCAGTGGCCGTGCCGAGACAGGCTGCTCTGATGGGGCGCATCGTGGCTCCTGAGGCTGATGTTCACGGATGATCGGATGGCGGACTGTCATCCGATGGCATTCATAACCTCGCCTCTGCCGCCGCCCGGAACGTCCCGACGCGACCCACCGGCAGATCCGACCAGTCGGACCAACCCGGGACGAGAGCGGCCCGCCCGACGGCCGATCCGGCCAGGGGATGCACCGGTCCGGTCGCACGGGCGAAGGCCGTCCGGCGGGTGACGGCTACCGGCGCCGCTGCCAGTCGGACCGGGTGAGCGCGTACTCGACCTCGCCGTGCTCGGAGCCGGGGATCGCGTCCGGCCAGTCGCCGGTGAAGTTCCGGAGGAACGACAGCCCGGACTTCTCCATCACGCGCCGGGACCGGGTGTTGACGGCCATGGTGTTCGCGGTGACCCGCTCCACCCCGAGGTCGGTGAAGCCCTTGTCGATCAGCTCCCGCGACCCCTCGGTGGCGTAGCCCTTGCCCCAGGACGCCTGGTTCAGGCGGTACCCGAGCTCCACGACGGCGGGGCTGTGCTCGTCGAGGGGGCGGAACTCGAACCAGCCGAGGAAGACGCCGGTGGCCTTCTCCTCGGCGGCCCAGAAGCCACGGGTGCCGAAGCAGGGGTAGTCGTGGAGGAGGCGCGGCAGGATCCTCGTCTCGACCGTCTCCCGGCTGGTCGGCTCACCGCCGTTGATGAACCGCATCACCTCGGGATCGTTGTCCAGGGCGAAGAGGTGGTCGGCGTCGGCGTCGGTGAACGGGCGCAGCACGAGCCGCTCGGTCTCAAGGAAGACAGGCATCTCGCGATCTTCGCCGCCTGAAGTCGGGCATGCCACCGGATATCCCCGTGCCCCGGCGGCGGGCCGGGGCACGGGAGGAGGTCAGGCGACGAAGTGGTCGAACTCGCCGGCCTTGGCGCCGTTGATCCAGGCGTTGAGCTTGGCGCGGGTAGTGGTGACTATGTGAGTGGGGTCGTCGGACAGTCGGCCTTGTCGCCGCTGAAGCTCGATTTCTGCCAGTTGAGTTGGCTCATGGCTATCTTCCCTGGAGCTTGTAACGAACGTGCTGGATCAAGCCCAGCGAGTCGCGCTGGGTTGCTGACGGAGAGCGCGTGGCGGCATGCAGGGGAGGAAGTGCCAGTCCTCTGATCCGCTCGAACTTCCGTCGGAATGCTGCCACGTCCTCAGGGTCTCCCAAGAAGTACGAGCTGTGCGGCTGTTCCAATAGAACGGTGTCCAGGCGCGCGTGAGCTCCACGTGGCAGGACCCCTCGTACCCCGGACACGACGACTGGCGGATGCTCGGCGCGGGCGGCTGCGGCGCCGATGTCGTCCACGTGGACGCGACGCCCGTGCGTCTCGACCGCCCGATACCGGGCGAGCTCCTCGGGCGGCTCACCTGGCGCAACCGCCGGAACCAGACCCGCGGGCTGAAGTACGTGGTGGACGGCCGCCTCGAACGCTTCGTCAGCCTCCAGGGGTTCTACCGGCTGACCCCCGAGTCGGCCGACGAGCTCGCGGAGCTCGTCGGCCCCTGACGTCCGTGGAAGCGCGGTGGTTACGGCGTCACGGGCTCCAACCGGAGCCGTTGGTAGGGCCAGGGCGGTGGCTCGGTGGGGCCGAACCAGACGCGGACGTCCTCGCCGGTGCGGACGGGGAGTTGGGGGAAGTCGTTCTCGGCGTGCTCGGTGCGGTGCAGCGCGTGCTCCGGGCCCAGATGCCGGGCGGCGTAGGCGGCGAAGGTGGCTGCGTCGGGGTGGCAGATGGTTGCGAGCACCTCGCGACCGCCCAAAGGAAGCGCGAAGCCGGGGCCGCGCAGCAGCAGGACGTCGTCGCTGTCGACCATGGTGGCGTTGGCCGCGTCGCGGTGCGCCCGCCAGACCGGGCCGCCGTAGAACGCCTCCAGTGCGCGGCGGCGCTCGGGCATCGAGGGGAAGGCACGCAGCCAGACGAAGCGGTCCGGGTGGTCGAGGTCGCGGAACCGGCCGCCGACGGTGATGCCCACCGCCTGCTGGCCGGTCACGAACTCGCGCTCGAAGAGCTCGATCAGGGTCTCCCGGGCGCCTTGGTGCAGGGTGTACTGGCGCAGTTCGACGACGAGGCTCATGCGCCGCCCAGCCCGCTGAAGGCCGGACCGGTGCGGGTGAAGTCCATGGTCCAGTTGTGTTCCCAGGTCCGGCCCTCGTCGGCCGAGAACTCCTGCTCCCAGCGGGCCGTGTCCGGGCCGAGCTGGTACCAGGTGAAGTGCACCCGGATCGGGCGGCCGTCGAGGGTGTCATCGCCGTAGAAGTCACCGCGGTCGCCGGTGAATCCGCCGGTCACCGGGGGGTCGAGCTGTCCCGTCCGGCTGTCGGACCAGTGGATCGACCACTGCTCCGTAGCGCGGTCGAACAGTCGCAGGGTCACGCCCCGGCGGTCGAGGGTGGGGAAGACGATCTCGTCGATGTTGCCCGCACCCCCGAACAGGGGCCGGATGACCGAGTGGCCGGGGAACTCCTCCCAGGTGCCGCCGCCGGTGAGCGGTGCGGTGAGGCGGCGGTTGGCCACGTCCCAGGAGCCGTGCAGGAAGTCGAAGTCGTTCATGGGGTGGAGGCTAGGGACGCTCCACTGACATCCACTGTCAGTGGATATCGGGATACTGGGCGGCATGCGCGCGAGCCGACTGGTCAACCTGCTCCTGCTGCTCCAGAACCGGGGCCGGATGACCGCCCATCAGCTGGCCGAGGAGCTGGAGGTCTCGGCCCGTACGGTCTACCGGGACGTCGAGGCGCTCGCAGGCGCCGGGATCCCGCTGTACGGCGAGGCCGGGCACGCGGGCGGCTACCGGCTGGTCGACGGCTACCGGACCCGCCTCACCGGGCTGACGGCCGACGAGGCGCAGGCCGCCTTCCTCGCCGCGCTCCCGGGCACGGCCGCCGAACTCGGCCTGGGCGAGGCGCTCGCCACCGCCCAGCTCAAGCTGCGGGCCGCTCTCCCGGCCGAGCTGCGCGAGCACGCCGGGCGGATCCAGGAGCGCTTCCTGCTCGACGCCCCCGGCTGGTACGGAGAGGCGGACGAGACCCCGCACCTGGCCGCGGTCGCCTCGGCGGTGTGGGTTCGGCGGGCGGTGGTGCTGCGGTACCGGCGGTGGCGGGCGCCGGAGGAGATCGAGCGGCGGGTGGAGCCGTACGGGCTGGTGCTCAAGGCGGGCCGCTGGTACCTGGTCGCCGGCGGGCCGTCCGGGATACGCACCTACCGGGTCGACCAGGTGATCGAACTGCGGGAACTGGCCGAGGAATTCGCCGTTCCGGACGGTTTCGGGCTGGCCGCCTACTGGCAGGCCTACCTGGACGGCTTCCGCGCCCGGCTGCACACCGGGGAGGCGCTGGTGCGCCTCACCCCGGAGGGCGCGCGCCGACTCGGGGTGGCACCCGCGAGCGGCGGCTGGACGGAGGCCCGGGTGCCCATCGAATCCATCGACCACGCCCACGGGGAGTTCCTGCGCCTCGGCGCCGACGTCGAGGTCCTCGAACCGGCCGAACTCCGCGACCGCATCGCCGAGACGGTCCGGACGCTGGCCGCCCGGTACCGGCGGTGAGGGGTCACAGGCCGACGAAGTGGTCGAACTCGCCGTCCTTGGCGCCCAGGATCCAGGCGTTGAGCTTGGTGCGGGTGGTGGTGACGATGTGGGTGGGGTTGTCGGACTCGCGGATGTAGACGAACTCGCCCTCGGAGGCGATTTCGAGGCAGTTGGTCTGTTCGCCGCTGAAGCTCGACCTCTGCCAGTTGAGCTGGTCCACGGGTGCCTCCCCTGATCGTTTCGCGATGGCCGAAACGAGGGTACTGCTCAGGGAGCGGCGCAGCGGCATCGTTTCGGTCATGTCAATTCGTGCGGGTCGTTGTGCTATTCCATTGGGGTGTCAGTCGTTCCTACACTGAGACCCCGCCGCACGGGGGCTGCGGGAACCAGGTTGCCGACGGGCCCGGGGGAGGCACGTGTGACTGACCGTGGCTGGGACGAGGACGACGCCCGGCCGTACTTCTTCCTCTCCTACGCGCACACCCCCAAGTCCGGTGCGCGCGGAGCCGGTGACCCGAACCACTGGGTCAGGCAGCTGTACCGGGACCTGTGCGAGGCGGTGCTGCAACTCACCACCGTCCCGGCCGGGGTGCCGGTCGGGTTCATGGACGAGTCCATGCACCAGGGCGAGTTGTGGGCCGACCGGCTGTCGGAGGAGTTGGCGACCTGCCGGGTGTTCGTACCGCTGTACTCGCCCCGGTACTTCAGCAGCGTGCCGTGTGGCCAGGAGTGGCACGCCTTCACCCGTCGTCCGGTCTATCCGGCGACCATCGACGCGGAGCGCACCAGCGGCATCGTCCCGGTGCTGTGGGCGCCGATGAGCCGCTACCGGCTGCCTGGGGTGGCCAGTGAACTGCAGTTCAACCACGCGAGTTTCGGGCCCGACTACGCCACCGAGGGCCTGTACGCGCTGATGAAGCTCAGCTACTTCCGCGCCGCCTACGAGCTGGCCGTGCACCGACTGGCGGCGCGGATCGTGCAGGTGGCGGAGGAGACGGTGATCCCGGTCGGGCGGCGGCTGGAATTCAACGGGCTGCCCAGCGCTTTCGACGTGTCCGCCCCGACCAAGCAGCTGCGGATCTCCGTACTCACCTATCACCAGGGCGAGTTGCCGCAGGACCGCAACCCCGACTTCTACGGCGCCCGGCGCACCGACTGGCACCCCTACCGCCCGGCCGGATCACCCATCGCGCAGCACGCCGTGCGCCTGGCCCGGCAGTTGGGGTTCCAGCCGACCGTGCACGAGTTCGACGACGAGGTCGAGTCCATCATCGAGGGCAACGCCGAGGCCCCCGGACTACTGCTGCTGGACCGGTGGGCGCTGCGCGACCCGCGCCGGCGCGAACTGGTCCGCCGTTTCGACCGCTCCGACGCCACCTGGGTGAGCGTGCTGGAGCCGTGGAACACCGACGACCGGGAGTGTCTCGAACGGGACGGCGAGTTCAGCGGGTTGTCCGACCAGACCCTGCGCAAGACCCGACGCGCCGGCCGCCCCAGCTTCCTCGGGGTGACCGGCCCGACCGGGCTGAACACCCTGGAGGACTTCGACGACGCGCTGCCCCGGGCGGCGATGAAGGCCAAGTACGCCTTCGAGGGCCGCACCAGAGCCGAGCCGGAGGAGCCCCCGGCGCCCCGGCCGAGTCTGCGGGAGGCCTTCCGGCGCGGGCCGAGTCCGCACGGATCGAACGGCCCGAACGGCCCGAACGGCCCGAACGGCTTCGAAGAAGGCGGTCACCGGGTCGACTCCTTCGGCCCGGACCCGCACGACCCCGACCGCGACGACCGCAACGACCGCACCGACCGTGACAACGGCGATGACCCCGATGACGGGATGGCGCCCTTGGGAGGACCACGATGAGCGAGAACCGCACCAGGAACCTCCGCCTCGGCGGCCTCACCGCCGCCGAACTCGCCGCCCAGCGCGAGGCGGCCGGGCAGGACCGCAACGGCCGGATCATCACCTTCTACTCGTACAAGGGCGGCACCGGCCGCACCATGGCCCTCGCCAACACCGCCTGGATCCTGGCGGCCAACGGATTCCGCGTGCTCACCGTGGACTGGGACCTGGAAGCGCCCGGCCTGGCCAAGTTCTTCCACCCCTTCCTCGACCCGGCCTCCCTGGCCGGCACCACCGGGATGATGGACCTGATCGCCGAGTACCGCGAGGAGGCGCTGCGCCCGGTCGAGCACGCCGAGGGCTGGCACCTGGACTTCGCGCGGGTGCACCCGCACGCGCTCTCGCTCTCCTGGCCGCACTTCCCCTCCGGTGGCAGCCTGGACTTCCTCTCCGCCGGCCAGTTCAACCGGGACTACTCCGAGGCCGTCACCCACCTCGACTGGGACATCTTCTACGACCGCTTCGACGGCGGGCAGTTCTTCGACGCCCTCAAGGCCGACATGGCCAAGCGCTACGACTACGTGCTGATCGACTCCCGCACCGGCCTGTCCGACATCGCCGAGATCTGCACCGTGCAGATGCCCGACGACCTGGTGGTCTGCTTCACCCTCAGCGACCAGTCCATCGACGGCGCCTCCCGGATCGCCCAGCACATCCACGACCGCTACCGCGAGCGCGGCATCCGCATCCTGCCCGTCCCGATGCGCATCGACGAGGGCGAGAAGGAGAAGGCGGACGCCGGCCGCGCCCTCGCCCGGGTCCGCTTCGACGGCCTGCCGTCCGGCCTGGGCGGCGACGAACTCGCCCAGTACTGGGGCTCGGTGGAGATCCCGTACCGGCCGTTCTACGCCTACGAGGAGATCCTCGCCACCTTCGGCGACCAGACCGGCACCCCCACCTCGATGCTGGCCGCCTGCGAGCGGCTCACCTCCATGATCACCGAGGGGCGGGTCACCGGCCTGCCGTCGATGGACGAGGAGGTGCGGCTGCGCTACGTGGACGCCTTCACCCGCCGCCGCCCGTCCGTCCCCGCCGACCTCTACCTGTCCTACGTGCCCGAGGACCGGATGTGGGCGGACTGGATCGAGTCGATCCTGACCAGGGCCGGCTTCCGGGTGCTGCCGCGCGACCTCAGCGCCGGCACCGACCCGCGCGAGGAGACCGAGCGCGGCATCGACTCCGCCTACCGCACGGTCGCCGTGCTCTCGCCCGCCTACCAGCGCTCCCCGCAGGCGCGGGCGCTGTGGGAGTCGGTGGTCAGCTCCGACCCCTCCGGCACCCGGCGCCAGCTGCTGCCCGTCCGGGTCGGCGACGTCCGGCTCACCGCGCCGTTCAGCAACCGCAACCCGGTGGACCTGGTCGGCCGCGACGAGACACAGTCGATCCAGAGCCTGCTGCGGGCGCTCGGCCGCGGCGACGTCGCGCTCGACGACGCCCCCAGCGGCGGGCCGCGCTTCCCCGGCAGCAAGCCCTCGGTGTGGGACGTCCCGCCGCGCAACCCCTCCTTCACCGGCCGCGCCGCCGTCCTGGAGCAGCTGCGCAACCAGCTGCGCGGCGGCATGGCTGCCGTACTGCCCACCCCGCAGACCCTGTACGGGCTCGGCGGCGTCGGCAAGACCCAGGTGGCGCTGGAGTACGCCCACCGCTTCATGTCCGACTACGACCTGGTGTGGTGGATCGACGCCGAGCAGACCGAGCTGGTCGCCCCGGCGCTGGCCGAACTCGCCCGTCGGCTGGGCCTGCGGGTCGGCGACTCGGTCACCGAGGCCGCCGAGGCCGCGCGGGAGGCGCTGCGTCGCGGCGTGCCCACCTCGCGCTGGCTGCTGATCTTCGACAACGCCGACGAGCCCGCCGAGATCCGCCGGTTCTTCCCCGGCGGCTCCGGCCACATCCTGGTCACCTCCCGCAACCAGGCCTGGACCGGGCACGCCGAGGCGCTGGAGGTCGACGTCTTCACCCGCGGCGAGAGCGTCGAGCACCTGTGCCGGCGCGCCCGCAGCCTCTCCCGGGCGGACGCCGACCGGGTCGCCGAGGCCGTCGGCGACCTGCCGCTGGCCGTCGAGGTGGCCGCCGCCTGGCTGGACACCACCGGCACCCCGGTGGAGACCTACGTCGCCCAGCTGCACGCCGAGGCCGCCCGCGCCCTCGCCGTCGACCACCCCACCGACTACCCGACCCCGGTCGCCGCGACCTGGAACGTCTCGATCGGGCGGCTGCGCCAGCAGTCCCCGGCGGCGGTGCGGCTGCTGCAGCTGTGCGCCTTCTTCGCACCCGAGCCGATCTCGATGAACCTCTTCTACAGCGACCAGATGATCCGGGCGCTGGTGAAGTTCGACGCCGACCTCAGCGACAAGTTCATGCTGGGCAAGGTGATCCAGGCGATCGGCCGGTACGCGCTGGCCAAGGTCGACGCCGGCAGCAACAGCTTCCAGGTGCACCGACTCGTCCAGGCGGTGATCCGGGCCGGGATGAGCGACGACGAGCAGGAGATCGCCGTCCACGAGGTGCACCGCATCCTCACCGGCGCCCGGCCCGTCCTCGGCGACACCGACGACCCGGCCAACTGGCCCGCCTTCGACGAGATCTGGCCGCACCTGTCGCCGTCCAAGGCGCACAACTGCGACGAGGCGGACACCCGCCAGCTGCTCATCGACCGGGTCCGCTACCTGTGGAAGCGCGGGGAGCTGGACCGTGCCCGCGACCTGGGCCACGCGCTGGACGCGGAGTGGACCAGCAAGCTCGGCGAGGACGACCGGCAGACCCTGTTGCTGCGCTTCCAGCTCGCCAACGTGCTGCGCTCCCAAGGCAATTACGCCGAGGCGCTGGCCCTGGACGAAGCCACCCTGGAGCGCCAGCGGGCGCTGCTCGGCGAGCACCACCCGTACACCCTGATGACGGCCGGCTCGCTCGGCGCCGACCGCCGGGCGCTCGGCCGGTTCCAGGCCGCACTGGACCTGGACCAGGAGATCCTGGAGCAGTTCCGGGAGTTGTTCGGCGACGACAACCCGCGCACGCTCTCCATGGCGAACAACCTGGCGATCGACTACCGGCTGGTCGGCAACAGCGAGGCCGCCCGCGAACTCGACCAGGAGACCCTGGACCGGCGCACCGCCGTGCTCGGCCCCAAGCACCCCTACACCCTGTCCACCAAGTCCAACCTGGCCCGCGACCTGCGCGAACTCGGCGACTACCGTGGCTCGGTGGACCTGCTCCAGGAGGTCACCTCCGACCTCGGCGACGTGCTCGACCCGGACCTGCCCGAGAACCTGCGCAACGCCAAGTCGCTGGCGGTCTCGCTGCGCCGGATCGGCCAGCTCGCCGAGGCTCGCCGGATCACCAAGGAGACCTACGAGCGCTACCTGGAGCGCTACGGCGCCGACGCCCCCGACGCGCTGGCCTGCGCGCTCAACCTGGCCGCCGACCACAGCGCCTCCGGCGACAAGGAGGCCGCCCGGGACCTCTGCTCCACCGTGTTCGAGGGCCACCGGCGGCTGTTCGGCGACGAGCACCCATTCACCCTGGCCTGCGCCAACAACCTGGGCATCTACCTGCGCGGCAGCGGCGACGTCCTCGGCGCCATCGAGCGCGGCCGGCTCACCGTCGAGGGGCTGACCCGCTCGGTCGGGGCGGAGCACCCGTACACCCTCAACGCGGTGATCAACCTGGCCAACGCCTACGGCGACGACGGGCGGATAGAGCTCGCCGAGGAGCTCGGCCGGGCCGCCTACCGGGGCCTGTGCGAGCGCTACTCGCCGCAGCACCCGGACGCGGTGGCCTGCGAGGCCAACCTGGCGATCACCCTGCGGGCGGCCGGCCGGCACACCGAGGCCGCCGAGCGGCGCGCACGGGCGATCGCCGAGCTGATCCGGCAGCTCGGCGAGGAGCACCCCAACACGGTGTCGGCGCGCGGCTGGAAGCGGATCAACCGCGACCTGGAGCCGCAGCCGGTGTGACCACGAGGGGGCGGGGTACGCTGCCGAACCATGAGTGACACCCCGCCCCCGGTTCTGGTCACCCGGCGCCTCGCGCCCGGCGTCATCGAACGGCTCACTGCCCGGTACGCCGTCACCTTCCGCGACACCGACGTGCAGATGGACCGGGCCGAGCTGCTCGACGCCGTCCGCGGCCGCCGGGCCGTGCTCACCACCCTGAACGACCGGGTGGACGCGGAGTTCCTGGAGGCGGCGGGCCCTCAGCTGGAGATCGTCGCCAATCACGCGGTGGGCTTCCACAACATCGACCTGGCCGCCTGCGCCGAGCGCGGCGTGCACGTCACCAACACCCCCGGGGTGCTCACCACCGCCACCGCCGAGACGACCTGGGCGCTGCTGCTGGCCGCCACCCGCCGGCTCGGCGAGGGCGAGCGCCTGCTGCGCTCGGGCACCCCCTGGACCTGGGGGCCGAACTTCCTGCTCGGCCTGGAGCTGGCCGGCACCCCGCTGGGCGTGCTCGGCATGGGCCGGATCGGGCAGGCGGTGGCCCGCCGGGCCCGTGCCTTCGACATGCCGGTGAGCTACCACAACCGCCGCGAACTGCCGCCGGAGCAGGCCGAGGGCGCCGAGTGGAAGCCGCTGGAGGAGTTGCTCGCCACCTCCACCGTGCTGGTCGTCACCTGCCCGTGCACCGAGGAGACCCGGCACCTGCTGGACGCCCGCCGGCTGGCGATGCTGCCGCGTGGCGCGGTGGTGGTCAGCATGACCGCCGGCGTGGTGGACGAGGAGGCCCTCGCCGCCGCGCTGGAGTCCGGGGCGCTGTTCGCCGCCGCCGTCGACAACTTCGAGCACGAGCCGGACGTCCCGGCCGCCCTGCTCGCGCAGGAGCGCGCGGTGCTGGCCCCGCACCTGGGCAGCGCCACCGTCCGCACCCGGCAGGCGATGGGCGGCCTCGCGGTGGACAACATCGTGGCCGTACTGGGCGGGGGCGAACCCTTGACCCCGGTGAAGGTCTAGCCAAGCCCTGGTCCTAGCCGGCCGCCCACGCCAGGGCGGTGGTCATCACCCGGAACGCCCCGAAGTGCGCGGCCCCGGGCTCCAGGAACAGTTCGGAGCCCGGGATGTGGTCGCCCAGCCAGCGGGAGTGGTCGACCGGCGAGAACTGGTCGTCCGCGCCGTGCCACAGCCAGGTCGGCACCCGGATCGACCCGACCTCGAACCCCCAGTCGGCGGTGAAGGCCAGCACGTCGTCGATCCAGCCGTCCGCGCCGTGCCGGAACGCCTCCCGGTAGTTGCTCTGCAGCATCTGCCGCAGCCCGCTGTCCGCCACCACCTCCCGGTCGGCGGGGGAGAGTTCGGTGCGCAGCCCCTTCAGCAGCCGGACCGGGTCGTCCTTGATCTGCCGCGAGCGGAACTCCATCGAGTCCGCGATCCGGCTGTGCCCGCGCTCCGCCTCCCGGTAGGCGCGGATGTTGGACGGGGTCATCCCGGCGTACCAGTCCAGGCCGGTCGCGTCGCGTGGCGCGAGGCCCACCAGGACCGCGACCCGGCTCACCCGCTCCGGCAGCAGGGCCGCGCAGGCCAGGGCGTGCGGGCCGCCGCCGGAGCGGCCGAGCACCGCGAAGCCGCCCAGCCCCAACTCGTCGGCGATGGTGCGGACATCGGCCGCCGCGTGGGCCACCCGGCGGTTGAACAGCCGGGTGGAGTCGCCGTAGCCGGGCCGGTCGTAGGAGATCAGCCGCACCCCCAGCCGGTACAGCACGGTGCTGCGCGGGTGCGGGCCGACCCGGCTGCCGGGCATGCCGTGGAGCAGGAACACCGGACGGCCGCGCGGGTCGCCGAGGGACTCGACGGCAAGGGCGCGACCGTCCGCCGTTTTGACCATCCGTAACGCCACGCGTTCCTCCTCAGTGCTCCCGGTCGGTGGTGGTGCGCACCTCCCGGCGGGCCTGCCAGGTGGTGTGCTCGCGGGACACCGCGTCCTCGGCGTCCCGGGCCAGCCGGGCCCAGATCTCCTCGGCGTCCACCGACTCAAGGTCCAGTTGGGCGAGTTGGAAGCGGATCAGCTCCAGCTCGTCGGCCGCCAGCCCGTACGCGGCGGCCAGGGGGCGGTACTGGCGCAGCTGCGCCCAGGCGGTGACCGAGGCGGCCACCGCGGAGACCGTGCCCAGCGCGTCGTAGGTGTAAGCGCCGAGCGCCCGCAGCACCGCCAGCACCAGGCCCAGCGCCGGCAGCAGTACGCCCAGCACGCCCGCCCAGTGCCCGGCCCGGGCGCAGTAGCGGGCCTTGGTGCGGTACCAGTCCTGCTGCACCTGGATTCGCTCGTTCAGGTACACCTCGCGGCGCACCGCCAGCGGCTGGTCGCGCAGGTCGCGCATGGCCTCGGTGATCCCGGCGTGCTCCGCCCCCGGACCCGGCACGGCGACCGGGCTGTCCCGGAAGGCGCCGAGCACCCGGTCGAGCTGGAAGCGGTACAGGCCCTCGGCGTCCGGCAGGCTGCGCGGCGGCGGCTGGTAGGCGTCGGCCCGGACGGCGAACTTCCAGGCCAGCGTCTTCACCGACTCGGCGGCGGCCCGGCCCTCGTACCAGAGGCCCTGCGGGTTCTGCCGGCTGATCACCACGGCCAGTGCCATCGCGCCCAGGTAGGCCGCGGCCGCCGGCCAGGCCCAGGGCTCGCCGTCGGCCGAGCCGGTCGCCGCGGCGACCAGCAGCAGGAGCAGCTCCCAGGCGGAGAGCAGCACCGCGCGGCGCTGGCCCCGCAGGGAGGCCGTGTCGGCGGCCCAGAAGAACTCGGGCAGCAGCTCGCGCTCGCGCACCCACCCGGTCCGTCCCGCACCAGACGCCATGTTCGGCCCCCACCCGTCGCTCCGGTCGCACCGCCTCTCCTGCCCCGGGCGGCTTCCCGGTACGCCTCACGGGCCGCGGGGCCGCCCGCATTGGCCGGGAAGCCCCGGTGGTTTGTCCGATACGCCCCGTGTTCGGCCCGGCACCCAGCGTGGGCCGGGATCGGCCCCCGGCGTGCGTCAGTAGGTGTAGAGGATGCGCTCGGCGTTCTCGGCCATCTGCTCGGCGTTCCACTCGGTGCCGCCCGGGACGTTGCCGGAGCGGAACAGCGGCGGGGCGGGGGCGTCCCCGGCGGCGGCCCGGTCGGCCAGCCGGCCGACCGCGGAGGCGACCACGGCCTGCATCAGCGCGCTGGTCACGATGGTGGAGACCGGGCCGAAGGAGGTCTCGGCGCCCGGGTGGGTCAGCTCGCCGTCGCCGACCGCCACCTTGCTGTCCAGCACCACGTCGCAATGGTCCTTCAGGTAGCTGCCGGAGGGGTGCGCGGAGGGCACCTTGCCCGGGTAGGCCAGCGAGGTCAGCCCGATCACCTTCAGTCCGCGGTCCCGGGCGTGGCGGGCCAGCTCGACCGGCATCACCTGACGGCCGGACAGCGAGATCAGGAACAGCAGGTCCCCGGCGGTCGCCGGGGTGAGGTCCAGGGTGGCGGTGGCCAGCCCGGGGACCCGTTCCAGGGCGGAGGCCAGCGGCGCGGGCATCGTCGTCACCCCGGCCATCCCGGGCACGTTCAGCAGGTTCATCGGGACCAGCCCGCCGGCCCGGTAGACCACGTCCTGGGCCGGCAGCGAGGAGTGCCCGGCGCCGAAGGTGAACACCCGGCGGCCCGCGGAGATCGCCTCCGCCAGCAGGGCGGCGGCCGCCTCGATGGCGTCGGCCTCCTCCTCGCGGACCCGCCGCAGGTGATCGATCGCGGCGTCGAAGTACCTGCCGACCAGGTCGTTCATCGGTTGCCTCCGCTCTCTGCCGGTGGGGGCGCCGGCCGGTGGGGCGGCCGGGGTGGTCCAGACCGCCAGTGGAGAAAGCTACGGCGAGCACGGTCGCGCCCCGGCAGCACAGCTGTCAACAGGAACGAAAACCGGTACCGGAAGCCCCTGGGCGGGCCCGCTTGTCGGTGCGGTACGTCAGAATTGGCGGTGAGGACACCGAAGAACGGAGCCAGCGGCGATGTCTGGGCTGATCGACACCACTGAGATGTACCTTCGCACCATCCTGGAACTGGAGGAAGAGGGCATCGTCCCGATGCGCGCCCGGATCGCCGAGCGCCTGGAGCAGAGCGGCCCCACGGTCAGCCAGACGGTCGGCCGGATGGAGCGCGACGGCCTGCTCCAGGTCGCGGGGGACCGCCACCTCGAACTCACCGAGGAGGGCCGCCGACTCGCGGTGCGCGTCATGCGCAAGCACCGCATCGCCGAGTGCCTGCTGGTCGACGTGATCGGCCTGGAGTGGGAGCAGGTGCACGAAGAGGCCTGCCGCTGGGAGCACGTGATGAGCGAGACGGTCGAGCGCAAGGTGCTCGCCATGCTCGGCCACCCGACCCAGTCCCCGTACGGCAACCCGATCCCGGGCCTGGACGAGCTGGGCGACGCCAAGGCCGAGGGCGAGGGCTTCGACGCCGCGCTCGTCCCGCTGGACACCGTCAAGCCGGGTGCCGCGGGGGCCAGCGTGGTGGTCCGCCGGATCGGCGAGCCGATCCAGACCGACAGCGAGCTGATGAGCACCCTGCGCCGGGCCGGCGTTCGGCCGGGCTCCACGGTGAAGGTGAGCACCGGTGCGGCCGGTGTACTGGTCGGCACCGGGGACACCGCGGCGGAGCTGGGCAAGGACATCGCCCAGCACGTGTTCGTCGCCCAGGCCTGACCCGGCCGGCCTGACCCGTCCGTCCGGCCGGAACGACCGGCACGGACGGCAGCGGCCGACAGGAAACGACAACGGCCGGTACGAACGATCAGGGCCCGCTGCTCCCCGTGCAGCGGGCCCTTCCCGTCCTCCCCGGCTCCCTCCCGGTCCCCTCCGTTCCCTCCCGTCCCTCCCGGTTCCCCTCCACCGCCTCGCCCGGCTTCCCCGTCCGAGCGACCCTTCCGGCGTCCCCTCACACCGCAATTCCTCCCCTCGGCCGATCATGGCAATCCTTGAGCGCTGTCACTCGTACGAGGGGCTTCTTCGCTTGATCAGCGGGTAGATCCGGGTCTTATCCGCGCATGCGTGTGACGGGCCCCGCCTCCGGTGGGAGACAAGGCCCGTCACTCGTGCGCGTGGTGTCGCGCGGTGCACGCCCTCACCCGATCGGGCGCGGGGCGGCAGGATCCGGGGGTCAGACGCCGGCCGGCTGGGCGGCCTGGGCGTGCTGCGCGGGCGCCTCGCGGCCGCACGCGTAGGCGAGCGGGCTGATCAGCTCGGCGGCGTCCGGCAGCCAGCGGTTGAGCGCGGAGGGGGAGCGGGCCCACTGGGCGTAGCCGGTGGAGCCGATCCGGGACGGCGGGGCGACCGTCCAGTCCCCCTCGCCGCGGGCGACCAGGTCCAGCCGTCCGGGCGGCCAGCCCAGCTTGCGAAGCATCTCCGGCAGCTTGGCCGCGACCCCGGGCAGCACCAGGAAGTGCAGTCGCCGCCCCACCCGGTCGGGCGCGGCGGGCAGCACCACGACCGGGCCGAGCTGGAGGTCCATCCGCTCCATCCGGGCCAGCGCCAGGCACCCGGCGGTCTCCGGGACGTCCAGGACGTCGAAGGACCGGCCGGTGGGCAGCAGGATCGAGGCCTTGGGCCGTTCGGTCCACCAGCGGCGCACCGCGCCCGGCCCGGCGCTCGCCTTGCGGGCCCAGTCCGCGTCCAGCGGGTGGGCACCCGGCAGCGCGCAGCGGGGGTCGCCGCAGGAGCAGTGGGCGGGTCCGTCGCCGTCGATCAGCCAGGCGCCCGGGGCCACCTCCCAGTGGCGGTTCTCGGCGTAGCCGACGGCTTCGATCAGCATCGGGGGCAGGCCGGCGTTCTTGTCCTGGCCGGGGGCGTCGGGGATGTCTTCCACGCGCTGCTCAACTACCGTGTGTGAGGCTGGTTACGGCCCGGCGTGGCCCGGTCGGGCGCATCCCGGCAATGTCACCCGAACCGGTGACTCAAGCGAGTTGGGGCGGGCGGAGGCAGGCGCAGCGGGGGCGCACGGAAGCATTTCCCAGGGCGCGCGGGGGGTGCGGTTCGTCACCGTGGGTATCCCGCTGGCGTTGCTGATCGCTAACCTTGTGTCAGATTCCTTGGACGGTCGGACAGTCGGCAACAGATCAGCAGAATCGTCGCCCGCCGGCCGGGACCGGAGGGTGTGGGGAGGCGAAGCCCAATGGCCGCGAGACCACTCGTCGCACGACAGCCCAACGAGCGTCTGCAGCAACTGATCCAGGAGGCCAGCTGCTCCAACGCCGGCCTGGCGCGCAGGGTCAACCTGTGCGGCGCGGAGCACGGACTGGACCTGCGTTACGACAAGACCTCCGTGGCCCGCTGGCTGCGCGGGCAGCAGCCGCGCGGGCAGGCGCCGGCCGTGATCGCCGAGGCCCTGGGCCGCAAGCTCGGCCGCAGCGTGTCGGTCGAGGAGATCGGCATGGCCGACGGCAAGAACCTCAGCTCCGGCATCGGGCTGCAGTTCGCGCCGACCCTGAACGCGGCCCTGGAGCAGGTGTGCGAGCTGTGGCGCAGTGACGTCGGCCGGCGGGACTTCCTGACCGGGGCGACGGTCGCCGCCTCGGCCCTGGTGGAGCCCAGCCGGGACTGGCTGATCACCCCGCCCGACCCGGTGGTGGCGCGCAGCGGCGGACCCCGGGTCGGCCCGACCGACGTGGCCGCGATCAAGGCCACCACCGCGATGCTGGTCGACCTGGACCACCGCTTCGGCAGCGGGCACGTCCGCCCGGTGGTCGTGCACTACCTCAACTCGGTGGTCTCCGGCCTGCTCGGCGGCGCCTACCGGGAGGAGACCGGTCGCCAGCTCTTCGCCGCGGTGGCCCGGCTGACCGAGCTGGCCGGCTACATGGCCGTGGACACCGGGCAGCCCGGGCTGGCCCAGCGCTACTACATCCAGGCCCTGCGGCTGGCCCAGGCCGCCGACGACCGGGGCTACGGCGGCTACGTGCTGGCCGCCTCGATGAGCCACCTGGCGGCCACCCTCGGCAACCCGCGGGAGATCGCCCAGCTGGCCCGCGCGGCCCAGGAGGGCGCCCGGACGGTCGCCACTCCGACGGCGATGGCGATGTTCTACGCCGCCGAGGCCCGCGGCCACGCCCTGCTCGGCGACGCCCGTTCCTGCGAGGCGGTGTCGGCCAAGGCGCTGGAGATGATGGAGAAGCGCCGCGCGGAGGACGACCCGGACTGGATCGCCCACTTCGACGACGCCTACCTCGCCGACGAACTCGCCCACTGCCACCGGGACCTGGAACAGGCCGGCCAGGCCGAGCACTACGCCCGCCGGGCGCTCGACCTGCACCCGCCGACCCGGGTCCGCCGCCGGGCGGTGGACCTGGTGCTCCTCGCCACCGCCCAGCTCCAGCAGCGCGACCTGGAGCGCGCCTGCGAGACGGGCACCCAGGCGGTGCGGCTGCTCAGCGGGCTGCGCTCCAACCGGGGCGTGGAGTACCTGGACGAGTTCCGGCGCCGGCTGGAGCCCTACCGGGAGCAGCGGGTGGTGCGCGAGTTCCACGCCCGGGCGGACGCGGAGGCGGCCTAGGGCCTGTCCTGGGGCCCGTCGGACGGCGGGACGGGTCCTGGGATCGTCTGTGCAGGGAGCGTGTGGGATTGTCCCGCCCACGTGGTCACCCGGTGAGGCGAACCGGTAGCGTGGGCGCGACGTCCAAGGAACTGTGATGCTCCCAAGAACCGACGAGATGTGGTCCGCCGTCAGCCCGCGGTCCGGCCCAGGTGAGGAATCGCGTTGAGCCAGCGCCGGTCGTACCCCAACTCGGGTGACTTCAACCTGGACGATCTGTTCCGTCCGGAGCCCGGCCAGCCCCAGGGCCAGCCGGGCCATCCGCAGGGCCCCACGGCCGTGCCGCCGGTCGGGCAGCCGTCCGGGCAGCCGGAGTACCTCGGCGAGGGCGCGCACGCGATGCCGACCCAGGCCATGCCGGGCCAGCAGCCCCCGTGGGGCGCCGCGCCGCAGCCGGGTTACGGCGTTCCGCATCCCGATGCCCCGGAGACCCAGCACCTGCCGCCGTACCCGGCGGGCGACCCGCAGGGCGGCTACCCGGTGCAGCAGCCCGGTTACGGCATCCCGCCGCAGGCCGGGCCCGGTTACCAGGGCTACGCGCCGCAGCCGCAGCAGCCGGTGTATCCCGCGCAGGGCTACGGCCAGGAGGCCTACGGCCAGAACAACTACGGGCCGGACCCGGACGCCACCCAGGTCGGCGGCTCCGCCCGCGGCGGCCGCCCGTCCGGCAAGCTGATCATCGGCGGTGTGGTGGCGGGCTGCGCGGCGGCCGGCGTGCTGGTCGCCGTGCTGATGAGCGGCGGCGGGAACGACACCAAGGGCGCCCAGAAGACCACCCCGGTCGCCGCCACCGGCAACAGCACCGCGCCCGGCACGGCGAGCGCGAGCGGCTCCGGCGCGGCGGTCGACCCGGAGGTCAAGGCCCAGGCGCAGCCGCTGTCGGACCTGCTGGGCACGGCGAGCGACAGCCGCAGCTCGGTGGTCTCCGCGGTCGCCTCGGTGCAGAAGTGCGACAAGCTCCCGGACTCGCAGCAGGCCCTGGCCGCCGCGGCCGGCAAGCGGCGCGAGCTGCAGACCAAGCTCGGCCAGCTGAAGACCGACAAGCTGCCCGGCGGCCAGCAGCTGATCGACCAGCTCAACGCCGCCTGGACGGCCTCGGCCCAGGCCGACGACGAGTACGCGGCCTGGGCGACGGACGCCCAGGCCTCCTGCGACCCGAAGAAGCCGGACACCGGCAACCAGCACTACAAGAACGCCGTCCAGGCCAGCGGCACGGCGACCACCGCGAAGAAGCAGGCCTCGACCCTGTGGAACGCGATCGCCACCCAGACCGGGCTGCCCAGCCGGGGCGACGGCGACCTGTAGCGGCGCCCCGCCCCGAGCGCCCAAAGGCGAACGGGCGGCCCCGGCCGGGCCCGCCCGTTCGACGGGTTCGCCGGTCAGGCCGGGGGACGGCCCCCGGTGAGCGCCCAGCGGACGTCGACGAAGCCCGGCTGCTGCAGGGTCATCCGGCCGTTCTTGACCACCTGGTAGGTGACCCAGGTGTTCACCAGCCGCGGTGACTCGGTGCTGGGCAGCATGTTGGTGGTGCCCCAGTTCAGCGGCGGGGTGAGGCCCACGTCGATGCCCTCGCCGCTGTCCAGCAGCGCGGTGATCGACTTCGCGGTGACCGGCTTGCCGGCCGCCGACAGCTTCTCGGACACCGACCGGAACACCTCGTAGGCGACCCAGGTGGTCTGCACGCCGGGGTCGGAGACGTCGATGGGCCGCCCGCCGGTGGTGTCGGAGCGCACCACCGCGCGCAGCCCGTCCCAGACCTTGGCCGACTCCGGCGGGTACCAGCTGGCGACGAACGCGCCGGACAGCGGGCCGGAGTCGCCGCCGGTGGAGTCGACCACCGACTGCTGGACACTGCCGATCACCGAGGCGATCCGGGTGTTCTTCGGGTTCTGCCGCCGGTAGGAGTCCAGCAGGTTGCCGGTCGGCTCGGCGGCCAGGGCGCTGGTGATGCAGTTGCCCGGGTCGTCCCGGCCGATCGCCTTGCGGACCCACTGGGTGTAGTCCGAGGACTGCTCCGGCGTCTTGACGTCCAGCAGCTTGATCCCGGCCGGCTTGAGTGCGTTGCCCAGGTAGCCGAGCAGGTTGTCACCGGCCGGGGTGTCCGGGCGGACCAACGAGACGGCCTTGCAGCCGGCGTCGACCAGCTGGCGGCCGCTGCCGGCGATCAGCGCGGGCATCCCGCCGTCCACCGGGTAGGACAGTGGGCTGGAGAACTCGGGCTGGGAGAGGCCGTACCCGCCGATCAGCGGGATGCCGGCGCGCTCCAGCAGCGGCATGAAGGCGTCGCCCCACTGGCTGTAGGAGCCGATCACGGCGACCGCCTTGGCGTCCACCGCCTGCTGGGCGCAGGCCTTGGCGCCGTCCGCCCGGTTGTGCTCGTTGCACGTGATCACGTGCAGCCGGTGGCCGTTTAACCCGCCCTTGATGTTGACGTCCTGGCCGATCGCCTCGGCGAGCGCGGTCATGCCGGGGCGGTCCGCAGAGCCGGTGTCGGACGGGGCCCAGGTCATCACCGTCAGCTCGTCGGCACTGCTGGAGGCGTCGGCCGATCCGCCGCACGCGGAGGCCGAGAAGAGGGCGGGGAGCAGCACCGCGGCGGTCACCGCGGCGGCGATCGGGCGCCGGCGGCGGCGTCGGGCGATCGGGGGGCGGGCCCGGAACGAGTCCCTTCGGCTGGTCATCGGTCTTCCCTCTCTGGGCGCCATCCGGCGCACCGGAACCAGCCAAGCCCCGGAGCCGCAAGCCGAGAGGGCCGAAATGCGAACGTTCGGCAAACGGGAGCTGAAATCCGAAGAGGTACGCGTGTAGATCGCGAGTGGAGCACGAACAGAGGGGGAACGTACGATCGTTCACCATGTCCGCCAGCACAGATTCTTCGCACAGGTCTGCCCGAAACCCTTCTCGTCCGGGCCACCGCTCCAGCACGATGGGCGGCATGCCCCTCAACGACCTGCCCTGGTGGCGCTGGCGAGCGCGACTGCGCTCGGCGCTGCACATGCTGTCCGACCCCGGCTTCCAGCAGGAGGCCTGGCTGGCCGGCCGCGAGGGGTACGGGGACGTGACCGACGCCGTCTACCGGCTGGTCGAGGACACCTGGCTGGACCGCTGGTCGGCCGAGAAGTACGTGGGCACGATGTTCCGCGACTCCGCCGAGGCCGCCCTGGTCGACGTCGCGGTGCTGCGCGCGGTGCAGATGCTGCACGAGGTCGGCGCGGACGCCCCGGCCTCCGCCTACCTCGGCCACCCCGGCTGGCCGGAGACCGTCCGGGCCGCCCGGGAGGCGCACGTCGCGCTGGCCGTCGGTGACGGGGACGACCCGGACGCGGCGCCCAAGTCGCTGGACGTGCTGCGCATCCTCACCCAGGTCTGAGGCCGTCCGTCGGGCAGCGCCGTCCCGCAGTTCGGGCAGCGGGGCGGCGACTGTCCAGGATGTGACACGCTGGACCATCCACCCACGTACGACATCAGGACGGGATACCCCCAGTGGAACAGCAGCCGGTCAGCGCCCAGTACGTCCTCACGCTGTCCTGTCCCGACAAGCAGGGCATCGTCCACGCTGTCTCCAGCTACCTCTTCATGACCGGCTGCAACATCATCGACAGCCAGCAGTTCGGGAACGGGGACAGCGGCCTGTTCTTCATGCGGGTGCACTTCTCCGCCCCCGAGCCAGTCACCGCCGACGAACTGCGGGCCAGCTTCGCCGCGATCGGCGCCTCCTTCGGGATGGACTGGCAGATCCACCCGACCGAGCAGCGGATGCGGATCATCCTGATGGTCAGCAAGTTCGGGCACTGCCTGAACGACCTGCTCTACCGCACCCGGATCGGCGCGCTGCCGGTGGAGATCGCCGCGGTGGTCTCCAACCACACCGACCTGCGGGACCTGACCGAGGGCTACGGCATCCCGTTCCACCACATCCCGGTCACCAGGGACACCAAGGCCGAGGCCGAGCGGCAGCTGCTGGACCTGGTCGCCAAGGAGGACGTCGAACTGGTCGTGCTGGCCCGCTACATGCAGGTGCTCTCCGACCAGCTGTGCACCGAGCTGTCCGGCCGGGTGATCAACATCCACCACTCCTTCCTGCCGAGCTTCAAGGGCGCCAAGCCGTACCACCAGGCGCACGCCCGCGGCGTGAAGCTGATCGGCGCCACCGCGCACTACGTCACCGCCGACCTCGACGAGGGCCCGATCATCGAGCAGGAGGTGGCCCGGGTCACCCACGACGTCAGCCCGGACCAGCTGGTCGCGCTCGGCCGGGACGTCGAGTGCCAGGCGCTGGCCCGCGCGGTCAAGTGGCACAGCGAGCACCGCGTGCTGCTGGACGGCGCCCGTACGGTCGTCTTCGCGTAATCCCGGCTACGGTCGCGAGAGCAGCGGCAGCGCGTGCAGTACCTCGCGCACCGCGGCCCGGTCGCCGTGCTCGCCCACCGGCAGCCGGTCCGGATCGCGGTGCGCGGCGGCCAACTGGCACAGCTCCAGGCCGTCCAGCACCATCGAGGCCACCGGCTCCCCGCCGGGCGGCCCGGCCTCCGGACCGTCCAGCGGCACCAGCCACTCGCCGGCCGCCGGACCGTCCACCACCAGCCGCAGCCGCCGGCCGCCCACGGCGCCGTCGGCCGTCGGGCTCCCGGCCGACGCACCCGGCGCCCCGGCGTGCGCGGGGCGCGCCGCGCGCAGCCCGGCCAGTGCCTGGGGGAGCAGCCGGACCACCAGCTCCACCATCTGCCGCAGGTGCTGCGGGGCCGGCGGGTCGTACGGGTAGGCGACCGCGCGGGCCACGTCCTCGCCGCGCACGTAGCACTCCAGGGCGCGGTCCACGAAGGCGTCGCGCAGCGGCAGCACCACGAAGCCGAGGTCGACCGGGGCGCTGCCCTGCGGGGCGAGCGCGGCACCGCGCACCAGGTCGTGGGTCTGCCGCCGCCACCTGGAGCGCACCGACTGCGGCGGCAGGTTGGACTGGTCGGCGAGCAGCCGCGCGGCGCGCGCGGTGAGCGCGGCGTACGGGCCGCCCTGGGGCGGGACCCGCGGCGCCGGGACGGCCGTCTCCTGCGGCGGCACCCGCCGCTCGGCGGGCGGGACGGGCGCGGGCGCAGCCGCGGTGGCCGGCACCGGGTCGGGCAGGCCGAGCGCGAGCGCCAGCACGCCGTCCACGGCGGTCAGCCGGCCCAGCACCTCGGCCGGGCGCAGCCGCTCGGTGCCGCCGTGCCACGGCAGTTCGGCCACCTCCTGCCACTCCTCCGGACCGAGGTCGCGCAGCAGCGCGTCGAGCTTGGCGGTCTCCGCGGTGTACGGCATCCCCCAGGCGGGGACGGGCAGTTCGGCCGGGCGGCGGGCCAGGCACCAGTCCAGCACCTGCTGGCGCAGTGAGCCTGGCTGGTCCAGCGGCTCGTCCAGGGAGAGCCAGCCGGCCGCGTCGCGCAGCCGGGCCGCCTCCCGGGCGCACTCCGGGCAGTCGCGCAGGTGCTGCTCCAACTCGGCGGCCTCGCGCGGCGGGCAGGCGCCGAGGGCCCAGGCGCCGAGCAGCGAGCGCTGGGCGTCGTGCTGCTCCTCGGAGTTGTTCACCTGTTCCCGTCCTCGTCCTGGCGGGCGCGCTCGTCGGCCAGTTCGGTGGCCAGCAGTTCCAGGCCGAGCCGCATCCGCTGCTTGGCGGCCTGTTCGCTGATGCCGAGCATCCGGGCCGTCTCCTGGTAGGTGCGGCCGTCGTAGTACGTCACCGCGATGGTCTCACGCAGGGGTTGCGGCAGGGAGTCGACCACGTACTGCACGTGCGCGGCGGTGGCCACGGTGCGGATCTCCTCCTCGGCCGCGCCGGAGCCGCCGCCCCGGGTCCACTCGGCGGCGCGCCGCGCCCGCAGCCGCTCGACCGCGCGGCGGTGGGTGAGCGCGCCGAGCCAGGAGCGCAGCGAGCCCTGGGCGGGGTCGAAGTCCTCGGGGTGTTCCCAGACGTGGGCGAATATCTCCCGGGTGAGCTGGGCGGCGGCCGCCTGGTCGGCGAGCACCCGCCCGGCCAGGCCGTGCACCATCGGCGAGAGCTGGTCGTAGAGTTCGCCGAGCGCGGTCTCCTCGCCGCGGGCGAGGCGCCGCTGCAACTGCTCGTCCCAGCGCGGAGTGCGGTCAGGGGTGGCCATCGGGAACCACCCTCCTGCCCGGTTCGCTGGCGTTACCCAACGGTATCCCGTGGCCGGTTCGCGGTGGGAGGGAATCCGGCAACGTCCGGTGGATCGTCACATGGTTGGACGGTCCGCTCGTGGGACGGTCCGCCGACGGCGCCGTTCGAGGTCGGCTGGACATATGTCGCACGGGTGGTTCGCGAGTGGCGGGCGGGGTGCGGGGGGTGTCCGGCGGTAGGTTCCCGCCTGTAGGACCGGCAGGTCGGCCCGGGTCGGACGAGTGCCGGTGCGAGGCTCGCGAGAGTGAACGGGACAGTATGCACTGCCCTGTCCCCCGATCGCCGGAATATGCCCGAAGCGCTTGCTGTGGTCCGCCCGCCCACCCATCCTGAGGCGTATTCGTGTCGCGGCCGGTGCGCGACCGACGAGTTGGCGCGGACGAGTCGGTGCCGGGCGGACGGGTCGGCGAGCGCCCGGGTGAGCCTCGGGTGGCACCGGGCGATGTGCGAGGGCCGCCGGCCGATCCGGCCCGATCGGGACGATGGCCGAACTGCGAGTGCGGGTGGTGGAGCGGTGCAGGTTCTTCAGGTACAGCTTGCGGTGCAGGCGGACCCCGCCGAGGTCGGCCGGGCCCGTCGGTGGGTGCGCTCGCGGCTGCTGAACCACGGCGTGGACCCGGACGAGCCGATCGCCGAGACGGTGGTGCTGGTGGTCTCGGAACTGGTGACCAACGCCGTGGTGCACACCGGCTGTCCGGCCGTGCTGAGACTCTGTCTGCCGCTGGCCGGCGGCGCGGCGCAGGACGGTCCGGTCGGCCCGCTGCGGGTGGAGGTGGCCGACGCGAGTCAGGCCGCCCCGGCCCCGCGGCACGCCGGGGCTGACGAGGACGCCACCAACGGGCGGGGCCTGGAACTGGTCGAGCTGCTCTGCGAGCGCTGGGGCTGGTACCCGGACGGCTCGGGCAAGCGGGTCTGGTGCGAGATCGGCGCGGAGGCCCGCCCGGCCGATCCGCTGGAGGGTGCGGACTGGGCGGCTTTGGCGCAATAGCGGCTTTCGGTGCGGTCCCCGGTCGGTGCCGATCACCGGCCGAAAGGTGACGCAACCATTCCGAATTTCGGACTACCCATTGACGTGACGTATCCGAATGATCACGCTTGGGTGCGGCTCTCCGTTGCGAGGGGACGCCGAGGGGATGTCCGTCCGCCGCCACGGTGCTGCTGTCCAGGGGGATCGCGCCAGCAGGGGGGACCGTGGACCGCCGGTCGCAGGCCTTTCCTCGGCGAGTGCGGAGGCCGCGGCGCGGGTTCAGGGCCCGCGCGTCGCGATCGGATGGCGGCCTGCCACGCTGCGCTCGGGGTGCGCGCGGTCGGCCGCCGTCCGTGGCGCCCTGCGGGAGCGGCGAATTCAGGCCAACCGCCAGTCTTCTCCCAGGCTTCACTCAGGATGCGCGCCGCACCTCCGGTCCGGCCTCGGCCGGGGTGGTCCGGAAGGTGCGCCGGTAGGCGCTCGGGGCCACGTCCAGGCGACCGCGCAGTTGCAGTCGCAGCGAGGCGGCGGTGCCGAATCCGGACTCCCGGGCGACCTGGTCGATCGTCAGGTCGGTGCGCTCCAGCAGCTGACGGGCCCGCTCGGTGCGCTGGGTGGTGATCCACTGGCCCGGGCTGGCGCCGGTCTCCTCGCGGAAGCGCCGGGTGAAGGTCCGTACGCTCATGCCCGCCCGGTCGGCGAGTTGGCGCAGTGGCAGCGGCTCGTCCAGGTGCTCCAGCGCCCAGGCGCGGACGGCGGTGGTGCTGAAGCCGCCGGTCTCCACCGGGCTCGGGGCCTCCACGTACTGCTTCTGGCCGCCGTCGCGCCACGGCGGCACCAGGCAGGCCCGGGCCACCGCGTTGGCCACCGCGCTGCCGTGGTCACGGCGCACCACGTGCAGGCACAGGTCCACCCCGGCGGCCACCCCGCCGGAGGTGAGGATGTCGCCGTCGTCGGTGTAGAGCACGTCCGGGTCGAGCCTCACCTGCGGGTACATCCGGGCGAAGCGGTCGGTGTAGCTCCAGTGGGTGGTCGCCGGACGGCCGTCCAGCAGGCCGGCGGCGGCCAGCAGGAACGAGCCGGTGCAGATCGACATCAGCCGGGTGCCGGGCCGGATCCGGCGCAGCGCGGCGGCCAGTTCGGGGGTGAGGGCGGCGTCGACGCCGTCCGGGCCGGCGTCGTGGGAGGCCGGGATCACCACCGTGTCGGCCCGCTCCAGCAGTTCGGGGCCGTGGTCGACCGCGATCCGGAAGTCGGTGCTGGTGCCGACCGGCCCGCCGTCCACCGTGCAGGTGGCCACCTGGTAGCACGGCCGCCCCTCGCCGTCCCTGGCGATGCCGAAGATCCGGGCGGGGATGCCGAGTTCGAAGGCGATCACGCCCTCCAGCGCCAGTACCGCGACCAGGTGCGCCATGCCGTTCCCTTCCGCCGGTCGATGGGTCCGGGCCAGGGTACGCCGGACCGGTGGCCCGATTCTTGCGAAAGCTGTCATTCAGGCCACTCGTCCGGGAACCGGAGGCTCGGGAGACTCTTCCGCGTGACCGAACGCAGCGCCCCCGCCCCCACTCCCGCCGCCGCATCCGATCCCGACCGGCCCACCCCCGCCCAGCGCCCCCGGGTGCACTACGCCTGGGTGGTGGCCGGCGTCGCCCTGCTCGTCCTGCTCGGCTCGGCGGGCTTCCGCTCCACGCCCAGCCTGATGATGGACGCCCTGCACAACGAGTTCGGGTGGTCGCTCGGGACGATCTCCAGCGCCACCTCCGTCAACCTCACCCTGTACGGCCTCACCGCCCCCTTCGCCGCCGCCCTGATGGACCGTTTCGGCGTGCGCCTGGTGGTGGTCTGCGCCCTGCTGACCATCTCGGTCGGCGCCGGACTCACCATGCTGATGCGCCAGCCCTGGCAACTGGTGCTCTGCTGGGGCGTGCTGGTCGGCCTCGGCAGCGGCTCGATGGCCGGAGCCTTCGCCACCACCGTCACCGGCCGCTGGTTCCAGGCCCGCCAGGGCCTGGTCACCGGGGTGCTCACCGCCGCCGGCGCCGCGGGCAACCTGGTCTTCCTGCCGGTCGGCGCCTGGCTGGTCGAGCGGCACGGCTGGCGCGCGGCCGTGGTCGTGGTCTCGCTCGCCGCCTGCGCCGTCGCCGTGCCCGTCCTGCTGCTGATGCGCGAGCGGCCCGCCGACATCGGCCTGCTCCCGTACGGCGCGACCGAGGCCCCGCCCGCCCCCGTCAACGACGGCCGCGCGCTGGCCCGTTCGCTGCGGGTGCTGCGCGACGCCGCCCGGACCCGGCCGTTCTGGCTGCTGGCCGGCTCCTTCGCGATCTGCGGCGCCACCACCGCAGGACTGGTCGGCACCCACTTCATCCCGGCCGCGCACGACCACGGCATGCCGGTCACCACCGCCGCGAGCCTGCTCGCCCTGATCGGCCTGTTCGACGTGGCCGGCACCGTGTTCAGCGGCTGGCTCACCGACCGGGTCGACTCCCGGCTGCTGCTCACCGTCTACTACGGGCTGCGCGGCCTGTCCCTGCTCCTGCTGCCGCAGCTGCTCGCCGGCTCGCTCCAGCCGCCGATCCTCGCCTTCGTGGTCTTCTACGGCCTGGACTGGGTGGCCACCGTGCCGCCGACCGTCGCGCTGTGCCGCCGGCACTTCGGCGAGGACGCCCCGATCGTCTTCGGCTGGGTGCTCGCCGCCCACCAGATCGGCGCGGCCGTCGTCGCCGGGCTGGCCGGCCTGGCCCGCGACGCGCTCGGGAACTACGACCTCACCTGGTACGGCGCCGGCGCGCTGTGCGCGATCGCGGTCGGGCTCTGCCTGGCGCTGCGCACCGGGCGGCCGACGGAGCAGGCGGTGCCGGCCCTGCTGTAAGGGTCGGTTCGCTGGTGTGTTCGAGTGGAGGTCTAGGCTCCGCATCATGGCGCTCACCTTCACCCTGGACCCCAAGCTCGACCCCGACCTGCGCACCGCCGTGGTGCGGCTGTGGACGGACGTGACCAACGCCGGCGGCGCGGTCGGCTTCGTGGCGCCGGTCGCCGAGGACGAGGTCTGGGACACCGCCGAACGCCAGTTCGCCGGGGTCGCCCCGGAGGGCCCCGACCGGCTGCTGGTCGCGCACGAGAGCGCGACCGGGCGGCTGGTCGGGGTGCTGTTCTTCGAGTCGATGCGCTTCGAGCTGATGGAGCACTGGCGGATGCTCAAGCGGGTCATGGTGCACCCCGACTTCCAGGGCCTCGGCCACGGTGCCCGGCTGCTCGCCGAGGCCGAGCGGGTCGCCCGGGAGTGGGGCCTGCAGTCGCTGCGGCTGACCGCGCGCGGCGGCCAGGGGCTGGAGGGTTTCTACGGCCGCAGCGGCTACCGCGAGGTCGGCCGGGTGCCGGCCGCGATCCGGGTCGCCCCCGGCGACGACCGTGACGACATCACCATGTGGCTCGACCTGCGCTGACCCGGCCCCGGGCGGGGCGCGACGGCCGGGGACGGCGGACCCGCCCTCCTGCCCGCCTTCGGGCAGGAGGGGCCCAGCCCGCGCCGGCCGTCAGGCATGCTTGACTGGAAGACCCGCCCCGGCCCGACCCAGAAGGATGTGTCCCAGTGAGCAGCAACGGCCCGCAGAAGTCGCACGCCACGCTCCGCTACACCTCCATGCGGGTCAGCATCTTCCTGGGCTGCCTGCTGGTGTCCCTGCTGCTCGGGCACTTCCAGATCATCCCGGTCAGCGGGCAGGCCGGGACGGTCTTCCTGTTCCTGCTGGCCGCGGTGGTCTCCGCGCCGCTGAGCTACGTGCTGCTGAGCAAGCAGCGGGACGAGATGTCCACTCAGATCACCACCAAGGTCGCCGGGATGCGCAGCCGGACCGCCGAGCGGATCGCCGTGCAGAACGCCGAGGAGGACGCCGCGGACGAGGCCGCCCGCGCGGCCGCCGCCGGCAAGAACTGACCCCGGCCCTGAGAGCGCCGTCCGCCGTGCCCGCCGATCCCCGCGCCGCCGCCGACCGGCCCGCCGACGCCGATCGGCCCGTTGAAGTGGACCGGCCCGTTGAAGTGGATCGGCCCGCTGACGCCGATCGACCCGCCGGGAGTGGGGGCGGGACCTGGCCGGCCCCCGTGCGCCGGCCCACCGGGCGGGACGTGGCCCGGCTCGCCGGGGTCTCGCAAGCCACCGTCTCACTGGTCTTCTCCGGCGCGGAGGCCGGCCGCCGGGTCTCCGAGGCCACCCGGGAGCGGGTCCGGGAGGCCGCCCGCAGCCTCGGCTACCGCCCGCAGGCGGCCGGCCGCCAGCTGCGGCTGGGCCGCAGCGGGATGATCATGCTGGCCGTGCCCAATCTGCAGGGGCCGTTCTTCGGCCGGGTGCTGGAGGGTGTCCACCACGAGGCCGGCCGGCACGGCCTGGCGGTCGTGGTCAGCTCCGGCTGGGGCAGCGCCACCCTCGCCGAGGCCGCCACCGCCGGCCGCTTCGACGGCCTGCTGATCTGCTCCCCGGACGACAGCCAGCTCGGCGAGCTGCCCGCCGACACCCCCGCCGTCTTCCTGGACGCCGACCCCGGCACCGACCGGGCGCGCCCGACCGTCGAGCTCGACGTGGCCGGCGGGATGCGCGCGGCCGTGGAGCACCTGGCCGCCCTCGGCCACCGCCGGATCGGCCACCTGCGCTCCACCCATGCCGCGTACACCTTCCGGGTCCGGCAGGCCGCCTTCGAGCAGGCGGTGCGCGAACTGGGGCTGGACGTCGTGGAGTTGGGCGTGAGCCTGAACGAGGGGTACGCCGCCGCGCGGAGCGTGGCCGGTGAGCTGCTGGAGCGGGCGGACCGTCCGCGCGCGGTGATCTGCGACGACGACGTGGTCGCCTCCGGGGTCTACCAGGCCGCCGCCGAGCGGGGGTTGCGGGTGCCGGACGACCTGTCCGTGGTCGGCATGGACAACGTCGCGGTCTCCGGACTGCTCGCTCCGCCGCTGACCACCGTCGACCTGCCCGGCGAGGAGCTGGGCCGGGTGGGCGCGGCCGCGCTGGCCGGACTGCTGCGCGGGGAGCGGGTGGAGCCGGTCGCGCCGCTGGCCACCTCGCTGGTGCTGCGTTCCTCGACCGCCCCCGAGCCCGCCGCGTCCTGACGCGAGGTCGGGGTCCCGGCCGTACCGGTTCGATCGGGTGCGCCTACGGCGAAAGGACTGCGCCCGCCGGCCAGACCCCGGCGGGCGCAGTCGTCTGTGGGGTGGGTCAGCCCACCGGGACGGGCTGCGGGGGTGCGGCGACCGGGGTGGCGCGGAACCAGCCTCGGGCGCCGAAGAGCAGCAGGCCGCCGAGGGCGATGCCGCCGGCCGCGCAGAGGGCCACGGAGCGGAGGGAGTCTTCGGCGAGGTGGCCGGAGACGGCGTAGCCGAGTGAGTTGCCGGTGGCGAAGAGGGTCACCAGCCAGGCGAAGGCCTCGGTCACGGTGCCGGTCGGTGCCAGTTCGGCGACCAGGACGAAGGCGGCCGCGAGCAGCGGGGCGAGCACGATCCCGGAGAGGAAGGCCAGGGCGGCCATCGGGTACGGGCCGGGCAGTGTCACCAGCGGGAGGTAGGAGGCGGCCATCGCGAGGGCCATCATCCAGGTGCGGGTCGCGGTGGTCCGGCGCCAGTCGATCACGCCGTAGGCGAGCGCGCCGAGCAGGCCGCCGAGGGCCGCCAGTGCCAGCAGGGTGCCGCCGCCGCCCGGCAGTTCGCCGGTGTGCTGTTCGGCGTAGGCGATGAAGAGCACGTTCTGCGCGCCGACCGCCCAGCCGGCGCCGGCCAGGCCGATCAGCAGCAGGACCAGGCCGGGGGAGCGGAGCGGTCCGAGCAGTCCGGCGGACTGTTCGCGGGCGGGGGCGCGCCAGGTGCGGGCCGGTGCGGCGGTGGCGACGATCAGTGCGCCGGCCAGTCCGAGTCCGGCGGCGACCCAGAGTGCGGCGACCGGGCTGAACAGGCCGGCGATGCCGGCGACGGCCAGCGGTCCGGCCACGTAGAGGATCTGCTGGGAGGCGGAGTCGAAGGCGTACGCGGTGTCGAGCTGTTCCTCCTCGACCACGTCCGGCCAGAGCGAGCGCAGGCAGGGCTCCAGCGGGGGCATGGCGAGGCCGGCTATGGCGGCGCCGAGGGGCGCGGCGACCGGGGAGCCGGGGGCGAGGGCGAGCAGCGCGTACCCGCCGCCGGCCACCACGGCGGAGGCGAGCAGGACGCGGGGCTGTCCGGTGCGGTCCACGATCCGCCCGAGCACCGGTCCGCCGACGGCGGCGGAGATCGCGTAGGCGGCGGTGGCCAGTCCGATCCGGCTGTACGGGACTCCGGCCTCGCGCAGGGCGAGGGCGATCACCAGGGCGGTCATTCCGGCGGGCATGCGGCCGAGCAGGGTGCCGAGCAGGAGTCGGGTGACGTGCGGGGCTCGAAGCAGGGCGAGGTAGCCCATCGGTGCTCTTCTCCGGTCAGGGCAGGGGAGGGCGGGGACGCTGTCAAAGTTATACGTATAACTGCTGTGCGGTCAATCCGACCGGAGGGTGTGCCTGATGGGGCGTCAGCTTCGTTCGTGTCCGGATCTCGTCCTCGCGGCGTGCCGAGGTGTGGCCTGAACTCAAACAACTACTTTGAACATCTCAAATCTTTACTGCTAACGTGTCGGCCGTGACCACCTCAGACGCACTGCGGATGCACGGCCCGGGCCCGCTGCCCGGCGCCGCCCGCCCGTGCGCTCTGACCGGTGCTGTGGACAGCCCGCGCCGTTGTCGCGCCATGAGCTGTATTCCGGCGGCACGCCCCTGAACGGGGTCCGTGACCTCCTCACGTCCGGCCCCGTGTCGTGCCGCCCCCTCCGCCCCACACCCCACCGTCAGCAACGCCCTCCCCCGGAGTCGCACCCCCATGTCCACAGCGCCCGAGGCGACCTCGTCGCCGTCCGTGCTCGCCCGTATCCGCAAGACACCGTTCTGGGTGCAGATCGTCGCCGGCCTCGTGCTCGGCGTCGGCCTCGGCTACCTGGCCCGTGCCGCCGACATCTCCTGGCTGGCCACCACCCTGGAGACGATCGGCAAGATCTTCGTCCAGCTGCTCAAGCTGGCCGTCCCGCCGCTGGTGTTCACCGCGATCGTGGTGAGCGTCGCCAACCTGCGGGGCGTCACCAACGCGGCCCGGCTGGCCACCCGCACGCTGCTCTGGTTCATGATCACCTCGCTGATCGCGGTCGCCATCGGCCTGGGCCTCGGCCTGCTGACCAACCCCGGCCAGGGCACCAACCTGAAGACCGAGGGCCTCAAGGCGCTCGACTCCAAGGGCACCTGGATCGACTTCCTGACCGGGATCTTCCCGACCAACATCGTCGACGCCTTCGCCAAGGTGAACGTGCTGCAGATCGTCTTCATGGCGGTCGTGGTCGGCGCCGCGATCATCAAGCTCGGCGCCAAGGCGGAGCCGGTCCTCAAGCTCAGCGAGTCCGTGCTGGAGCTGACCCAGACCGCCCTGTGGTGGGTCATCCGGCTCTCGCCGCTCGGCACCCTCGGCCTGATCGGCAAGTCCGTCGCCAAGTACGGCTGGGACCTGCTCAAGCCCTTCGCCACGCTGACCCTGGACATCTACGTCGGCTGCGCGCTGGTGCTGTTCGTCGTCTACTCGCTGCTGCTGCGCTTCGCCGCGGGCCTCAACCCACTGCACTTCTACAAGGGCGCCTGGCCCGCGATCCAGCTGGCCTTCGTCTCGCGCTCCTCGGTCGGCACCCTGCCGGTCACCCGCCGCGTCACCGAGCGCCTCGGCGTCCCCAGCGAGTACGCCTCCTTCGCCGTCCCGTTCGGCGCCACCACCAAGATGGACGGCTGCGCCGCGATCTACCCGGCGGTCGCCGCGATCTTCGTCGCCCAGGTCTACAACATCGAGCTCGGCATCAAGGACTACGTCCTGATCGCCTTCGTCTCGGTGGTCGGCTCGGCCGCGACCGCGGGCCTCACCGGTGCGATCGTCATGCTGACGCTGACCCTGTCCACCCTGGGCCTGCCGCTGGAGGGCGTCGGCCTGCTGCTCGCCATCGACCCGATCCTGGACATGATGCGGACCGCGACGAACGTCGCCGGTCAGGCGCTGGTGCCGGTGCTGGTCGCGGCGCGGGAGAAGATCCTGGACACCGACGCGTACAACAACCCCTCCGGTGACCTGTACGGGGAGGACGCGCCGTCGGCCGTCGCCCCGGCGCAGGCCGGCGCGAAGGCTCCGGTCGCGGCCTGACCGCAGTCGTACGAAAAGGGCCTGCCCCCGCACCGGAAGGTGTGGGGGCAGGCCCTTCGCCGTGCTCTCCCGGCGGGGAGGGCGCGGGGAAGAGGCAGGGGGCCCGCCGCGATGGGCAGGCCCCCTTGGGTGTTGCTCTTGTGCTCATGGTGACGGCTGTCGGGAGCCGCCGGCGGACCCGCACGGGTCCCGAGCGATCAGAACATCAGAGGATGGTCAGACAGCGCTGACGTTCTCCGCCTGCGGGCCCTTCGGGCCCTGGGTGACGTCGAAGGTGACCGCCTGGTTCTCCTCCAGCGAACGGAAGCCGTTCGCGTTGATGGCGGAGTAGTGGACGAAGACGTCGGGGCCGCCGCCATCCTGGGCGATGAAACCGAAGCCCTTCTCAGCGTTGAACCACTTGACGGTTCCCTGAGCCATGCCGTTCTCCTTGCGATGCGTGTCGGGGGCCACACCGTGTGACACCCGGTCCGCTGCGCTGATCGCCCTGCCTCCGGACGAGTCCGAAATTTTTCGATATTGCTGAAAAACTACAAAAAGCCTGCGGTTACATGCTCCGCAGGCTTCAAGTACTGCAAGGGGAATCAAACTGCAACTGAGGGCAACGCTAGCATGCGGTCGCTGTGACGACCAGGGGTCGCTTGCGGTGCGGACGGGGCGTGTCGTGAGGGCTGCGAGCGGGCGCGCGAAGGCCTGTTGAGGGCGCGCGTGCGCGTGTCGGGTGGCCGGTGCGAGCCGTCCTGAACAGCGGGCATACGCTGCGGGGAAGCGCACGAACAGCAAGGGAGCGGCGCAGTGGCAGCGGACGCGCAAACGCGGGAGCACCAGGAGAACACGCCGGTCAGGCCGCGGGTCGGCCATATTCAGTTCCTGAACTGCGTTCCCCTCTACTGGGGTCTCGCCAGGACCGGCAATCTGCTCGATCTCGACCTCACCAAGGACACCCCGGAGAAGCTGAGCGACCAGCTCGTCGGGGGTTCCCTGGACATCGGGCCGATCACCTGCGTGGAGTACCTGCGCAACGCCGCCGACCTGCTGGTCCTGCCCGACATCGCGGTCGGCAGCGACGGCCCGGTGATGTCCTGCCTGATCGTGAGCAAGGTGCCGCTCGCCGACCTCGACGGCCGCCGGGTCGCCCTCGGCTCCACCAGCCGCACCTCCGTCCGGCTGGCCCGGCTGCTCCTGGAGGAGCGCGAGGGCGTCCGCCCGGACTACTTCAGCTGCCCGCCCGACCTCAGCGCGATGCTGGCCGAGGCCGACGCCGCCGTCCTGATCGGCGACCCGGCGCTGCGCGCCTACCTCGGGCAGGCCGCCGACCTCGGGCTGACCGTCCACGACCTGGGCGCGATGTGGAAGGAGTGGACCGGCCTGCCGTTCGTCTTCGCGGTCTGGGCGGTGCGCCGGGAGTTCGCCGAGCGCTGCCCCGAGCTGACCGCGGCCGTCCACCGGGCCTTCCTGGAGTCCCGCGACCTGTCGCTGGTGGAGGCCGCCAAGGTCGCCGAGCAGGCCGCCCGCTGGGAGGCCTTCGGGCCGGACGTGCTGGAGCGGTACTTCAGCGAGGCGCTGGACTTCTCGCTCGGCGAGCGGCAGTTGGCCGGGGTCGCCGAGTTCGCCCGGCGGGTCGCGCACGACAGCGGCTTCACGCCGGACGTGGCGGTGGAGCTGCTGGAGCCGGTGGCGCTGCCGGTCGGGCAGTAGCTCCCCGGGCCCCCGGAGACGGGCCCCGGAGGCGGGCCCCTGGAGAGGAGCCCCGGAGACGGGCCGCACCCCCCGGGGGTCGGCCCGGCCCGGTACGGTCTGCTCCCGAGGCGCGTCCGGCGGGTGGCCCCGCGGGAGGCGCCCCGGAAGCGGCGTACGCGGCCGGGCACCCGCCCGGGGCCGTGCGTGCGAGTGCGAGGGGAGCGTGCGGGGCATGCGGGCACTGGGGTCGGACGACCCGCGCCAGGTGGGCGCCTACCGGCTGCTGCGGAGGCTCGGTTCGGGCGGGATGGGCCGGGTCTACCTCGGCCGGACGGCCGGCGGGCGGACCGTGGCCGTCAAGGTGGTGCGCTCGGAGCTGGCGGACGACGCCGAGTTCCGCGCCCGGTTCCGGCAGGAGGTGGCCGCTGCCCGGCGGGTCGGCGGCAGCTGGACGGCGCCCGTGCTGGACGCCGACACCGAGGGCGAGCAGCCCTGGGTCGCCACCGGCTACGTGGCGGGCCCCGCGCTCACCGTCGCCGTCCAGGAGTACGGGCCGCTGCCCGAGCCGGCCGTCCGCGCGCTCGGGGTCGGGCTCGCCGAGGCGCTCGTCCACGTGCACGGGCTCGCCCTGGTGCACCGCGACGTCAAACCGTCCAACGTACTGCTGACCCTGGACGGGCCGCGGCTGATCGACTTCGGGATCGCCCGGGCGCTGGACGCGACCAGCGGGTTCACCCGATCGGGTTATGTGGTCGGCTCGCCGGGCTTCATGGCGCCGGAACAGGCGAACGGACGGCCGGTCGGACCGGCCGGGGACGTCTTCTCGCTGGGCGCCGTCCTGGCCTTCGCCGCCACCGGCGTGCACCCCTTCGGCGAGGGGGTCAGCGCGGCCGTCCTGCTCTACCGGGTGCTGCACGAGGAACCGGACGTCGCCGGGCTGGCCGAGCCGCTGCGGGCGATCGTGCTCGACTGCCTGGCCAAGGACCCGGCCGCCCGGCCCACCCCGCAGCAGCTGGCCGCCCGGCTGGACCCGGACGGCGTGGGCACCGCCCGGCTCTGGGGCTTCCTGCCGCCGGCGCTGGCGGCGGGGGTGGGGCGCAGCGCGGTGCAGCTGCTGGACCTGGAGGACGAGCCGGAGGAGCCGACGGAAGCGGCCGCGGCCGCATCGGAGGCGGCCGGGGACGAGGACCGGGCCGAGGTGGTGCCGACTCCGACCCTCCCCCCGTGCGTTTACCCGCCAGGGGGATTCGGGCCGGCCATGGCGCCCGCCAGGCCGTGGTGGCGGCGGCGGGCCGGGCTCGCGACGGTGGCGGTGCTGACGGCCGCGGCGCTCGGGGGCGTGGGGTACGGGCTGTACGAGGGGCTGCACCGCGACGACCCGGCGGTGCCGGCCGTGGGGCCGCTGCCGGTTCCGTCCGTCGATCCGAGCGACGCGATCGCCTCGTCGGGGGTCTTCGTGCCGGGCGGGACGGACACCCCGTCGGCGTCCCCGTCGACGGCGCCGTCCGCCTCCGCGTCGTCCCCGGCGCCCGCGACGGGCGGGCCGAACGCGGTGCCGGCCGCCTTCCTGGGCACCTGGAGCGGGGACATGGTCACCGACAAGGGCCTGCCCGGCGGCACCACCACGCTCACCGTCCGCCCGGCCGCGATCGGCCAGGAGAGCACCAGCAGCCGCAACGCCCTCTCCGGGCTGATCTCGATCAGCTGCGAGGGCGCCTGGACGCTCAGGTCGGTCTCCGCCACCAAGCTGGTGTTCCAGTCCCGGCTGGTGCACTCCTCGATTCCCGGCGCCTGCACCGGCGGCGCCGACGCGGAGACGCTCACCCTTCAGTCCGACGGGACGATCAGGTTCAGCTCCGCCGACCCGGCGGCCGGCAACCCGGTCGGGACGATGCGCAGGGTGAACGGGGCGGCAGGCTGAGGGTGCCCGAAACGCCTGGCGTAGGCTGGTTCGGCCGTACCCGAGTAGCACTTGAGAGAGAGAAGGCCGCCAGGTGACCGAGCTCGCAGCGACCACCCTCGATGCGTCCAGCACCGACCTGCAGGCCGTGCTCGACCGGGCCGCCGCCGGCGGCCGGATCACTCCGGAGGAGGCGCTGGAGCTGTACCGCTCGGCGCCGCTGCACGCGCTCGGCTCCGCCGCCGACGCGGTGCGCCGCCGCCGCTACGCCGGTACCGAGCACATCGCGACGTACATCATCGAGCGCAACATCAACTACACCAACGTCTGCGTGACGGCGTGCAAGTTCTGCGCCTTCTACGTGCCGCCGAAGAGCGACAAGGGCTGGTCCCGCGAGCTCGACGAGATCCTGCGCCGCTGCGCCGAGACGGTCGAGCTGGGCGGTACCCAGATCATGTTCCAGGGCGGTCACCACCCGGACTACGGCGTGGAGTACTACGAGCGCGCGTTCGCGGCGATCAAGGCGGAGTTCCCGCAGCTGGTGATCCACTCGCTGGGCGCCTCCGAGGTCGAGCACATGTCCCGGATCTCGGGCGTCTCCGTCGAGGAGGCGATCACCCGGATCCACAAGGCCGGCCTGGACTCCTTCGCGGGCGCCGGCGCCGAGCTGCTGCCGGAGCGGCCGCGCAAGGCGATCGCCCCGCTGAAGGAGTCGGGCGAGCGCTGGCTGGAGATCATGGAGATCGCCCACGGCCTCGGCGTGGAGTCCACCTCCACCATGCTGATGGGCACCGGCGAGACCAACGCCGAGCGGATCGAGCACCTGCGGATGATCCGTGAGGTGCAGGACCGCACCGGCGGGTTCCGGGCGTTCATCCCGTACACCTACCAGCCGCAGAACAACCACCTGAAGGGCTCGACCCAGGCCACCGTCTTCGAGTACCTGCGGATGATCGCGATCGCCCGCCTGTTCCTCGACAACGTCGCCCACATCCAGGGCTCCTGGCTCACCACCGGCAAGGAGGCGGGCCAGCTGTCGCTGCACTACGGCGCGGACGACCTCGGCTCGGTCATGCTGGAGGAGAACGTCGTCTCGGCGGCGGGTGCCAAGCACCGCTCCAACCTCACCGAGCTGATCCACCTGATCCGGGCCGCCGACCGCGTCCCGGCGCAGCGCTCGACCACGTACGAGCACCTGCGGGTGCTGGACGACCCGGCGAACGACCCGGTCGACCCGCGGGTCGCCTCGCACATCGCCTCCACGGCGATCGAGGGCGGCACCGCGCACCCCGAGCTGAAGATCCTGGACAACTGAGCCCGCACCGGTGCTGACCCTCCACCGGGCGGCCCTCGTGCTGCCCGACCCGGCCGATCCCACCGCCCCGTCCTTCGCCGACGGGGCGGTGCTGGTGCGCGACGAGCGGGTCGAGGCCGTCGGGCCGTACCCGGAGCTGGCGGCGGCACACCCGGCGGCGCGGGTGCGGGACTGGGGCCCGGCGGTGCTCACGCCCGGGCTGCGCAACCCGTACGGGCAGCGGGCGCTGGAGCGGGACTACCACCCGGATCCGCGGGAGGGGATCGGCTCCGAGCCGCTCACGGACGAACTGGTGGGCTGCGCCGACGAGACCCGGTTCGGGGCGAGTGCCCGGCGCGGGCTGCAGCGGATGCTCGGCTTCGGGGTGACGGCGGTGGCCGGGCCATTCGAGCGGGCCTCGGTGCGGACGGCGGTGGCGCGTTCGGGGCTGGTGGTGCTGCCGGGGCCGGCGGAGCCCGGGGCGGGGCTACTGGACCCGCTGGCGGTGCTGCCGTTGGCGCGGGCCGTGCACGGGCGGCTGGCGGCCGGTGGCCGGGCCGACTTCGCGGTGTTCGCGGTCGGCGACGAGGGGGAGTCCGGGCCGCTGCCGGGTGGCGTCCTGGCGACCGTGCTGGGCGGGCGGTTGGTGTACCGGCGGCGCTGAGGCCGCGGGTCGGTGTGACGTACTCGTCACTGGGTGGATTTCCTTGCCGTGTACGGGACTTCCTTCGTGTGCAGCCGAACTCCGGTGCCCACCCCGGGGGGTGATTCCCCCTTCGCCGTGACCTGAGGGCCCGCCAGCGGATACGATCCCGGACAGCTCACTCCGTACCCTCACCACACCACCACCCGTGCCCGCGGGCGGCGGGGCCGTGTCCCAGGCCCCGGAGGCAAGCCAGGACAGGAACCATGCGAACCGCGACCGTCCCCCCGCCGCGCACCCCGCGGTTGGGCCGTGGTTGGTACCTCGCCGCCGTGCTCAGCGCAGTGCTGGCCGTCGGCATGTGCCTGCTCGGTTGGCGCCAGGCCGAACAGGCCGACCGGATCGGGGCCCACCCGGTGAGAGTCGAGGGCGTCGTCACCCAGCTGCCGACCGGCGGCGGCACGTACAGCGCCGTCAGCTACAAGGTGAGCGGCCAGCCGCACACCGCGGCCGCGCTGCCGCTGGCCGACGGCACCAGGCTCGGCGACGCGGTCTGCCTGGAGCACGCGGCCGACGACCCGGGCGCGGTGCGGATCTGCGGCGACACCTACCCGCAGCCGGTCGGCGTGGGGCTGGCCCGGTTCAGCGTGCCGGTGGCCGTGGTGCTCTTCATGATCTGCGTGCTGCGCATCCGGCGGCACCGGCGGGCCGTCGCGGTCCGCGCCGGGCAGGGGCGGCTCGCCGCCAACCTCGCGCTGGCCACCGAGGCGCTGGCCGACGGGATGCCCGCGATCACCCACGGCAAGCGCTCCCGCCGCCGACGGCGCGCGGGCGGGCGGCGCGGGTCGCACTGACGCCGCTGGACGGCGCCCGGCGTGCCCCGTTGACCGGCCTGTCCGTTCCAGGGTGAACAATGGGGTTCGTGACCCGAGCCTCTCTGGACAAGCAGCCGCACGAAGTCGCCGCCATGTTCGACGACGTCGCGGCCAAGTACGACCTCACCAACGACGTGCTCTCCCTCGGCCAGGCCCGCGCCTGGCGCCGGGCGGTGGCCGAGGCGGTGGCCGCCGGACCGGGGGACCTCGTGCTCGACCTCGGGGCCGGCACCGGCACCTCCTCGCTGCCCTTCGTCGAGGCCGGGGCCAAGGTCGTCCCGTGCGACTTCTCGGTCGGCATGCTCGTCGAGGGCAAGCGCCGCCACCCCGAGCTGGCGCTCACCGCCGGCGACGCCACCCGGCTGCCGTTCGCGGACGACACCTTCGACGCGGTGACGATCTCCTTCGCGCTGCGCAACGTCCACGACACCGAGGCGGCGCTGCGCGAGATGCACCGGGTCACCAAGCCCGGCGGCAAGGTGGTGATCTGTGAGTTCTCCACGCCGACCTGGACGCCGTTCCGCACCGTCTACACCGAGTACCTGATGCGCGCGCTGCCGCCGGTCGCGACCGCCGTCAGCAGCAACCCGGACGCGTACGTCTACCTCGCCGAGTCCATCCGGGTCTGGCCGGACCAGCCCGCGCTGGCCGCCAAGCTGCAGCAGAGCGGCTGGTCGAAGGTCGCCTGGCGCAACCTCACCGGCGGGATCGTGGCGCTGCACCGGGGCTACAAGCTCGTCTAGCGGGTACGACAGGGCGCGGGACGGACGCGGCAGGGCGCCGGCGGGTGCGGCAGGGCGCGGGGGTCTCCGGTGGTGTGAGCGGAACTAGACTGCCGGAGACAAAAGCCGCCGTCCCCCCGCCGCAGCACCAGGAGTGTGTCCACGTGTCCGAGACCGCAGCCGATCTGACGAAGCCGGACAGCACGGTCGAGAGCACCGCCGACGTCATCGTGGTCGGCGCGGGCCCGGCCGGCTCCACCACCGCGTACTACCTGGCCCAGGCCGGGCTGGACGTGCTGCTGCTGGAGAAGACCGCCTTCCCGCGCGAGAAGGTCTGCGGCGACGGCCTGACCCCGCGCGCCACCAAGCAGCTGGTGGACATGGGCATCGACGTCTCCACCGAGAACGGCTGGCTGCACAACAAGGGCCTGCGCATCATCGGCGGCGGCGTCCGGCTGGAGCTGGACTGGCCCGAGCTGTCCTCGTTCCCGGACTACGGCCTGGTCCGCAAGCGCGCCGACTTCGACGAGCTGCTGGCCCGTCAGGCCGAGAAGGCCGGCGCCCGGCTCTACGAGCGCTGCAACGTCAGCGGGCCGGTCCTGGACGACCGCACCGGCCGGATCGTCGGCGTCACCGCCAAGCTCGGCGAGGAGAAGCGGCCGGTCACCTTCCGCGCCCCGCTGGTGGTCGCCGCCGACGGCAACTCCACCCGGCTCTCGCTGGCCATGGGCCTGCACCGGCGTGAGGACCGCCCGATGGGCGTCGCCTACCGCACCTACTTCAACTCGCCCCGCCACGACGACGACTACCTGGAGTCCTGGCTGGAGCTGTGGGACACCCGCGACGGACAGCGCAAGCTGCTGCCCGGCTACGGCTGGGTGTTCGGCATGGGCGACGGCACCTCCAACGTCGGCCTCGGCATCCTCAACTCCTCCTCGGCGTTCGGCGAGCTGGACTGGCGCGAGGTGCTCAAGGCCTGGTGCGCGAGCATGCCGGAGGAGTGGGGCTACACCCCCGAGAACATGACCGACCCGATCCGCGGCGCCGCCCTGCCGATGGCCTTCAACCGGCAGCCGCACTACACCCGCGGCCTGCTGCTGGTCGGCGACGCGGGCGGCATGGTCAACCCGTTCAACGGCGAGGGCATCGCCTACGCGATGGAATCCGGCCAGATCGCTGCCGGGGTCATCACCCAGGCCCTGGCCCGGGTCACCGTCGGCGGCCGCGAGCGCGCCCTGCAGGCCTACCCGCGCATCCTCAAGGACGTGTACGGCGGCTACTACACGCTGGGCCGCGCCTTTGTGAAGCTCATCGGCAACCCCAAGGTGATGCAGCTGGCCGCCCAGCACGGCCTGCCCCGGCCGCTGCTGATGCGCTTCACCCTCAAGCTGCTCGCCAACCTCACCGACCCGCAGGGCGGCGACGCGATGGACCGCGTGATCAACGGCCTGACCCGGGTCGCGCCCAACGCCTAACGCGCGTCCGGCGCGGCGGTCCCGGCCGCCTTCGCCGCCTTGGCCGCCGCCCGTTCCGCCGCCTCCGGGACGGAGCGGGAGGCGGCGGAACGCTGTTCGACGTAGGCGAGGCGCTCGGCGAACACCCGGGCCGCGTCGGGGGTGAGCGTCCGCAGGGCGACCAGGGCGCTGAAGACGACGTCGCAGAGCTCGTGCTGGACGTCCTCCCAGCTGTGGGTGACGCCCTTGCGCGGGTTCTGGCCGGTGGCGCCGATCACCGCCGCGCCGACCTCGCCGACCTCCTCGGAGAGCTTGAGCAGTCGCAGCAGGCGTTCCTCCTGCGGCGACTGGGTGCTCTGCTCGTCCAGCCACGCGACCAGGTGGTCGACGCTCTCCCAGATCCGGCTGTCCATGCGGTGCTGCTCCCCTTGGTCCCCTGCGGTGCGGTCGGTACCGCAACCGTACGGGAGCCGCGCGGTGCCGTTGTCAGCGCTTGCTGATCTTCACGTGGCGGATGTTCACCGGGGCGTTCGGGAAGCCGTCGCCCGGGCTGTTCTGGTCGTCCTCGCCGGCGGCGGCGATCTTCTGCAGGACGTCCAGGCCCGAGGTGATCCGGCCGAAGGGGGTGTAGGCGGGGGAGAGCTTGGTGTCCTTCCAGACGAAGAAGAACTGGCTGCCGTTGGTGTTCGGACCGGCGTTGGCCATGGCCACGGTGCCGGCCGGGTAGGTGGCGCCGGTCAGGTTCTCGTCCGGGAACGAGTAGCCCGGACCGCCGCTGCCCGTGCCGGTCGGGTCGCCGCACTGCAGGACGTAGATCCGCTGGGTGGTGAGCCGGTGGCAGTGGGTGCGGTCGAAGTAGTCGTGCTCGGCGAGGAAGCGGAACGAGAAGGTGGTGCAGGGTGCCTTGTCGGTCAGTGCCTCGAAGGTGATCGGGCCCTGGTTGGTCCGCAGGGTCGCGCGGTAGGGCTTCGCGGCCTTCTCGGCGTCGAACACCGGGATGCCCTTGAAGTTGTCGGCCGGGACGGCCGGTGTGTAGGTGCAGCCGGCGGCGGGGGCGGCGCCGGTCGCCGGGGCGTCCGCGATGGCGGTGCCGGTGCTCGCCACGAGCGGGAGGACGGTCGCGGCGGCGACCAGCGCCCAGTGCTTGCGCTTCACGTGACGGGCCTTCCGGGGGGTGGTGGACGGCTGGATTGTCATGGAGGAATCATCCACGGCCGGGTGGGGATGCGGTAGGGGGTGGGACGGCCGTGGGTCCTGGGGGCTGCGGCGTTGTGATGGTTTGTCAGTTCTGGTCCGGGGGCGCCGGGTTGGATGTGAACAGTCCGGCGCGGGCGGCCAGGGCGGCGGCGTCGGCGGCCCGCTCGGCGGTGCCGGCGTCCAGCGGCTCGCCGGAGACGAACAGCCGGTAGTAGAGCGGTGCAGTGGCGGCCCGGACCACCTCGGCGCCGTCCGTTCCGGCGGGCAACTCGCCCCGGGCGGTGGCCCGTTCGGCGACTTCGGACGCCTGGCGATGGCGGGCCGCGAAGAAGGCGCGCAGGGCGGCCGCGCCGGTGTCGGAGCGTTGGGCGGCGGAGATCAGCGCGGTGGGTGTGGGGCCGAGCTCCGGGTTGGTGAAGACGCTGAACACCTCCCGGGTGATCCGGCGGAGGTCCTCTCGGAGGTCTCCGGTGTCGGGCAGGGGCCAGGGCCGGTCGGCGGAGGCCGTCAGGGCGTCGGCGACCAGGCCGTCCACCCCGCCCCAGCGCCGGTAGAGGGTGGCCTTGTGGACGCCGGAGCGGGTGGCGACCGCCTCGACGGTGAGGTTGTCGTACCCCTTCTCGGTGACCTCGGCGAGGGTGGCGGCGACCACCTCCGCCCGGACCCGGGCGCTGCGGCCGCCCGGGCGCGGGGTGGGGGTGTGGGGCTCCGGCGCGGGGTGGGTGGCTCCGGTCAAAGTCGACTCCGGTCGCGTCAAGGCTTGCTGCGGGATGGCGGTCTGCCGTGCCCATCGTAATGCGACTCAAGTCGCATTACGAGCGGAGCCCGGGGGGAGCGGAAGCGGGAGCCGGGGCCCCGGCGCGATCCGTCGTCGCGGCCGACGGGGAGCCCCGCCCGGCGCCGACCTCGCGCGCTTGTGAACGAAGGGTCAAGCGGACGTTCAAGCGTCCGCCACCCCTGCGAGTGAGCCGCCATAACACGTCAACATGGCGCCCAGAAATTTGCCTTACGAGACGCATAGTTGATATAGGAACTTGCCGCTGACCAGCCACTTCAAAGGTGAATGCGACTGCTTGTGATCGTTTGACTCCTTTGTGTCGACAACTCTGGGCATGTTCACAATCGCCACCATTCACATGGTGTCGTAGATCACAAAGATGGCGACGAACTGCGTGTCGCAGATCACAAGCCGACGGGCATAGGATGCGCTCACTCCAAGGCTTTGTGAACTGCCTCACATGAGGTGGATCTCGGGAACTGGAGCGCGGGTTCACCTCAGCGTGACCTGCCGGTTCCGATCTGCAGTCAAGGACGACTGGACGGAGGGAGCGGGGGCTATGAATGCCTACGCGCCGATCCTCGTACTCGGTGCCATCGCGGCGGCGTTCGCGGTCGGCTCCGTCGTGATGGCCTCACTCACCGGCCCCAAGCGCTACAACCGGGCCAAGTTGGAGGCGTACGAGTGCGGCATCGAGCCGACCCCGCAGCCCGTGGGCGGCGGTCGGTTCCCGATCAAGTACTACCTGACGGCGATGCTCTTCATCGTCTTCGACATCGAGATCGTCTTCCTCTACCCCTGGGCGGTCACCTTCGACGCTCTGGGGATCTTCGGGCTGGTCGAGATGCTCCTGTTCATCGCCACCGTCTTCGTCGCGTACGCCTACGTGTGGCGCCGCGGCGGCCTGGAGTGGGACTGAGCGCGGAGTGGTCGCCCCACCCGTCGACCGGCGCGCGACCGCTTGTGAACGAGCGGACAAGCCGGAACCGGCCGACCTTCCAGACGACTTGAGGGCATTGAGAGGGATCTGATGGGAATCGAGGAGAAGCTGCCGAGCGGCTTTCTGCTCACGACCGTGGAGACGGCCGCCGGCTGGGTGCGCAAGGCGTCACTCTTCCCGGCCACCTTCGGTCTGGCCTGCTGCGCGATCGAGATGATGACCACCGGCGCCGGCCGCTACGACCTGGCCCGGTTCGGCATGGAGGTCTTCCGGGGCTCCCCCCGGCAGGCCGATCTGATGATCGTCGCAGGCCGGGTGAGCCAGAAGATGGCCCCGGTGCTGCGCCAGGTGTACGACCAGATGGCCAACCCCAAGTGGGTCATCTCGATGGGCGTCTGCGCCTCCTCCGGCGGGATGTTCAACAACTACGCGATCGTCCAGGGCGTCGACCACATCGTCCCGGTGGACATCTACCTGCCCGGCTGCCCGCCCCGCCCGGAGATGCTGATGGACGCCATCCTGAAGCTGCACGACAAGATCCAGCACGAGCCGCTGGGCGTGAACCGGCGCCGCGCCGAGGAACTCGGCGAGGCCCTCGCCCTCAAGGCCACCCCGATCAGCGAGATGCGGGGGCAGCTGCAATGAGCGAGCGATGGGGGTACCCCCGGCCGAAGGCTGGGGGAGAGCGAATCATCAAGAGGCGCGCGTGGGTGAATGCCCCCGCCGAGCGCAGCGAGGCGGGCGCATGAACGAGCAGGTACCCGAGACCCGCCGCGAGCAGCCGGTCCGCGAACTCCCGGTCGAGGTGGTCGGCCGCCGCCAGGGCATGTTCGGCGCCCAGGGCAGCGGCGACACATCCGGCTTCGGCGGCCTGTCCGCCCCCGTCGCGCTGCCCGGCCCGAGCGAACGCCCGTACGGCGGCTGGTTCGACGAGGTCGCCGACGAGCTGGAGGGCGCCCTGGAGGAACAGGACCTCGACCCGGCCGAGGTGATCGGGAAGACCGTGGTCGACCGCGGCGAACTCACCTTCCACATCGAGCGCGACCACCTGCTGAGGACCGTCCGCATCCTGCGCGACGACCCGGCGCTGCGCTTCGAACTGTGCCTGGGTGTCAGCGGCGTGCACTATCCCGGCGACAAGGGCCGCGAGCTGCACGCGGTCTACCACCTGCGCTCGATCACCCACGGCCGGCTGATCCGGCTGGAGGTCACCGCGCCGGACGCCGACCCCCGGATCCCCTCCGTGGTGAGCGTCTACCCGACCAACGACTGGCACGAGCGCGAGGCCTACGACTTCTTCGGCCTGGTCTTCGACGGCCACCCGGCGCTCACCCGGATCATGATGCCGGACGACTGGCTGGGCCACCCGCAGCGCAAGGACTACCCGCTCGGCGGCATCCCCGTCGAGTACAAGGGCGCCCAGATCCCGGCACCCGACCAGCGGAGGTCGTACAGCTGATGAACGCCCAGCACTACGAAGAGGCCCACGAAGAGACCCTCGGCGGGACCGAGGAAGCGCAGGCCCGCGAGACCACCGAAGGCCGGGTCTTCACCGTCACCGGCGGCGACTGGGGCGAGGTGGTCGAGGCGGTCGGCCGGGCCGACGACGAACGCATCATCGTCAACATGGGCCCCCAGCACCCGTCCACCCACGGCGTGCTGCGGCTGATCCTGGAGATCGACGGCGAGACGGTGAAGGAGGCCCGCTGCGGCATCGGCTACCTCCACACCGGCATCGAGAAGAACATGGAGTTCCGCAGCTGGGTCCAGGGCACCACCTTCGTGACCCGCATGGACTACCTGACCCCGCTGTTCAACGAGACCGCCTACTGCCTGGCGGTCGAGAAACTGCTCGGCATCACCGACGACATCCCGGAGCGGGCCGACGTCATCCGGGTGATGATGATGGAGCTCAACCGGATCGCCTCGCACCTGGTCTGCCTGGCCACCGGCGGCATGGAGATCGGCTCCACCACCCTGATGATCTACGGCTTCCGGGACCGCGAACTGATCCTGGACGTCTTCGAGCTGGTCACCGGCCTGCGCATGAACCACGCGTACGTGCGCCCCGGCGGCCTCGCCCAGGACCTGCCGCCCGGCGCCGTCGACCAGATCCGCGAGGCGGTCAAGGTCTTCCGCTCCCGGATGCACGAGTACGACAAACTCGCCACCGGCAACCCGGTGTTCAAGGCCCGCCTGGTCGACGTCGGCTTCCTGGACCTGCCCGGCTGCCTGGCCCTCGGCGCCACCGGCCCGATCCTGCGCGCCACCGGCCTGCCGCACGACCTGCGCAAGACCGACCCCTACTGCGGCTACGAGAACTACGAGTTCGAGGTCGCCACGGCGGACAGCGCCGACTCCTACGGCCGCTTCCTGATCCGCCTGGAGGAGATGAAGCAGTCCCTGCGGATCGTCGAGCAGTGCCTGGACCGGCTGCGCCCGGGCCCGGTCATGGTGGCCGACAAGAAGATCGCCTGGCCCGCCCAACTCGCCCTCGGCCCCGACGGGATGGGCAACTCGCTCGACCACATCCGCAAGATCATGGGCACCTCGATGGAGGCCCTGATCCACCACTTCAAGCTGGTCACCGAGGGCTTCCGGGTCCCGGTCGGCCAGGCGTACGCGGCGGTCGAGTCGCCCAAGGGCGAGCTGGGCGTGCACGTGGTCAGCGACGGCGGGACGCGCCCGTACCGGGTCCACTTCCGGGATCCGTCGTTCACCAATCTGCAGACGATGGCGGCGATGTGCGAGGGCGGCCAGGTGGCCGACGTGATCGTCGCGGTGGCCGGGATCGACCCGGTGATGGGAGGCGTGGACCGGTGACCAACGTCGAACTCGGACTGCCGGCGCTGCCGGCCCCGCCGTACCCCGAGGAGGTGCGCACCCGACTGGCCGCCGACGCCGCCGAGCTGATCGGCCGCTACCCGCAGGCCCGCTCGGCGCTGCTGCCGCTGCTGCACCTGGTCCAGGCCGAGGAGGGCTTCGTCAGCCCGACCGGGATCCGCTTCTGCGCCGAGCAGCTGGACCTCACCACCGCCGAGGTCACCGCCGTCGCCACCTTCTACACCATGTACCGGCGGCGCCCCGCCGGGACGTACCACGTCGGGGTCTGCACCAACACCCTGTGCGCGGTGCTCGGCGGCGACCAGATCTTCGCCGAGCTCCAGCAGCACCTGGGCATCCGCAACAACGAGACCACCGAGGACGGCGAGGTCTCGATCGAGCACATCGAGTGCAACGCGGCCTGCGACTACGCCCCCGTGGTGATGGTCAACTGGGAGTTCTTCGACAACCAGACCCCGGAGAGCGCCAAGCAGCTGGTCGACGACCTGCGGGCCGGCCGGGAAGTGCGGCCCACCCGCGGCGCCCGGCTGTGCGGTTTCAAGGAGACCGCCCGGATCCTGGCCGGCTTCCCCGACGAGCGCCCCGGCGCCAACGACGAGTCCGGCGCCGGCGGTGCCCCCTCACTGGCCGGGCTGCGCCTGTCCAGGGGCGAGGCCCTGCCCGGAACCGGCGGCACCAAGGTGGTCTCTCCGCGCCACGAGGAGCCCGGCCAGGAAGGGACCGAAGCGTGATGACCTCCGCCGAGCCGGCCGAGAAACTGCTCACCCCCGTCCTCTCCGACTCCTGGGACGACAGCCGCCCCTGGACGCTCGCCACCTACCGCCGCCACCAGGGCTACGAGGGCCTCAAGGCGGCCCTGGCGATGCCCCCGGACGACGTGATCGCGCTGGTCAAGGACGCCGGCCTGCGCGGCCGCGGCGGCGCAGGCTTCCCCACCGGGATGAAGTGGCAGTTCATCCCGCAGAACGACGGCAAGCCGCACTACCTGGTGGTCAACGCGGACGAGTCCGAACCGGGCACCTGCAAGGACATCCCGCTGATGTTCGCCAACCCGCACGCGCTGATCGAGGGCATGGTCATCGCCTCCTACGCGATCCGCTGCGACCACGCGTTCATCTACCTGCGCGGCGAGGTCGTCCCGGTGCTGCGCCGGCTGCACGCGGCCGTCGCCGAGGCGTACCAGGCCGGGCTGCTGGGCCGGAACATCCTCGGCTCCGGCGTGGACCTCGACATCACCGTGCACGCCGGCGCCGGCGCGTACATCTGCGGCGAGGAGACGGCGCTGCTGGACTCGCTGGAGGGCCGGCGCGGCCAGCCGAGGCTGCGGCCGCCGTTCCCGGCGATCGCCGGCCTGTACGCCTGCCCGACGGTGGTCAACAACGTCGAGTCGATCGCCTCGGTGCCGCCGATCCTGGCCCGGGGCAAGGAGTGGTTCAAGGGCCTGGGCACCGAGAAGTCCCCCGGCTTCACGCTCTACTCGCTCTCCGGCCACGTCACCAACCCCGGCCAGTACGAGGCCCCGCTCGGCGTCACCCTGCGCCAGCTGCTGGACCTCAGCGGCGGCATCCGCCCCGGGCACCGGCTGAAGTTCTGGACCCCGGGCGGCTCCTCCACCCCGATGTTCACCGACGAGCACCTCGACGTCCCGCTGGACTACGAGGGCGTCGGCGCGGCCGGCTCGATGCTCGGCACCAAGGCGCTGCAGGTCTTCGACGAGACCACCTGCGTGGTGCGGGCGGTCACCCGCTGGACCGAGTTCTACGCCCATGAGTCCTGCGGCAAGTGCACCCCCTGCCGCGAGGGCACCTACTGGCTGGTCCAGCTGCTCGACCGGATCGAGGCGGGCGAGGGCGTCGAGGGGGACCTGGAGAAGCTCCTCGACATCGCCGACAACATCAACGGCAAGTCCTTCTGCGCGCTGGGCGACGGCGCGGCCAGCCCGATCGTCTCCTCGCTCCAGCACTTCCGGGCCGAGTACGAGCAGCACCTCGCCGAGCGCCGCTGCCCGTTCGACCCGGCCGCCTCCACCGTCTGGGCCGACGGCCCCCGCCCCGGCCACCAGTCCGCCACCGAAAGGGAGGTGCACGCGTGACGATCACAGAGCCAACCGCCTCCGACACGGCGGTCGAACTGGTCACGCTCACCATCGACGGCGTCGAAGTGCAGGTCCCCAAGGGCACCCTGGTGATCCGGGCCGCCGAGACCATCGGCACCCAGATCCCGCGCTTCTGCGACCACCCGCTGCTCGACCCGGCCGGTGCCTGCCGGCAGTGCATCGTCGAGATCGAGGGCCAGCGCAAGCCGGTCGCCTCCTGCACCATCCCGGTCGCCGAGGGCATGGTGGTGCGCACCCAGCTCAGCTCGCCGGTGGCCGAGAAGGCCCAGCGCGGCGTGATGGAGCTGCTGCTGATCAACCACCCGCTGGACTGCCCGATCTGCGACAAGGGCGGCGAGTGCCCGCTGCAGAACCAGGCGATGTCCGCCGGCGGCGCGGACTCCCGCTTCGAGGGCATGAAGCGCACCTACGAGAAGCCGGTGCCGATCAGCAGCCAGGTGCTGCTGGACCGGGAGCGCTGCGTGCTGTGCGCGCGCTGCACCCGCTTCTCCCAGCAGATCGCCGGCGACCCGTTCATCGACCTGGTCGAGCGCGGCGCGCTGCAGCAGGTCGGCACCGGCGAGGGGGACGACTTCGAGTCGTACTTCTCCGGGAACACCATCCAGATCTGCCCGGTGGGCGCGCTGACCTCGGCGGCCTACCGGTTCCGCTCGCGCCCCTTCGACCTGGTCTCCTCGCCGAGCGTGTGCGAGCACTGCTCGGCGGGCTGCGCCCAACGCACCGACCACCGGCGCGGCAAGGTGCTGCGCCGGCTGGCGGGCGAGGACCCGGCGGTGAACGAGGAGTGGAACTGCGACAAGGGCCGGTTCGCCTTCCGCTACGCCCAACTGCGGGACCGGCTGACCACCCCGCTGCTGCGGCAGGGCGGCGAACTGGTCCCCGTCTCCTGGCCGGAGGCGCTGGCCCGGGCGGCCGAGGGGCTGCGCGGGGCCCGTACCGGAGTGCTGGCCGGCGGCCGGGTCACGGTCGAGGACGCGTACGCCTACGCCAAGTTCGCCCGGGTGGTGCTCGGCACCAACGACGTGGACTTCCGGGCCCGTCCGCACACCGGTGAGGAGGCGGACTTCCTGGCCGCGGCGGTCGCCGGGCGCGGGGTGGACGTGGCCGGCGGCGGGGTGACGTACGAGCGGCTGGAACAGGCCCCGGCGGTGCTGCTGGCCGGTCTCGAACCGGAGGAGGAGTCGCCGATCGTCTTCCTGCGGCTGCGCAAGGCCACCCGCGGCCACGGGCTGAAGGTGTACTCGGTGGCGGCCTTCGCCTCCCGGGGCCTGACCAAGCTGCGCGGCGCGCTGCTGCCGGCCGCCCCCGGCACCGAGTCGGAGTGGTTCGCGGCGCTGGCGGCGGACGAGCCGCTGAACGACGAGGCCGGGCAGGCGGCCGAACTGCTGCGCCGGCCGGGCGCGGTGATCCTGGCGGGCGAGCGGCTGGCCGCGGCCCCGGGCGCGCTGACGGCGCTGCTGCGGCTGGCGCACGCCACCGGCGCCGAGCTGGCCTGGGTGCCGCGCCGGGCGGGGGAGCGCGGTGCGGTGGAGGCCGGTGCGCTGCCGGGCCTGCTGCCCGGCGGCCGCCCGGTGGCCGATCCGGCGGCCCGGGCGGAGGCGGCCGAGGTGTGGGGGGTGACCGAGCTGCCCTCGCGGCCGGGCCGGGACACCGACCGGATCCTGACCGCGGCCGCCCAGGGCGACCTGGACGCGCTGCTGGTCGGCGGGGTCGACCCGGACGACCTGCCGGACCCGGCGCTGGCCGACGAGGCCCTGGCCGCGGTGCCGTTCGTGGTGTCGCTGGAGCTGCGGCCCTCCGCGGTGACGGCCCGGGCGGACGTGGTGCTGCCGGTGGCGGCGGTGGCCGAGAAGGCGGGCACCTTCCTGGACTGGGAGGGCCGGGTGCGGATGTTCGAGGCCGCGCTCAAGCCGGACCAGCAGATGGGTCGTCACCTCCAGCCCGACCTGCGGGTGCTGACGATGCTGGCCGACGCGCTGGGCCACCGGCTGGGCCTGGCGGACGTCCGGGCGGCCCGGCTGGAGCTGGACCGCTTCGAGCCCTGGCAGGGTGACCGCGCGGCCGACCCGGCGGCGCACCCGGGCGTGCTGCCCCGCCCGGCCACCGGCCAGGCGGTGCTGGCGGGTTGGCGCCAGTTGCTGGACAACGGCGTGCTGCAGCAGGGCGATCCGCACCTGGCGGGCACCCGGCACCGGGCGGTGGCCCGGATCTCGGCCGCCACCGCGAAGGAGATCGACGCCGAGGCGGCGGCCGCGCTGCGGCTGACCGGCCCGGCCGGCTCGCTGATCCTGCCGCTGGAGGTCACCGACTCGATCCCGGACCGCACGGTCTGGATCCCGCTCAACTCCACGCCGGGCGGCGCCCACCGCACGCTCGGCACCACCGTCGGCCACCTGGTCACGATCGCCGCGGCCACGCTGGAGCCGGTCGCCGTCGAGGACGAGGCCGGGGCCGGCCGCGAAGGGGATGGCCGATGACTCCGCAGCCGTACGAGACGCTCCACTTCTTCGGGCAGGACCCGTGGTGGCTGGTGCTGCTGAAGGCGGTGTTCTGCTTCGCGTTCCTGGTCCTGACGGTGCTGATCGCGATCGTCTGGGAGCGCAAGGTGGTGGCCTGGATGCAGCTGCGCATCGGGCCGAACCGGCACGGCCCGTGGGGCATGCTGCAGTCGCTGGCGGACGGTGTGAAGCTGGCGCTGAAGGAAGACCTGGTGGTCAAGGGCTCGGACAAGGTGGTCTACATCCTGGCCCCGATCGTCTGCGCCATCCCCGCCTTCATGGCCTTCGCGGTGATCCCGTTCGGTCCGGCCGGCAACGAGGTGTCGATCTTCGGCACCCGGACGCCGCTGCAGCTGACCGACCTCCCGGTGGCGCTGCTGTACATCCTGGCGACGGCCTCGGTGGGCATCTACGGGATCGTGCTGGCCGGTTGGTCCTCCGGCTCGACCTACCCGCTGCTGGGCGGGCTGCGCTCCTCCGCGCAGATGATCAGCTACGAGATCGCGATGGGCCTGTCCTTCGCGGCGGTGTTCATCTACTCGGGCTCGATGTCGACCTCGGAGATCGTGGCGCACCAGCAGCCGACCTGGTTCGCGGCGCTGCTGCCGGTGTCGTTCATCGTCTACATCATCTCGATGGTCGGTGAGACCAACCGGGCGCCGTTCGACCTCCCGGAGGCCGAGGGCGAGCTGGTCGGCGGCTTCAACACCGAGTACTCCTCGCTGAAGTTCGCGATGTTCATGCTGGCCGAGTACGTCAACATGGTGACCGTCTCGGCGGTGGCCTCGACCCTGTTCCTGGGCGGCTGGCGGGCCCCCTGGCCGGTGTCGACCTTCTGGGAGGGCGCCAACCACGGCTGGTGGCCGATGCTGTGGATCACGCTGAAGATCCAGCTGCTGCTGTTCTTCTTCATCTGGCTGCGCGGCACGCTGCCCCGGTTCCGCTACGACCAGTTCATGAAGCTGGGCTGGAAGGTGCTGATCCCGGTCTCGCTGGTGTGGCTGGTGCTGATCGCGAGCGTGCGGGCGCTGCGCAACGAGGGCTACGGCTTCGCCGAGGTGCTGCTCTACGTGGGCGCGCCGGTCGGCGTGATCCTGCTGCTGGCGCTGCTGCGGGACTACCTGAAGAAGCAGCCCGAGGAAGCCGCGACGGCTGAGGACGGGCCGTACCCCAAGGGCGAGTTCGACCCGATGGCGGGCGGGTACCCGGTGCCGCCGCTGCCCGGCCAGGAGCTCCCGCCGGTGCCGCGTCGGCGCAGCCGAGCCCCGAAGCAACTGCAGGACGCCCTCAACGGGGCCGACCATTCCGAAGGGAGCTGATCCGAGATGTCGTCCGACCAGACGGGCAGGGACGAGCGGGCCGACCGGCCGTCGATCCTCGGCCCGGCCGCAGGCTTCGGCGTGACCTTCAAGGCCATGTTCAAGAAGCGGCTCACCGAGCAGTACCCGGAGCAGAAGAAGCCCACCGCTCCGCGTTTCCACGGTCGCCACCAGCTGAACCGGCACCCGGACGGCCTGGAGAAGTGCGTCGGCTGCGAGCTGTGCGCGTGGGCCTGCCCGGCCGACGCGATCTACGTGGAGGGCGCGGACAACCGGGACGAGGAGCGCTACTCGCCCGGTGAGCGCTACGGCGCGGTGTACCAGATCAACTACGCCCGCTGCATCCTGTGCGGGCTGTGCATCGAGGCCTGCCCGACCCGGGCGCTGACCATGACCAACGAGTACGAGCTCGCCGACTCCTCCCGCCGGGACCTGATCTTCACCAAGGAGCAGCTGCTGGTCGGCCTGTCCGAGGGCATGGTCGACACCCCGCACGCGATCTTCCCGGGCGCCGACGAGGGCGCGTACTACCGGGGCGAGATCACCGCGGCGGCGCCCGGGACGGTCCAGCAGGAGCGCACCGACCGGGACAAGGAGGTGCAGCAGTGATCGCACATCTCGCGGCCGCGACCGGGACGACCTCCACGGGTGAGGCCGTCCAGTTCTGGGTGCTCGCGGTGATCGCGGTCGGCGGCGCGCTCGGCATGCTGCTGATGCGCAAGGCCGTGCACAGCGCGCTCTGCCTGGCGGCCACCATGATGGCGCTGGCGCTCTGTTACATGGCCCAGGGCGCGGTGTTCCTGGGCGTGGTGCAGATCGTGGTCTACACCGGCGCGATCATGATGCTGTTCCTGTTCGTGGTGATGCTGGTCGGCGTCACCAGCGAGGACTCTCTGAAGGAGCAGCTGAAGGGCCAGCGGTTCGCCGCGGTGCTGTGCGGGCTGGGCTTCGGCGTGCTGCTGATCGCCGGGATCGCCAACGCGAAGCTGAACCACTTCACCGGGCTGGCCGAGGCGAACGCCGAGGGCAACGTGCCGGGCCTGGCCCGGCTGATCTTCACCCGCTACGTCTGGGCCTTCGAGGTCACCGGCGCGCTGCTGATCACCGCGGCGGTCGGCGCGATGGTGCTGACCCACCGGGAGCACGTGAAGGCCCCGAAGACCCAGCGCGAGCTGGCGGAGCAGCGGGTCAGGGACAACATCCAGGTGCCGCCGATGCCGGCCCCGGGCGTGTACGCCCGGCACAACGCGGTGGACGTCCCGGCGCTGCTGCCGGACGGCACCGTCGCCGAGGACTCGGTGATGGCGACGCTGCGCGAGCGCGGCCAGATCCGGGACGTCAGCCAGGCGATGCTGCAGCGGATGGCGGAGCTGGAGAACACCACGGCGGACTGGCTGGGCCGGCCCTCCTCGGAGCGGCCGGCGGTGGCCCCGCCGCGCAAGTCGCTGGAGCCGGCGGGTGCCAACAACGCGAACGGGGCGGACGAGGAGGGCGAGCAGTGAACCCGGTCAACTACCTGTACCTGTCGGCCCTGTTGTTCACCATCGGCGCCTCCGGGGTGCTGATCCGGCGCAACGCGATCGTGCTGTTCATGTGCGTCGAGCTGATGCTGAACGCCTCGAACCTCGCGCTGGTGACCTTCTCCCGGCTGCACGGGACCCTGGACGGCCAGGTCATCGCGTTCTTCACGATGGTGGTCGCGGCGGCCGAGGTCGTGGTCGGCCTCGCCATCATCGTCTCCATCTTCCGGACCAGGCACTCCGCTTCGGTCGACGACAGCAACCTGATGAAGCTGTAGGCGGAGGACCTTCGGTGAACTCTCTCATTCCGCTGCTGGTGGCGGCTCCGCTGGCCGGCTCCGCCCTGCTGCTGCTCGGCGGCCGGGCGCTCGACCGGTTCGGCCACTGGCTGGCCACCGCGCTCGCCGCGCTCTCGTTCGGCTTCGGCCTGGCGCTGTTCTCGGACATGCTCGGCCGCGACGCCGAGCACCGGGCGGTGACCAGGCACCTGTTCAGCTGGATCCCGGTGAACGGCTTCCAGGCCGACATCTCGTTCCGGCTCGACCAGCTGTCGATGACCTTCGTCCTGCTGATCACCGGTGTCGGCACCCTGATCCACCTGTACTCGGTGGGCTACATGGCGCACGACGAGCGCCGGCGCCGCTTCTTCGCGTACCTGAACCTGTTCCTGGCGGCCATGCTGCTGCTGGTGGTGGCCGACAACTACCTGCTGCTGTACTTCGGTTGGGAGGGCGTGGGCCTGGCCTCGTACCTGCTGATCGGCTTCTGGCAGCACAAGCCGAGCGCGGCGACGGCGGCGAAGAAGGCCTTCATCGTCAACCGGGTCGGCGACATGGGCCTGTCGATCGCGATCATGCTGATGTTCGCCGAGTTCGGCTCCTTCGCCTTCGACCCGGTCTTCGGCGGGGCGTCCCGGGCGAGCGAGGGCAAGCTGACCGCGATCGGCCTGATGCTGCTGCTGGCGGCCTGCGGCAAGTCGGCCCAGGTGCCGCTGCAGTCCTGGCTCGGGGACGCGATGGAGGGTCCGACCCCGGTCTCGGCCCTGATCCACGCGGCCACCATGGTGACCGCGGGCGTCTACCTGATCACCCGTTCCTCGGTGATCTTCGACCTGGCGCCGGACGCCCAGACCGCCGTGGTGGTGGTCGGCGCGGTCACGCTGCTGTTCGGTGCGATCGTCGGTTGCGCCAAGGACGACATCAAGAAGGCGCTGGCCGGCTCGACCATGTCGCAGATCGGCTACATGGTGCTGGCGGCCGGGCTGGGCCCGATCGGCTACGCCTTCGCGATCATGCACCTGGTGACCCACGGCTTCTTCAAGGCCGGGCTGTTCCTCGGCGCCGGGTCGGTCATGCACGGCATGAACGACGAGGTGGACATGCGTCACTACGGCGGCCTGTGGAGGCACATGAAGGTCACCTTCGTCACCTTCGGCCTCGGCTACCTGGCGATCATCGGCTTCCCGGGCCTGTCCGGCTTCTTCTCCAAGGACAAGATCATCGAGGCCGCCTTCGCCAAGGGTGGCACCGAGGGCTGGATCCTCGGCCTGTGCGCGCTGGTCGGCGCGGCCGTCACCGCGTTCTACATGACCCGGGTGATGCTGCTGACCTTCTTCGGTGAGAAGCGCTGGCAGCCGGACGAGAAGGGAAACCTCCCGCACCCGCACGAGTCGCCGAGGACCATGACCGTCCCGATGATCCTGCTGGCCGTCGGCTCGGTGTTCGCGGGCGGGCTGTTCGCCTTCAACAACTCCTTCCTGAAGTGGCTGGAGCCGGTCACCGGACACAGCGAGGGCAACTCGCCGCTCAGCTCCCTGACCGTCACCGGGCTGACCACGGCCTGCATGCTGGCCGGCGTCGGCCTGTCGTACCTGATGTACGGGCGCTCGCCCGTCCCGGTGGTCCCGCCGGTCGGCTCCCCGCTCACCCGGGCCGCCCGCCGCGACCTGCTGCAGGACGACTTCAACCACGCCGTGCTGGTGCGGCCGGGCTCGGCGCTGACCGCGACGCTGGTCTACTTCGACAGCCGCGGCCTGGACGGCTTCGTCAACGGCCTGGCCGCCGTCATCGGGGGCCTGTCCAGTCGGATGCGGCGGGTCCAGAACGGCTTCGTCCGCTCGTACGCGCTCTCCATGTTCGGCGGCACGCTGGTGCTGGTCGCCTCGACTCTCCTGATGAGGTCCGTGTAATGACTCGTCCTGAAAAACATCGGGAGGTCAGGCCGTGAGTGCTCTGCTGACCGCCACGTGCGTCGTCCCCGCAGTCGGTGCGGTGGTGACCGCCGCCCTGCCGGCCGGGACGAGCGAGGCCCGGCGCACCAACGCCAAGGCCGTCTCCCTGGTCTTCTCCGCCGCCACCCTGGCGCTGGCCGCCGTGGTGGCGGCCCGGTTCGACCCGCACGGCGCCCGCTACCAGCTGACCGAGTCGTACAGCTGGATCCGCTCCTTCGGCATCACCTTCTCGCTCGGCGTGGACGGCATCGGCGCGGTACTGGCCCTGCTGACGGCCGTCCTGGTGTCGATCATCATGCTGGCCTCCTGGCACGACGCCGATCCGGCTCCGACCGGCCCCGACGGCACCGTCGACCCCGGCACCTTCGAGCGGCGCCGCCGGACCCAGGGATTCTTCGCCCTGATCCTGGCGGTGGAGGCGATGGTGATCGTCTCCTTCTACGCCACCGACCTCTTCCTGTTCTACGTGTTCTTCGAAGCCATGCTGATCCCGATGTACTTCCTGATCGGCGGTTTCGGCGACCGGGCCGGCGGCCCCGAGTCGGCGCGCCAGCGCTCCTACGCGGCCGTCAAGTTCCTGCTGTACAACCTGCTCGGCGGCCTGGTGATGCTGGCCGCCGTGATCGGGCTGTACGTGATCGCGCAGGGCCAGGGCCTGGGCACCTTCGACCTGCCGACCCTCACCGGCGCGATCGCCGACGGCAAGCTGCAGCTGACCGGCACCGCCGAGAAGGCGCTGTTCCTCGGCTTCTTCTTCGCCTTCGCGGTGAAGGCCCCGCTGTGGCCGCTGCACACCTGGCTGCCGAACGCGATGGGCGAGGCCACCGCCGGCACCGCCGTGCTGATCACCGCGGTGGTGGACAAGGTCGGCACCTTCGCGATGCTGCGGTTCTGCCTCGGGCTGTTCCCGCACGCCTCGAAGACCTTCGCCCCGGCGATCCTGGTCCTCTCGCTGATCGGGATCGTCTACGGCGCGCTGCTGGCGGTCGGCCAGAAGGACATCAAGCGGCTGGTCGCCTACGCCTCGATCTCGCACTTCGGCTTCATCATCATGGGCATCTTCGCCCTGACCAGCCAGGGCCAGAGCGGCGCGACCCTCTACATGGTCAACCACGGCATCTCCACCGCCGCGTGGATGCTGGTGGCCGGCTTCCTGATCTCCCGCCGCGGCTCGCGGCTGATCGCCGACTACGGCGGCGTGCAGAAGGTCGCCCCGGTGCTCGCCGGGACCTTCCTGATCGGCGGTCTGGCCACCCTGTCGCTGCCGGGGCTGGCCCCGTTCGTCAGTGAGTTCCTGGTGCTGGTGGGCACCTTCACCCGCTACCCGGCCATCGGGATCGTCGCCACCTTCGGCATCGTGCTGGCCGCGCTGTACGCCCTGCTGCTGTACCAGCGCACCATGACCGGCCCGGTGAAGGACGGGGTGCGCACGATGCCCGACCTCAAGGCCCGCGAACTCGCCGTGGTGGCGCCGCTGGTGGCGCTGACGATCCTGCTGGGCGTCTACCCCAAGCCGCTCACCGACCTGGTCAATCCCTCGGTGAACGCGACGCTCTCGCAGGTCCACCAGACCGACCCGGCGCCGGCCCACCCGGTCGCCACCACCTCAGGAGGTGAGCAGAAGTGAGCGTCACCGCAGTGCTCGCCGCCGCCGGCGGCAGCACCCCCAGCATCCCGGCGCCGCACATCGAGTACGGCCAACTCTCCCCGATGCTGGTGGTGTTCGGCGCCGCCGTGGCCGGCATCCTGGTCGAGGCCTTCGTGCCCCGGCGGCTGCGGCGCTGGACCCAGGTCTCGCTCGCCCTGGTCGCCCTGACCGGCGCGTTCGTCGCCGTGGTGGTGCTGGCCGCGCAGGGCCACGGCTCACCGCGGATCGACCTGCTGGCCATGGAGTCGGTCGCCCTGGACGGCCCGGCGCTGTTCCTGCAGGGCGTGATCCTGTTGGTCGCCGTGGTCGCGGTGCTCACCTACGCCGAGCGCAGGCTGGAGCCCAAGGCCGGCGGCCTGCCCGCCGACGCCTTCGCCGCCCAGGCCGCCGCCACCCCCGGCGGCGAGCAGGAGCGGGCCGCGATCCGGGCCGGCTTCACCACCAGCGAGGTCTTCCCGCTGACCATGTTCGCGGTCGGCGGCATGCTGCTCTTCCCCGCCGCCAACGACCTGCTGACGATGTTCGTGGCGCTGGAGGTCTTCTCCCTCCCGCTCTACCTGCTGTGCGCGCTGGCCCGCCGCCGCCGGCTGCTCTCCCAGGAGGCGGCGGTCAAGTACTTCCTGCTCGGCGCCTTCGCCTCGGCCTTCTTCCTGTTCGGCACCGCGCTGCTGTACGGCTACGCCGGCAGCGTGAGGCTCGGCGACATCGCGGACGTCATCTCCGGCAAGGCGATGACCACCCCGGCGCAGCTGAGCACCACCCAGAGCGACGCGCTGCTGCTGACGGGCCTGGCGATGCTGGCGGTCGGTCTGCTGTTCAAGGTCGGCGCGGTGCCGTTCCACGCCTGGATCCCGGACGTCTACCAGGGCGCGCCGACCCCGGTGACCGGCTTCATGGCGGCGGCCACCAAGGTCGCGGCCTTCGGGGCGTTCCTGCGGCTGTTCTACGTGGCCTTCCCGGGCCTGCGGCTGGACTGGCGCCCGGTGCTGTGGGGCGTGGCGATCCTCACCATGGTGGTGGGCGCGGTGCTGGCGGTGACTCAGCAGGACGTCAAGCGGCTGTTGGCGTACTCCTCCGTCGCGCACGCCGGGTTCATCCTGACCGGCGTGATCGCCGTCAACAAGCAGGGACTGTCCTCGGTGCTGTTCTACCTGTTGGCGTACTCCTTCGTGACGCTCGGCGCCTTCGCCGTGGTCACCCTGGTGCGCGACTCCAAGGGCGAGGCGACCCACCTGTCCAGCTGGGCGGGGCTGGGGCGGCGCTCGCCGCTGGTGGCGGCGGTGTTCGCGCTGTTCCTGCTGGCCTTCGCCGGGATTCCGCTGACCTCCGGTTTCACCGGGAAGTTCGCGGTGTTCCAGGCGGCGGCGGCCGGTGGGGCGACGCCGCTGGTGGTGGTCGGTGTGCTGAGCTCGGCGGTGGCCGCGTTCTTCTACATCCGGGTGATCGTGCTGATGTTCTTCTCCGACCCGAAGCCGGGCGGCCCGACGGTGGCGATCCCGAGCGCCTTCACCGCGACCGCGATCGGGCTGGGCGTACTGGTGACGCTGGTTCTCGGCCTGCTGCCCCAGTACTTCCTTGACCTCGCGTCCAAGGCCTCGCTGTTCGCGTACTGACCGTCACCGGTCGGTTTGCTGGAGATCGGTCCGGAAGTGCGGGCCGATCTCCAGCCTTTATTTCCAAACGAATTCGCCCCCACCGCCGCAATGCCCGGAGAGCCGTTCTGACCAGGCCTTCCGGCCCGATCATGACAGGATCCGCACGCCCGTGCAGTGATCCACTCACGACCGGATACCCTGCCTGTATGGCCAGCGGCGGCACTCAGGGACCAGGCCGCTAGATCGACCAGGGACAGAGGAGTGGTCTTCGTGACCGTCGTGGAACCCTTCGGGCTCAGCGTGCAGGACCGCGACCTGACCCGGGACGTCCAGGCCGGACTGGACGCGGTGGAGGCGGCGCTCACCGCCGCCGTCAAGAGCGACGTCCCCTTCATCACCGTCACCGCCAGTCACCTCCTGCAGGCCGGTGGCAAGCGCTTCCGTCCGTTGCTCCTGCTGCTGGCCGCCCAGTTCGGTGACTCGGGCGCGCCCGGCGTGGTGCCCGCCGCGGTGGTGGTCGAGCTGACCCACCTCGCCACGCTGTACCACGACGACGTCATGGACGAGGCCCCGGTGCGCCGCGGCGCCGAGAGCGCCAACTCCCGCTGGGACAACTCGGTCGCCATCCTCACCGGCGACTTCCTCTTCTCCCGCGCCTCCCAGGTCCTGGCCGACCTCGGCCCGGAGGCGGTGCGGATGCAGGCCGAGGCGTTCGAGCGGCTGGTCACCGGCCAGATCATGGAGACCCGCGGCCCCGGCCCGGAGGGCGACCCGCTGCAGCACTACCTGGACGTGCTGGAGGGCAAGACCGGATCGCTGATCGCCGTCTCCTGCCGGATAGGAGCACAGATGGCCGGCGCCGAGCCCTGGCAGGTGGACACCCTGGGCGAGTTCGGCGAGCGGATCGGCATCGCGTTCCAGCTGGCCGACGACGTGCTGGACATCGCCAGCGACGGCCACGAGTCCGGCAAGACCCCCGGCACGGACCTGCGCGAGGGCGTGCCCACCCTGCCGACCCTGCTGCTGCAGCAGATGCCGGCCGACCCGGCCGACCCGGACGACGCGCGGCTGCGCGAGCTGCTCACCCAGGACCTCGCCGACGACGGGCTGCACGCCGAGGCACTGCGCCTGCTGCGCCGCCACCCCGCGCTGGAGCGCGCCCGCCGGGAGACCCTGCGGCACGCCGAGGAGGCCCGGGCGCTGCTCGCCCCGCTGCCGGACTGCGCGGCGAAGGCGGCCCTGGAGGGGCTCTGCGACGCGGTGGCGATCCGCACCATGTGACCGGGCCGATCCGGTCCTCGGCCTCCGGCGGCGTGCGCGGATGGGGGAGACTGACTCCCGTCAGCTCACGCCTGCCCGGAAGGTCACCATGCGTCGCGTCGTCATCGCCGAGGACTCCGTACTGCTGCGGGAGGGTCTGACCCGGCTGCTCACCGACCGGGGCCTGGAGGTCGTGGCGGGCGTCGGGGACGGCGACGCCCTGGTGAAGACCATCCACGACCTGGCGGCGGCCGACGCCCTGCCGGACGTGGTGGTCTCCGACGTGCGGATGCCCCCGACCCACACCGACGAGGGCCTGCGCGCCTGTGTGGAGCTGCGCGGCCGCTATCCGCAGCTGAACGTACTGGTGCTGTCGCAGTTCGTGGAGGAGCGTTACGCCTCCGAGCTGCTGGCCGGCTCCACCCGGGGCGTCGGCTACCTGCTGAAGGACCGGGTCGCCGAGGTGCGCGAGTTCGCCGACGCGGTGGTCCGGGTCGCCGAGGGCGGCACCGCGCTGGACCCGGAGGTGGTGCAGCAGCTGCTCAGCCGCAGCCGCAAGGGTGACGTTCTGGCCAATCTCACCCCGCGCGAGCGCGAGGTGCTCGGGCTGATGGCGGAGGGCCGCACCAACGCGGCGGTGGCCAAGCAGCTGGTGGTCTCCGACGGCGCGGTGGAGAAGCACGTCAGCAACATCTTCCTCAAGCTGGGCCTGGCCCAGAGCCCGGAGGACCACCGTCGGGTGCTCGCGGTGCTCACCTACCTGAACTCCTGACCCGCGGCCCGAGGGGGCCTCGCGGCACCGGCCGTCGGAGCGCGGAATGATCTCCGGCGGCCGCGCGTTGTCGCTATGTGAAGCACGGACGCGGGCGGGTGCAACTTCCTGTCAGAGTTCCGGCCGGGCTCAAGGTCGCACGCATAGGATGCGAGCGGTGCACCAAGCGGACGGGGCACGGGGCCGCGCCCGCGGTGGTGTGCCCACGAGGAGGTCCGCGGCAGTGACCAGTCAGGTCGATCAGTCAGAGGCAGTGGACGGATCGGGCGGCGGCGAGGGTCGTACCGGCGACGGTGACGGACACCCCGGCGCGAACGGGCCCGCCGGTCCGCACGGCCCGGGTGGCCCGCCGGCGAAGCGCGCCAAGCCCATCCGCAGACTCGACCGGGTGATCATCCGCTTCGCCGGTGACTCCGGTGACGGCATGCAGCTCACCGGTGACCGGTTCACCTCGGAGACGGCCACCTTCGGCAACGACCTCTCCACGCTGCCGAACTTCCCGGCCGAGATCCGGGCCCCCGCCGGCACCCTGCCGGGCGTCTCGTCCTTCCAACTGCACTTCGCCGACCACGACATCCTCACCCCGGGCGACGCCCCGAACGTACTGGTGGCGATGAACCCGGCGGCCCTGAAGGCGAACGTGCCGGACCTGCCGCGCGGCGCGGAGATCATCGTCAACACCGACGAGTTCACCAAGCGCGCGCTGTCCAAGGTCGGCTACGCGGCCGACCCGCTGGGCGACGGCTCGCTGGACGGCTTCCACCTGCACAAGGTGCCGCTCACCACGCTGACCCTGGAGGCGCTCAAGGACAGCGGGCTGGCCCGCAAGGACGCCGAACGGGCGAAGAACATGTTCGCCCTGGGCTTGCTGTCCTGGATGTACCACCGGCCCACCCACGGCACCGAGACCTTCCTGCGCAGCAAGTTCGCCAAGAAGCCGGAGATCGCCGAGGCCAACATCAGCGCCTTCCGGGCGGGCTGGAACTTCGGCGAGACCACCGAGTCCTTCGCGGTCTCCTACGAGGTGTCGCCGGCCAAGCTCCCCGCCGGGCGCTACCGCAACATCTCCGGCAACCTCGCCCTGTCGTACGGGCTGGTGGCCGCCTCGCAGCGTGCCGGCCTGCCGCTCTACCTGGGCTCGTACCCGATCACCCCGGCCTCGGACATCCTGCACGAGCTGTCCAAGCACAAGAACTTCGGGGTGCGCACCTTCCAGGCCGAGGACGAGATCGCCGGCATCGGCGCGGCGCTCGGCGCGGCCTTCGGCGGGGCGCTCGGCGTGACCACCACCTCCGGGCCCGGTGTCGCGCTGAAGTCCGAGACCATCGGCCTGGCCGTCTCGCTCGAACTGCCGCTGCTGATCGTGGACATCCAGCGCGGCGGCCCGTCCACCGGCCTGCCGACCAAGACCGAGCAGGCCGACCTGCTGCAGGCCATGTTCGGCCGCAACGGCGAGGCCCCGGTGCCGATCGTCGCCCCGGCCACGCCCGCCGAGTGCTTCGACGCCGCACTGGAGGCGGCCCGGATCGCGGTGACCTACCGCACCCCGGTGTTCCTGCTCTCGGACGGCTACCTGGCCAACGGCTCCGAGCCCTGGCGGATCCCGGCCGTCGACGAACTGCCGGAGATCGACCCGCAGTTCGCGACCGGCCCGAACCGCGAGGACGGCGCCTTCTGGCCCTACCTGCGCGACCCGCACACCCTCGCCCGGCCGTGGGCGGTGCCCGGCACGGCCGGTCTGGAGCACCGGATCGGCGGCATCGAGAAGCAGGACGGCACCGGCAACATCTCCTACGACCCGGCCAACCACGACTTCATGGTCCGCACCCGGCAGGCCAAGGTCGACGGCATCACCGTCAAGCCGGTGGAGGTCGACGACCCGACCGGTGACGCCCGGGTGCTGGTCATCGGCTGGGGCTCGACGTACGGCCCGATCACCGCGGCGGTGCGTCGGGTGCGCGCGGACGGCGGCGAGATCGCCCAGGCGCACCTGCGCAACCTCAACCCATTCCCGGCCAACCTGGGCTCGGTGCTGCGCAGTTACGAGAAGGTCATCGTGCCCGAGATGAACCTCGGGCAGCTCGCGCTGCTGCTGCGGGGGAAGTACCTGGTGGACGCCGAGTCCTACAACCAGGTGCGCGGACTGCCGTTCAAGGCGGCGCAGTTGGCGGACGTGCTGTGGGCGGCGATCGGCACCCTGGACGAGGAGGACCACCGATGAGCGACGTTGACTCCGAGAAGCGTGGCTTCCCGTCGCTGCGACTGGTGCCCAAGGCCGAAGGGCCGCAGAGCGCCCGGGACTTCAAGACCGACCAGGAGGTGCGCTGGTGCCCCGGCTGCGGGGACTACGCGATCCTGGCAGCGGTGCAGGGCTTCATGCCGGAGCTCGGCATCAAGCGCGAGAACACCGTGTTCGTCTCCGGCATCGGCTGTTCCTCGCGCTTCCCGTACTACATGAACACCTACGGGGTGCACTCGATCCACGGCCGGGCGCCGGCGATCGCGACCGGGCTGGCCTCCTCCCGGCGGGACCTGAGCGTCTGGGTGGTGACCGGTGACGGCGACGCGCTGTCGATCGGCGGCAACCACCTGATCCACGCCCTGCGGCGGAACGTCAATCTGAAGATCCTGCTGTTCAACAACCGTATCTACGGCCTCACCAAGGGCCAGTACTCGCCGACCAGTGAACTCGGCAAGATCACCAAGTCCACCCCGATGGGCTCGCTGGACGCGCCGTTCAACCCGCTGTCGCTGGCGATCGGCGCGGAGGCCTCCTTCGTGGCGCGCACCATCGACTCGGACCGCCAGCACCTGCAGTCGGTGCTGCGGGCGGCGGCCGAGCACGAGGGCACGGCGCTGGTGGAGATCTACCAGAACTGCAACATCTTCAACGACGGCGCCTTCGAGGTGCTGAAGGAGCCCGGCACGCGCGACGAGGCGCTGATCCGGCTGGAGCACGGCCGGCCGATCCGCTTCGGCGCCGAGGCGGCCAACGGCGTCTTCCGGGGGCCGGACGGCGAGCTGTTCACCGCCCCGGTCACGGCGGACAACGAGGAGCGGGTGCTGGTCCACGACGCCCACGCGGCGAGCCCCGCCACCGCCTTCGCGCTCTCCCGCATCGCCGACGCGGACACCCTGCACCACACGCCGATCGGCGTGCTGCGGAGCGTCGCGCGGCCGGTCTACGACGAGCTGATGGAGAGCCAGCTGGCCACCGCCGCGGCCCACCGGGGGCCCGGCGACCTGGCGACCCTGCTGGCGGGCAACGACACCTGGATGGTGGACTGACCGTCCCCGCTCGCGAGTTGGCGCCCCCGTCCACCGGACGGGGGCGCCAACTCGTTCGGGCTGCCGCCTGGCCCGGTTGCGGCTACTGCTCGGCCCACTCGACCAGCTCGACCACGACCCCGTTCGGGTCGGCGACCTGGAACAGCTTCTCGCCCCACGGCTCCTCGCGCAGCGGCAGGGTGATCGTGACCCCCTCGCCGCGCAGCCGCTCCTCCTCCGCGGCGATGTCCTCGACGGTGAACGCCAGGATCACCCCGTCCGCCGTCCGGTGCCGCTGGTCCTCGGGCAGGACCTCCAGGCCGCGCCGCAGGTAGACGACACCGACCCCGCCGCCCGGGTGGACCAGCGAGACGAAGCCGTCGGCGGACATCTGCTCGGTGTAGCCGAAGTGCCGCTGGAGGAAGGCGGCTGAGGTGGTGACGTCCTCGACGGTCAGGGTGACGACGGTGCTGGTGATCTGCATGGGCGGAGCCCTCTCGTCCGTGCGCTCAATTATCCCGTACGCAGTACACTATACATAGTACGGAGAATCTCGCCAGGGGGATCCACTCCGTTCGCGCCCATGTTCGAGAAAGTCCGGCGGCGAACCGCACGCCGCCGCTAGGGTTGGACGATCGCATCGAGCATGGGGGGTCGATCCGATGTCGGACGCCGGATTCGAGGTCTCACCGGAGCAGTTGAGGTCCTCGGCGGCCAACGCTTCGTCCATCACCGCGGGGCTGGCCAAGCCGGTCCAGACCGCGAGCACCGCCTCGGGGAGCGCCGAGACGGCCCTGGAGGGCTGGCAGGTGTCCGGGCAGCTGGCCGCCGTGGTGACCGCGTGGACCCAGGGCGTGGAGAAGATCCGTACCGCGCTGGGCACGGACGAGGAGGCGCTCCGTACGGCTGCCGACAACTACGGCAAGACCGAGCACGGGACTGCCAAGGCCCTCGAATAGGACGACAGGGGAAGAGGGGGGCTCCCGTGGTGGACTTCGCGCGCCTGCGTGACGTGAAACCGGAGTCGGTGACGGAGGCCGGCAAGGACTGGCAGGCCGTCGCCAAGGCGTTCGACCAAGCACGCCAGCACATCGAGGAGTCGGTGCTCAAGCCGCTCGGGACCTGGACCGGCCCCGCCGCGACCGGCGCCCGGCACTCCTTCGGCCAGCAGGAGTTGCAGCTACAGGTGGCCGCGCTGGAACTCCAGGCGGTCCAGCAGGTGTTGGACGGCTTCGTCCAGGCGGTGACCGCCGCCCAGCAGGAACTGCAGTGGGCGCTGACGGAGGCGAGCAAGCGCGGCCTCTCGGTCGACGCGAACGGCACCGTCACGGCGACGCCGACGCCGGTCGACCAGCTGCCCAAGAACGCGGCGCTCCGCCAGGAGGCCGCCGACTCCTACCGGGCCGAGGTCGCCTACGCCGCGACCCTCACCGCCGACATCGCCGCCGCCGTCCAGGCCGCCACCCAGGCGGACACCAAGTGCGCGGCCGAACTGGGCAAGCTGGCGGGGGAGTCCAAGCTCCTCGACGGCAGCGGGCGCACCGGCCTGGCGGGCGCGGTCCAGGTCGCCGCCAAGGACCTCGGCGAGGCCACCCGGCTCGCCGGAACCGTCGAGGGGGACGCCGTCCCCACCGACCCGGCCGCCCGGGCCGCCTGGTGGAACGGTCTGCCGCAGGATCGGCGGAACCTCTTCCTGGACGCGGCGCCGTGGAAGGTCCAGGGGCTGCCCGGGGTGCCTACGCTGGAGGATTACTACAAGCAACTCGCCATGCGGAAGGCCGGGATCGACCCGTCCAAGTGGAACCCGGACAAGGGCCTGGACTTCAACGACGAGACCGTGCAGAAGGTCTACGCCTGGTACCAGAAGCTGTGGGACGAGAACCCGGACTTCCAGTGGGCCGGCATGGCCAAACTGGCCGGAGCCCCGGTGTACGGGGGGATCCACGACCTCGACGAGTTCATCAAGGGCGCGAACGTCGGCGGGCTGATCACCCCCGTCCCCGGGGTGGGGCTGCTGTCCACCATGAGCACCGACGAGGTGCAGTGGTTCGAGAACAAGTTCCTGCACATGCAGAAGGACATCTTCGACGACGTCGGCTCCATGCACGCCGCGTACCAGCAGTACGGCATGGCCGGCATCGAGGCGTTGCAGCAGCAGGACGCGACCAAGTACCCGAAGGGACTGGTCGACGCCTGGCGGGACATCGACTCCGGCGACCCCAAGCGGGTGGCGGCGGGGAACGCCGCGCTGCTGGAACGCGAGCAGACCGTGGTGCTGCCCGGCTCGTACAAGGACGTGGCCAACCACCACGGCCCGGTCGGGGAGGCGTTCGCCGAAACGCTGTCGGCCATGACCAAGTCGCCGATTCCGGGCAGCAAGTCCTTCAGCGACTACTACGGAGGTGAATGGTCGACCTGGTGGGACGATCGCTACGTGACCGACACGGACGACCGGATGGACTGGATCCGCAAGGACATGCTGCCCAAGTACCAGCAGCTCCTGAAGAATCCGGTGGAGGCGAAGACGCTCATCGACACTCCACTGCTCGACCGGGCCGATCAGTACGAGATCCTGCCGTGACAGCGGCGTGGCGATCGCGGAGGACGGTGGCTCTGCTCTGCGCGGGTCTGCTGGTCGCCGGATGTTCCCTGGTGGGCGGGAAGTCGCATCCCATCCACTGGGATCTGCGGAACTCACACCGGGCAACTGATCTCGGCGTCAAGTTGAATCCGCACAGCGGCCATGACTTCAACGACCTAGGTCCGGTGGACATCGATCTGCCGGGTGGCCAGCGCTTCCACGCGGACAAGATGTTTCTCATCGTGGCGACCACCCTCGATGACACCGAGAACGTCGACGAACTCGTGGGCTGGTACCCCGAGATGCCGCTCGAAGAGGCGTACAAGAAGGCTTTGGAACTCGCCCGACAGTTCCACCTGAAGCCCGACGGTCTCCAGGACTTTCACCGGCGCGTCCTCGAGGACCTGGCGAACGGCGACCGGGCGCGTCTCGGCAGCGAGGAGGGTGGAACCGACTTCCCGCTGTTGACTCCGGAGGGTCCGCTCGTCGGTGTCAGCCTCAGGTACGAGACCACCAACAACGGCCAGCCGGTGACCATCAATATCCAGTTCGCCTGGGGCAAGAACCTGGAACTCACCCTCCGGGACCAGGCCACCCAGTCCGCCACCCCGACCGCCCCCTGACCCGGAGCCCCTGTGTCCCACGAGCAATCCGTCCACCCGGAGGCCGTCACCTGGAACCTCCGCACCGGCCACCGCCGCGGCGACGTCGGCTGGCCCGGGGCCGTCCGGCGCCGCTGGCGCATCCCCGCGGTGGCCGCGACCATCGCGCTGCCGGGCGGGCGCTGGTTCACCGGGCGGGTCGAGCTGCTCGCCACCGCCGAGGGGGAGACGCTCGACCTGGTCAGCGCGACCTTCCCGGCCGCCACGGTGGACGACGCCTACCGGCTGTCGGGCGAGCTGGCCGCGTACTGGGAGCTGCCGGTGGAGCCGCTGGAGGCCTGGTACCGCGAGGTGCGGGCGGGGCTGGCGGCCGGGAAGGCGATCAACGGGTTCGGGCTGAGCATCCGCGGCCCGCGGCTGGAGGAGCCGTCCGGGCCCACCGTGAACCTGGTGTTCCTGTTCGCGCCGGGCAGCCCGCGGCCGGTGCGGCCGGCGCTGTACTTCGAGTGGTCCTGAGCCGGTGCCCCGTCTGGACGGCGGGGCACCGGCTGCATGACGGAAGGCGTCAGAAGACGCAGGGGATGCCGCCGTCGGACTCGGCGTCGACGCCGGGGCCCTGCATGGGCAGGTTGGCGGCCGGGTCGCCGGTGGCGGGGGCCGTGGGGGCGGCGGGCTTGTCGGCCGCGACGCCGGTGAAGGAGGTGCCCAGGGTGACCGTGACGTGGTCGGCGGAGACGGACGCGGACTCGGTGGCGGTGACGCCGTAGCGGGCGGCGATCTGGTCGGCGGCGTCCTTGGCGCCCTTGCCGTAGGTGACCATGGTGTTCTTCGGCTTGGAGACGGCGGGGCCGGCCTTGCCCTCCTTGAATCCCATCCCGACCAGGGCCTTGGCCTCGGCGGTGGAGGAGACCCCGGCGGCTGAGGAGGCGTTGAACACGTCCACGGTGGCCGGGGAGGCGGGCTTGGTGGCCGTCGGGGTCGGCGAGGGCTGGGCGGGGGCGGAGGAGGGCGCGGGGGCGTCGGTGGCGCCGTCGGCCGGGGCGGCGGGCGCGGCGGCGTCGGCGTAGCCGAACACCTGCTTGACCACCTTTTGGATCTTGGATGGGGTGACCAGGTTCACGTCCTGGCCGTTGCGGGTGCCGAAGCCGTCGAAGGTGAGGGTGTTGAACTCGACGTTGCCGCCGGTCAGGGCGGGGGCCTGCTGGGCGAAGTCGAGGACGTTCCACTCGTTGTCGATGACCAGGTCCTTCTGGACGACGCCGAACAGGTCCTTGAGCTTGCCGAGGTCGCTGATGATGCCGTCCTGCTTGAGCTTGTGCACGACGGAGGAGATGAAGGCCTGCTGGCGGTGGGTGCGGGCGAAGTCGCCGCTGTTGCCCTTGCCGTCGTCCAGGTTGTGGCGCTGGCGGACGAAGGCGAGCGCCTGGGAGGCGTTGAGGGTGTTGATGCCCTTCTTGAAGTCGGCGCCGGAGCCCTGGCCCTCGATGGCCGGGTCCTTGGTGTCGTGGGTCAGGCAGACCTGGATCGGCTCGACGGCCTTGGCGATGTCGTAGAAGCCCATCAGGTTGACCTCGGCCACGTGGTCGACCGGCTGGTTCACGAAGGTCTGGACGGTGCGGATGGTGGCGGCCCGCCCGGCGTCGCGGCCGGCCTTCTCCAGGTCCGCGCCCTTGAGGCCCTTGGCCTTCGGGCTGCCGTCGAACTTCTCCTTGGCGATCCCGTAGGCCTCCTTGATCTTGTGCATGCCCTGCTGGGAGTTGTCCCCGTTGAAGGTCATGACGTAGTCGTCGCGGGGGATGGAGATCGCCTGCACCTTGCCGCCGTTGGCCGGTATGTGCAGCAGGATCAGCGAGTTGGTGTTGTAGCCGCCGATGTCGGAGCTGTGGCCTGCGTGCAGTTCGTCCTGGACGAACTCCGGCGGCAGGTCCGAGCCGTCCATGTTCTTGCGGCTGTCCAGGCCGATCAGCAGCAGGTTGACCGAGTTGTCCAGGTGCTTGGGCGCGTCCTTCTTGGTCTCCGCGATCGCGTTGGACGTGGTCATCCCGGCGGTGAGGGAGGTGTACTCGTACCAGACCACCCCGCTCGCGGCGAACACCGCGAAGCCGACCGTGGAGGCCACCACCCGGGCCGCGATCAGCGCCGGGGAGTTCCGGCGGGCGGCGGGCTCGGCGGCCTTGCGGGCGGCGGCCCGGCCGCCGCCCTGCTGCTCGGGCTTCTCAGGCATGCTGCCTCCTCCGGTCCTGGACCACCCGGACCACGATCACCAACAGGGCCGCAGCGACGGCCTGCGCCATCACCGGGAAGCCGTTCACCACCCACTTCGCAGAGCCGGTGGCCAGCTTGCTGCCCTGGTACTTCTCGCTGTCGGCTGCGAACTCGACCACGGCCGTGACACCCAGCACGACCAGCGGAGAGGCCGCGACCACCCACCACCAGCCCCTGCGGGTGCTGAGCGCGGCCGCCAGGCCCATGCCGAGCACCGCGCACACGTCGAAGGCGGCGCCCATGCCGGGACCGGAGAGCTCGTCGATCACCGCACCCACCAGGGGCAGTGCGACGGCCGCCACCGCGGGCAGGGCCGGTCCGCCGGAGAAGGGCCGCTGGGGGCCGGTGGGTCTGCCGGCCGTCCGCCGCCGTGAACCCTGGTCGGACGACCGACCTCGCTGCCCCGCCACGTACTCACCCCCGGTGTTCCCGCGATTGGCGCGCCACGGTCGGCGCTCGCGCCGGGTTGCTGTGGGAGAGCGGTTGCGGCGCTGCCTGTACGGGACGCTGGTGTTCGGCCGGCCGGTTCCCGTTCTCGGTTTCCCGCTGTTGCCCGGGGGCAGGCCCGTTTTCGGATTTGCTCTACAGAGGTGTAGAGATCGTACGCAGCATAGAGCACGCCTGTTCGGTGGCAAGTCCGCTTGTGAACGGGCCTGCGTACACTACACCGAGCAGTTTTCGAGGCGGTCGGCGGGTGCGCCGGCGGAGAAGGAGCGGGTCGTGGCGACCACGGGCGGAGCGGGACGGCCGGAGAAGCGGAAGGCGATCACCCGGGCTGCGACGACGGTGTTCGGGCGCGAAGGGTACGTCCGGGCCAGCATGGACGCGATCGCGGCCGAGGCCGGGGTGTCCAAGCGCACGGTCTACAACCACTTCGCCGACAAGGAGACCCTCTTCCTGTCGGTGGCGCTGCAGAATTCGGCGGAACTCACCGAGAAGATCCGGGAGTTGATGACGAAGCACCTGGACCGGGTGGTGGACCTGCGCCAGGACCTGGCCGACTTCGCGGTCGAGCGGGCGCTCGCCGTCCTCTCCGCGGGGGAGTACGGGGCGCTCGGCCGGGCGATCCGCGCCGAGGTCGCCAACATCCCGGCGGACGTCCTGGAGGCCTGGCTGGAGGCCGGCCCGGTGGCCTCCCAGCGGGACCTGGCGGAGCGCTTCGCGGCGCTCGCCGGGCGCGGGCTGCTGGCGCTCGGCGAACCGGAGCTGGCCGCCGAGCAGTTCACGCTGCTGACCTTCCACGGTGTGGCGGAGCGCTCCTTCTGGGGCGCCCTGCCGGTGGCCGAGGAGGAGGTCGGGCGGATCGCGGGCGTGGGCGTGGACGCCTTCCTGAAGATCTACGGCGCGTAGCCGCGTGCGGGTCGGGGGCGCCGCCCCCGACCCGCACGGATCACCGGTGGATCACTTCGGGTGGGTCACTTCCAGTTGACGCCCTTGCCCAGGGTGTACGGCTCACCCCAGTACTCGGCGCCGGCCACCTTGGTCGCCTGCGGCGCCAGTGCCAGCACGCAGGAGGTGATGGACTGGCCGTTGGTGAAGCCCTTCGGGAACGACGGGTGCGGGCACTTGTCGAAGGTGCCGATCAGCATCACCTCGGCGGCCTCCGAGCCGTCCGGGAGCGTGCCCTTCATCTGGGTCAGGCTGGAGAAGGACAGATCGGTGCTGCCGACGTTGGTGACCTTGAAGCGGACGTAGTACGGCACCATGCCCGCGGCCTTGTCACCCAGCTTGAGCGGGGTGAGGTCAGCCGGGTCGCCCTTGTCGATCGAGGTGACCGCGAGCGAGACGGTGCCCTTGGTGCTGCCCGAGCTGAACGGGATGGTGGCGGCGTCGCCGATCTTCACCGTGGTCCCGGGCGCCGCGGTCGCACCGGCCGGGGCCGGCGCCGCCGCTGTGCCGGGCGCCGCGGCGGTCGGGGCGCCGGTCGGCGCCGCCGCCGAGATGGAGGGCGCCGGGGTGGTGGGCGCGGCCGACGGCGTGGCGGGCGCCTGGGTGGCGGGCGGGGTGGTCGCGGTGTCGGACGACGAGGCGTCGTCGTTGCAGGCGGTCAGGGTGAGCGCGCCGGCCGCGGCCAGGCCGACCAGGGCCAGGGTGCGGTGCTTGCTGCGGATGGTCTTCATGTGACGTCCCCCGTCTTTGCGGACCACTGCGGCAGCGGTCCTCCTGATGGACGTTCATAGCGCAGTGCGGAAGCGGGGTGCGATGTGTTTAGTGGCGTCTTGACGTCGTCGTGACGAGTCCTGCGCGGGTCCGTGACAAGGGATGCCGAGTCGTGATCAGTCGTTCTCGAACGGCTCGGCACCCCCGTCGGCCGGTTACGGCAGGGCCGCGCGCTCGGCCCGGCTGGCGGCGATGCGCTGCGTCGCGAGCGCGCGGGCCCGGTCGGGGTCGTCCCCGGTGATCCGGGCGAGGATCGCCGCGAGCGGCCTGATCTTCCCGAAGCTGCCCCAGTGGCCCTCGGGGATCTCGGTGGGGAACACCCACACCCGGCCGGGGTCGCGCGGCCAGGTGCCGCCCTCGGCGTCCAGGATCGCCTCGGTGACGTCGGCGACGACGGCGGCCCGGACCTTCTCGGCGAACTGGCCCTCGGGGACGGACGGGACGACCCGGTAGCGCGGCGCGTCGGCGGGCCTGCCGCCGACGTAGACGGCGGCGGGCCGGTGCAGGAACACCCAGGACACGGAGCGGACGGCCGGGTCGGTGGGGTCGAAGCCCTCGTGGCGGATCAGGATCCCGGTGATCCGGTCGAGCAGTTCCGCCTCGGCGTCGGGCTGGAGCGCGCCGTCGGGGATGTACACGTCGAGCATGGGCACGATCGGTTCTCCTGACTGGATTTACTTTCTCAACTCAGGTCGGGAGTGAGCCTGCCGCTGCTGGATTGAGATTGTCAACCCAGGTGTCGGTATCATCGGAGCCATGGCAGAGCAGGGAAACCGGAGGATCGACCCGTCGAACTGTTCGATGGCGCGCGCCCTGTCGGTGGTCGGCGAGCGCTGGTCGCTGCTGATCGTCCGCGAGGCCGTCGACGGCGCCACCCGCTTCGGCGAGTTCCGGGCGCGGCTGGGGATCGCCAGCAACCTGCTGTCCACCCGGCTCGACAGCCTGGTCGCGACCGGCGTCATGCACCGCGTCCCGTACCAGGAGCCCGGCGACCGCCAGCGCTACGAGTACCGCCTCACCGAGCAGGGGTTGGCCCTTCGGCCGACCCTGATGGCCCTGCTGGAGTGGGGCGACACCTACCTCGCGGACGAGGCCGGGCCGCCGGTCGTGGTCCGGCACGGCGGCCCGGACGAGGAGCACCGCTGCGACGAGCCGGTCACCCTCGTCCTGGAGTGCGCGGCCGGGCACACCCGCCTGCCGTCGAACGAGATCTACCGGGCGCCGGGGCCGGGGGCGCGCTTCCTCTGAACGGCCTTGAGCGCCGGCTCGCTGTAGGTGGGGACGAACAGGCCGGGCCCGCGCGTCGGCTCCGACGCGCGGGCCCGGCCCGGTGGTGGTGCGGCGCCCGTCGTGGCGTCAGACCTGGGCGAGGGTCAGGACGTAGCGGCCCCGGGTGCCGGACCGGCCGGGTGCGTGGCCGACGCCGAGGTGGTTGAGGCGCGGGTCGAGCAAAGTGTCGCGGTGCTGGGGGCTGTTCATCCACAGCTGCACGGCCTGCGGCACGCTGTCGGCCGGGGCGACGATCTCGGCGGCGAAGCGGAAGGCGAAGCCGGCGGCCCGGACCCGGCGCCACGGCGTGCTGCCGTCGGTGCCGTCGTGCTGGACGATGCCGTGCGCGGCCAGGTCGTCGGCGTGGCGCTGGGCTGCGGCGTTCAACCGGTCGTCCAGGCACAGGAGTCGGGCGCCGGCGTGGACGCGCCGGAAGTTGAGGGAGGTCGTCATCTCGGTGCGGACGTCGACGCCGGTGGGCGCCCCGCCTTCCGCAGCCTCGAACGCCGCGCCGAGCGTCAGCACCCGGCCGTTCCGCACGAGCGTGGGCATGTGTCGTGCCTCTCGTCTGTGGTGTCGCCCCGGACCGCGGGAGCCGCGGTCCGGGGCCGGACAAGGAACTAGGGTGCCGGAGCACGGTAGACGGCCGGTCAACGCGGGTGGCCGACGATCAGTTGAGACCCGCCAGTAGCCCTTCGACCTGCGTCGCGTCCTCGCCGAGCCCGAGTCGCCGGTACCCCTCCAGCGCCTCTGCCAGGAGGGCCCGGGCCTGGCTCGGGCGACCGAGGCCGGTGAGCGCGGTGCCGAGGGTGCGCAGCAGGGCGGCCTCCAGGGCGGCGCTGGTGCGGCGGGCCTGCGGCAGGACGGCCTCGGCGAGGTCGGAGGCGAGCAGCCAGCGTCCGGCTTCGGCGTGGATGCGGGCGGCGAGGTCCCCGGCGGCGGCCTCGAACACGGTGACCTGGAGGGCGGCGAACTCGTCCCGGGCACCGAGCGCGTGGGTGAGGGCGGTTTCCGGGTCGCCGCACAGCCGTAGGACCCGGGCGAGGTAGTAGCGGCCGATCGCGGCGGAGACCGGTCCGGAGTCGGTCATCAGGCGGGCGCTGCGCTCGGCGGCGTCCCGGGCCTCGGCGAGCCGTCCGGTGTGGGCGGCGCTGAACGCGAACTCGCCGAGCGCGCTGCCCTCGGCGCGCCGGGCGCCGAGGCGGTGGAAGAGTTCGGCCGCGCGGCCCGCGTGTTCGGCGGCCTCGGCGTAGCGGCCGTTGATCCGGGCGTTGCCGCCGAGGTTGATCAGAGCCTTGGCGAGTACCCGTTCGGTGCGCTGGTCGGTACACAGGCCGACGGCCCGGCGGATCTCCTCCTCGGACTCGGTGTAGCGGTTGATGTGCCAGAGCATGGTGCCGCGCAGGTAGCGGGCGAGGGCGAGCGGGCCGCGTTCGTCGCGGGCCTCGGCCTCCTGGGCGAGCCGCCCGGCGAGGTCGACGATGACGCCGGTCTGGGTGCGTTCGGCGAGCACGGCGCCCATCCGGTCGGCGAGTTCGGCGGCTCGGTCGAGCGGCAGCGCCGGGTCGGCGCAGTTGAGCACGATGGCGGCGGCGTGCACCTCGGCCTGGTCGCGCATCCAGCGCACCGCTTCGGCGCCGTCGGTGATCGGGCGGCCGGTGGCAGCCACGGGCGCGTCGAGCAGGCTGAGTTCGGCCGGGTCCGCCTTGCGGGCGGCCCGGTCGGCGTTGCGGGCGGTGGCGAGGCAGAAGTCGGTGAGGCGGTCGGCGGCGGCGGTGTGTTCGGCGGGGGGCTCCTCGGCGGCGAGCCGGCCGCGGGCGTAGTCGCGGACGAGGTCGTGGAAGCCGTAGCGGCCGAAGCGGGGGGAGTGCAGCAGGTTGAGGTCGACGAGGGTTTCCAGGAGCTGGTCGGCCTCGTCCTCGGTGCGGCCGAGCAGGGCGGCGGCGCAGGACAGTGGGAGGTCGGGGGCTTCGAGCAGGGAGAGCAGGCGGAAGGCGCGGGCGAGCTCCGGGTCGAGGCGGTGGTAGGAGAGGGCGAAGGTGGCCTCCACGGTCCGTTCGCCGTCGCTGAGTTCGGCCAGCCGGTGTTCCCGACGCAGCCCTTCGGCGAGGGCGGCGAGGGTGAGCGCGGGGTCGGCGGCGAGCCGGGAGGCGGCGATCCGGACGGCCAGTGGCAGCAGCCCGCAGGCCCGGACGACCTCGTCGGCGGCTTCCGGTTCGGCGGTGACCCGGTCGGCGCCGACGATCCGGGTGAGCAGTTCGAGGGCCTCGGTGGGCGGCAGGGTGTCCAGGCGCAGGTGGTGGGCTCCGGCGAGGCCGGTCAGCCGCAGCCGACTGGTGACCAGGACGGCGCAGCCGGCGGCGCCGGGCAGCAGCGGTTCGACGTGCTCGGGGGTGGCGGCGTTGTCGAGCACGACGAGGACGCGCCGTCCGGCGAGGGCCGAGCGGTAGAGGGCGCTGCGCTCGCCGGTGTCCGGCGGGATCTCCGCGGGGGCGATGCCGAGGGCGCGCAGGAAGCCGACCAGGACGGCGCCCGGGTCGGGTGGGGTGCGGTCGGCGCCGCGCAGGTCGGCGAAGAGCTGACCGTCGGGGAAGCGGTCGCGGACCTGCCGGGCGAGGTGCACGGCGAGGGTGGTCTTGCCGACGCCGCCCATGCCGTCCAGGGCGGAGACCACCACGGCCCGCCCGCCGGCCCCGGCGAGCTGGTCCGTGAGGGTGCCGAGTTCCTCGGCGCGGCCGGTGAAGTCGGCTAGGCCGCTGGGCAGTTGGTCGGGGGCCTGCCAGGTGTCGGCGGAGGGTTCGGGCTCGGCCCTGGGCGGTAGCAGGGTGGCGTCCTCGCGCAGGATGCGCAGCTGGAGCCGGGCCGGTCCGCGGTCGTCGGCGGGCAGGGTGGGGCGGGCGTCCTCGTAGACGGCGAGTGCCTCGGCCTTGCGGCCGGCCTGGTAGAGGGCGTGCATCAGGACGACGGTGAGCCGGGGCCGGCCGGGGTGCTCCAGGGCGAGGGCGGCGGCCTCCGCGGTCAGGTCGGTGCGGTCGCCGAGTTCGGCGTCCAGTTCGAGCTGGGTCTCCTTGGCCGATATCCGCTGTTCGGTGAGTCGGGCGCGGACGGCTTCGGCGTGCGGTCCGGGGAGCCCGGCGAGGGGTTCGCCGGCCCAGAGCCGCTGGGCGCCGCGCAGCACCTCCCGGACCTGCCGGGGCGGCGCGTCGGCCCGGCGCAGTTCCTCGGCCTCGGCCAGCAGGGCCTGCCAGGCGACGGCGTCGACCTCGGCCGCGGGTACCCGCAGCGCGTAGCCGTCGCCGACACGGGCCAGGGGCATCCGCTCCGGGGCGTCCCCGGCGTAGGGCCGGAACGCGGTGCGCAGCCGGGAGACGGCCAGTTGGACGGCCTTGCGCGGATCGGCCGGCGCGGCCCCGCCCCACACCCCCTCGACCAGCACCGGCACCGCCACCGCCCGCCCGGCGGCGTCCAGCAGCACGGCCAGCACGGCCCGCTGCTGCGGCCGGCCCAACTCCAGCTCCTGCTCCCCGTACCAGGCCCGCAGCGGGCCCAGCAGTCCGAACCGCAGCCCGGCTCCCCCCATGTCACCCATGTCCCGTCCCCGAAAGTCGTCCTGCACCGGTATCCCGCCACTTCCGTCCGGACAGCGGCGCCCCCATACCCCGGCGGCCTATGCTCTGTTACAGATTGTGCACGGATTCCGAGCTTCGAGAGGTGGCTGTGCGGCTCGAATTCCGCGTGCTGGGGCCGCTGAGCGCCAGATGCGACGGCCGTGAGATCGAGCTCGGCCGTCCGCAGCAGCGGGCCGTGCTGGCCGCGTTGCTGCTCGCCCCGGGACAGTTGGTGCCCACGGACCGGCTGGTCGAGGGTCTGTGGGGCGAGGACGACACCCGCTGGCCGAAGGATCCGGTCGGGCAGATCGGCACCCATGTGCACCGGCTGCGGCGGGCGCTCGGCGCGTCCGAGCTGCTGGTGGCGGCGGCGGGCGGCTACCGGCTGGCGGTGCCGCGGGAGGCGGTGGACCTCTTCCGCTACGAGACCGCGGTGGCGGAGGCCGTCGCGCTGCGTCACCAGGAGCCCTCGCGGGCGCGGGAGTTGCTGGGGCGGGCGCTCGACGCCTGGGCGGGCGACCGGGCGCTGGACGGCGTACCGGGGGCGTTCGCCGAGCGGTCGCGGGAGCGGCTGGCGGCCGGGCGCTTCGCGGCGGTCAAGGCGCTGCTGGACCTGGACGTGGCCCTCGGTCGGCACGCCGACACGGTGGAGCCGCTGGCCGCGCTGGCGGCCGGGCACCCACAGGACGAGGAGGTGCACCGGCTGCACCTGCTGGCGCTGCACCGCTGCGGCCGCCGGGCGGAGGCGCTGGCAGCGTACGAGGCGCTGCGGGAGCGGCTGGACCGCGAACTGGGACTGGAACCGGCCGCAGCCGTCGTGGAGTTGGCAGACCGGATCCGGCGCGGGGAGGCCCCGGTGTCGCTGAGGCGGCTGCCCCGGCCGAGCCAGCTCCCGTCCGACATCCCCGACCTGGTCGGGCGGGCCGGCCTGGCCCGGCAGGCGGAGCAGGCCCTGCGGGCGGACGGCGGATCGCCGGTGGTCGGGCTGTCCGGTCCGGCCGGCAGCGGTAAGTCGGCACTGGCGGTGCACGTCGCCCACGCCACCCAGGACGCCTTCCCGGACGGGCAGTTGTACACGAGCGGAGGAGAGCCGGGCATGGTCCTGGCGGCCTTCCTGCGAGCCCTGGGGGAGCGGCCCGCCGGCTGCGCCCCGGTCGGGGAGCTGGTCGAGCGCTACCGCGCGGCACTGGAAGGACGGCGCGTCCTGGTGGTGCTCGACGGGGTGCCCGACCCCGCGCCGCTGCTGCCCGCGACCAGCGGGTGCGCGGCGGTGGTGACGGGGGCGGAGCCGGGGGCCCTGCCCGGCGACGCGGTCCGGCTGACGGTCGGGGCGCTGGAACCGCACGACGCCCACGAGCTGCTGGCGCGGATCGTGGGCGTGGAGCGGATCGGCCGGGAGCCGGCCGCGGTCGCCGAGCTGGCCGAGATCTGCGGCCACCTGCCCGTCCTGCTGCGGACGGCGGCGACGCGGCTCGCGGCCCGGCCCTGGTGGTCGGTGGCGGACCTGGTCAGGTGGTTCACCGAACGGGGGTGAGGGCCGGGCGGCGGGGCGGTCTAGTACGGGTCGGTGCTGGCGATGACCGCCCAGGACAGGCTGCGCGCCGGGGACCCGAAGTAGAGCTTGAGTCCGCCGTAGCCCCAGATCTCCAGGGTGACCATGTTGTTGGGCTGCATGGTGTTGCTGGTCCAGCAGACGCGGCTGTCGCTGCCGTAGACGACGAAGTTGCCGTCGGGCTGCAGGATCGCCTTGGCGCCGCAGCCCCAGCTGCCCGGCGCGGACCACACCGGCGTGTACTGGCCGTTGTAGGTCTTGTAGGTGACGAGGTTGCCGTCGTCCTGGAGGATCAGCCGGGTGGAGCCGGTGTCGATGTACTGGCCCGGGAGGAGCGTCATGGGGGCGTTCACGTCCACCCGCGGAGCGTCCTGGGGCGGGGTGATGTCCGCCTGCGCGGTCCCCGCCGTCGCCATCGTCCCGGCCAGCGCCAGGACGCCCGCCACCGCCGTCATGGCCATGTGCCGCATCGTCTTCTTCGCCTTCATGTCCCCGTGTTACCTCTCTCGTGCATCAGCGCCCGAGATCGTCGGGCGTCTTGTGGAGATGAGAATGGCCGGAGGCGGTAGACAAACGATTAACGTCCCGTTGAGAGGTGGGCGGAGGGGCATGGGGGAGGCCCCTGAGAACGACCACCGCCCGCTCGCCGGTGCGGCGAGCGGGCGGTGGGGCCGGCAGCGGTCCGACGGTGCGTCAGCAGCAGTTGCCGCCGGCGCCCCCGGCGAGCTGGGAGTGCGGAGCGGGGGCGGGCGCCGGGGTGGCGTCGCTGGACGTGGTGGCGAACAGGACGGCGGCGGCAACGGCCAGGCCGGTGGCGGTGGCGATCAGCATGGTGCGCATGGTGGGGTCCCCCTGGAAGGCGTGTGATCGGGCCCTTGAGTCAAACCGTTTTGGCGGCAACCTGTCAACGATTCGGTTCTGCCCGAATCGTTGGCCTCCAACGATTCGGGCGGGGGGTGGGGGCGGGGGGTCAGCTGAGGTGGTCGAACTCGCCGGCCTTGGCGCCGAGTATGAAGGCGCGGAGCTTGGCGGTTGATGTGGTGACGATGACGGAGGGGTCGTCGGACTCGCGAAGGTGGCGGATGTCCTCAGCTCCGGCTGCGAGTTCAACGCAGTTGCCGCCCTCGTTCGATCCACTGAACGATGACTTCTGCCAACGGAGTTCGGACATCGGGCGCCTTTCAAGCTTGCAACAAGTAGAGAAGATGTCGAATGAGTCCCCACGAGTCGCGCGAGGAAAGCGTCGTCAAGGACTGGTCGACAGGCGGCAAGGCCAGCTCGCTCAGCTGGTTGAAGGTCCTTCGGTAGGTCTCGATCGAATGCTGGTCGCCAAGATACTCGGTGTGGCTTGGGTGATCCACGACGACGGTGGACAGTTCCGGAGCTCCAGGGTCGAATACCACGAACTGGCCGGTGGAAGGCGGCTTCTTCGCAGCGGTGAACGGCAGCACCTGAATGCTGACGTTCGGCAGCTCAGAGATTTCCAGCAGATGCACGAGTTGCTCCCTCATGACTGCATCGCCGGGGAATCGCATTCGCAACGCTGTCTCATGGATGACGAATCGGAACTCGCGGCGTGGCAAGTCTGTGAGAATGCGCTGCCGTTGCTTCCGGAACTCGATCTCGGCTTCGACATCCAACTTGCGGTACTGGCTGGCATCTTCGTAGATCGCCTCGATGTAGGCGGGTACCTGGAGAAGGCCAGGGACGTAGAACGTCTCGAAGTTGTCCATCGTGGCCGCGCTGTGATCGGCCTCCGCGAGATCAAGTAGCAGGGTCGGAACTCGGTCCGCGAGATCGGTCCACCAGCCCTTCCCGTTGCTCCGCCCCATCTCGGCGAGCTTTGCGCGGAAGACCAGGTCCGTGCAGCCGTAGGCGTCGAGCCAGATCTCAAGGCGCTCGGAGTTGAGAGTGATCCGACCGGCCTCGGTGTGGCTCACCGCCGGACCCTTCATGCCCACAAGCGCGCCGGCTTCCGGTGCGGACAACCCCGCTGCCGTGCGCAGGCGTTGCAACTCCTCGCCGAAACGTCGTTGCCGCTGGCTGATCGGCCCCTTGTATGCCACTGGCGGTCCCTCCTCGTCGGTGCAGTGTTTCGCATGGGGTGAGCGGCTCGCCACCGTCGAGCGTATGCATCGTTGCCTGTTCGATTGCAGAGATGGCATCGCGTCCCCTACCGTCAGTGTTGCACCGATCACACGGTGAAGCGTCATCTTTGTCGATTCCCCTCCTCTCTCCCTGGGGTCTCTCATGTGTGCCTGCAACCCTCCCGACTGGTCCACCGCTCGTACCGAGCTCTGCGACCTCCTCGCCACCGCCGGGTGGCCGCCCGCCCTCATCGCCGACGCCGAGCTCGCCCTCCACGAACTTTTCGTCAATGCCTGGAAGCATGCTGGGAGTTCGTCGCCACTCGTCACCCTCGTCCTCTCCCCGCAGCTCCTCCGCGTCTCGGTGAGTGACGACAGCCCGCTCCTTCCCGAGCCCCGCGTCCCCTCGGACCCGCTCGCCCTCTCCGGCCGGGGCCTCCACCTCGTCCAGTTCCTCACCCACCGTTTCGGCGCCCACCTGCGTAAGCAGGGCAAGGTCGTCTGGTTCGAACTGGAGGTCACCGCATGACGCGCCAGCCGATGAAGCCCACCGACCCCCGGATCCGGGCCTACACCGACGAGCACATCCGCACGCTCCTCGCCGAACTCCACGAGCGCGGCCGCAAGTTCGGCCTGATCTTTCCGTCCGCCACCACGGACAAGACCCTCGACGGCCGCGTCCTGGTCCGCTTCAACACGGCCCCGGCCTCGACCCTCCTCAACCTCCTCACCCTCCTCCTCGACGTGGACCGCGAGCGCCAGTGCGGTTCCTGATCGCCGTCGCCTTCCTCATCCTCCTCGCCCTCGCGATCAGCACCGTCGCTCTGGGCGTCATCACCGCGCTCAATGTTGCAAAGCCCGACGAAGAGGAGACCTGACATGTCCGACCCCGACCCGGCCGTCGCCAACGCCCTCGCCGCGACGCACTACGCCGTCGCTGCCGCCTTCAACACGCTCGCTGCCACCACCGTCACCCCGCCCGTCCCCGACGACTTCGACTGGCCCGACCTCGAATCGTTCGTCTTCCGCCTGGGCTTCGCCGCCGACGACTCCGACACCGCCCTCAACCTCTACCGCCTGCTCTTCGCCGTCCAGCGCATCGCCTACCGCGAGGCCGCCGGCCGTAACTCCCCCTGGCTCGCCACCCGCCTCAACCCCCGCGCCCACTAGCCTGGCCGCATGGACGACGAGTACGCGACCCGCCTGCACGACGCCTGGGAGTGGTGGCACGCCGCCATCGAGGACGCCCAGGAGGGTCGTTGGACCCGCACCCCTCTTGAGCGCCAGGTGATGGACGACATCGCCGCCGCCACCATCGGATTCGGATACCCGGACCCGGGCACTGAACTCTCCCTGAGCGCCCGGCTCTGCCGCCTCGCCACCTGGGCGGGCGTGCTCCGCCTCGCCGCCCGGGCCGGCGGCTGGGAGCTCGTACCCGTCGTCGGCGCCACCCCGCCCCGCCCGGCGGGCATGGCCGAACTGCTCTCCGCCGTCTACGCGGTAGGCGAGCAGGGCGAGCTCTGGCTGCGGCGGCCCTCCGCCGACGGCCCACCGCCGCCCGGCGCGGTCGTCCGGTTCGAGGGCTTCGTCACCGGCCCCGGCTCGGTCGAGGACCTCCGCCAATTCTTCTACGACTAGTGCAGCGCCGCGTTGATCCTTCGGGGGTTCAAGCGGCTTTGAGTGGGCTGCCGTCGTAGGTCCAGCGGTAGGGCTTGGCGTCGTGTTCGTCGTAGGCCCAGGCGAAGGTGGCGCTCGACGATGCCGGCGAAGGGAACCCCGCGCCGCACGACATAGTCCCGGGATATGACTCCGGTACCTCGCGGGGGTAGGGTTTACCCCCCGTCCGGCCGGTGGGTTCACACTGCCGACCCGGCGCCGCCCGGTGCGACATCGTGGGGCCATGACCGATCGACACTCGAACGCCGCCGGCCGCCCCTGCCCGGCCGGCAGGATGAAACGCAATCGCCGTATCAGTGCTGTCGCGGTGCTGGCGCTCGCCGCCCTCGTCGCCGGAACCGGCGCCGGGTTCGCCGCCACGACCACACCGTCGGCCACACCGGTGGCCACGCACGCGTTCGACACCGCACCGGCTACGGCTACGGCCACGGCCACCGCGCCCACGCGGTCCTTCCACGGCACGCTCCCCGCGCCGACCGGCCCCTACGCCGCCGGCGAGGAGATCATCCACCTCACCGACGAGAACCGCCTCGACCCATGGGTGCCGTCGTCCGGTCCCCGCCAACTGACCGTCACGATGATCTACCCCGCCGTCCCCGGGACCGGGACCCCGGCCCCTTACATGACCGAAGCCGAGGCAGCCGGAATCCTTCAGCATCGGCCCATGCCGGCGAGCTCAGGCCTCACCCCGCAGACCCTTTCCAGCGTCACCACTCACGCCTTCGACGGCGCGCGGCCGCAGCGCGGCAAGCATCCGCTGGTGGTCCTCTCAGCTGCGGCCGAGAACCCGCGCATGATGCTCACCTCGCTCGCGACTGAGCTGGCCAGTCACGGCTACGTCGTCGCGCTCGTCGGCCACACCTACGAGGACACCGGCGAGACGCTGGCGAACGGCCAGACGCCGCCGTGCGCGATCTGCGACCACCCGGAAACGATCGACTTCAACGCCGAAACCGCCAGCCGCGCGAAGGACGTGTCCTTCGTGATCGACCAGTTGACGCACGGCAACACCGCGTGGCGCCTGGCCCACCTCATCGACAAGCACGAGATCGGCATGGCCGGACACTCCCTCGGCGGAGCGACGGCGGCCGCCACGATGATCGCCGACCCGCGTGTAGGGGCCGGGGTCGACATGGACGGCACCTTCTTCCCGGCCCCGACGCCCGGCCAGATCAACCGGCCGTTCCTCATGCTGGGCAGGGCCGACGGCCACACGCCCGGCGACGGCGGCGACGACATCGTGTGGAAGCAGGCATGGGACGCCCTCGGCGGCTACAAGAAGTGGCTGACGGTCGCCGGCGCCGACCACTTCAGCTTCGCCGACCAGGACATGCTCCGGGAGCAGGCCGGGTTCCCGTCGGCGTCGCCCCTCTCACCGGAACGAGGGGCGGCGATCACCCGCGAGTACGTGACGGCGTTCTTCGATAAGACGCTGAAGGGGAGCGACAGTCCGCTGCTGGACGGCCCCACGGCGGACAATCCGGAAGTACTCTTCCAGCACTAGTGCGGCGCCGCGTTGATCCTTCGGGGGTTCATACGGCTTTGAGTGGGCTGCCGTCGTAGGTCCAGCGGTAGGGCCCGGCGTCGTGTTCGTCGTAGGCCAAGACGAAGGTGTCGATGGCCGCGGCCGGTTCGTCGCGGGAGGCGAACTGGCCGCGGCGTAGTAGACGCCGGGTCAGGGTGGAGAAGAACAGCTCGACTTGTTGGCCCTGGCAACGACCTCGCGAAGGCGTTCGTCAGCGGCGTGCTTGTCCATGAACGTTGCCTGGTGCGGAACTAGAAATCCGCAGGACAGCCCGCCCCGGTCTCCGGTACGACAAGCCGGTGAGACTGAGAACGAAGATCCACCGGGTCCGCCTCGGCCGGGACGAATACCGGGTGATCACTTCGGCCCGGCAGACCGCCGGCGCCTCCCTCTACGCGGGCCCGGGCAGCTGGTTCGCGGAGTTGCACGTCGACCGGCAGGGGGCCGAGGACCTCGCCACCGTCTGGGCCCTGGCCGCCCGCTCTCGGCGCTCCCTCGTCCACCTGCCGCTACGCGCGAACACCGGCCCGACCGGTCTGCCCGACGTCCCGTCCGAGGACCGGTCGGACCTCCTGCTCGTCCACCACAGCCTCGGCTTCCCGCCGTCCCGCTGGAAGGAGGTCCGGGCCCGCCTGGGCGCCGGGATTCCGCACACCGTCGACCTCCCGGCCACCGACTTCCCGTCCGAGGAGGCCATCGACTACGACCGCCACAACTTCACGGGCTTCCGCGACCAGCTCCGCTTCACCGGTGCGGCCCACACGCTCGTCGTCACCGGCAGCCTCACCGCCTTCCGCTGGACGGGCTCCCAGCTCCACGGGTTCAGCCGCGAGGCTCCCGGCTGGCGCGCCGCCCGGCGGCCCGACGCGCACTGCTGCGTCACCCTCGCCTCCGGCCACGCGGCCAAGGGCATCCCGGGGAGCCTGCACATCACCTACGCCCACCGCTGGCGCGCCCAGTGAGCCGACCGGCCCCGGAGCAGGAAGCCGGCCGGTCCGACTTCCTGCTCCGAACCCCTCAGTTCGCGGGCTTGAGGGGTACCAACGGCACCGCCACCCGGCTCTCCCAGGCCTGTTCCAGCGCCCGCAGGAACGTTTCCGCAGGCTGGGCGCCCGAGACGCCGAGCCGCCGGTCCAGGACGAAGAACGGCACCCCCGTCGCCCCCATCGCGCCGGCCGTCGCCTCGTCCTCGCGCACGGCCTCCGCGTACGCCTCCGGGTCGGCCAGCACGGTAGCCGCCGCCTCGCCGTCCAGGCCCGCCTCGACGGCCAGTTCGACCAGCCGCCCGTCCTCGAACGCGGAGCGTTCCTCGGCGAAGTTGGCCCGGTACAGCGCGTCCAGCAGCTGTCCCTGCCGGCCGTGCTCCTTGGCGAAGTGCAGCAGGCGGTGCATGTCGAAGGAGTTCGCCGCGTCGCGCCCGTCGTCCAGGTACGGCAGCCCCTCGCCGCGCGCGTTCTCGGCGATCCGGGCCTCCGCCGCCTCGGCCTGCTCCAGGCTCATCCCGTACTTGGTGGCGAGCAGTGGGATGACCGGACGGGCCTCGCGCGGTGCGTGCGGGTCCAGCTCGAAGGAGCGGTGGACGACCTCCACCTCCTCGCGGTGCGGGAAGTGCTCCAAGGCCTGCTCGAACCGGGCCTTGCCGATGTAGCACCACGGGCAGTTGATGTCGCTCCACACTTCGACGCGCACGGCGCTGTACTCCTTCCAGCCTTGCGCGGACCTCCCGCGCGGACACCAACCGGAACACGGCAGTCCGCACGAATATTTCTCGTCCTGAAATATTCAGGTGCGCCAGGCGCGGCGCGGCCGGGAGGATGGTCCGGCGAAAGGGTCCGTCTCCGATGTCAGGCTGGGGGAGTCGCCGTGTCCTTCGAGTTCGTGCGCCGGCTGGACGGCCTGGTCTACCGCTTCCGTCAGGACGGCGAGTTCAACGGCAGGCCGTCGTTCAAGCGGGTGGACCTGGACGTGTGGTGCCGCTGGCTGCCCGAGCGGGGCTGGTGCACCGTCGGCGCCGACGGGATCGGCAACGGCTGGCCGCTGCTCGGGCGGGCCGGGCAGGAGGCGTTCCCGCCCCTCGGCCCCTGGCGCAGCTGGAAGGCCGGCAAGTCGTACCTCTACGACCTGCGCCGCACCGATGCGCCCTGATGGGCAGCCGTGCGCGCCCGGCCCTCCTCGCGGCGGGTGCCACGCGAGGAGGGCCGGGCGGCGGTTACGCCGGCTCCTCGGCGAGGTAGGCCTCGTACTCGTCGGCCGAGAGCAGGGTGTCCAGCTCGGCGGCCTTGGTCAGCTTGAGCTCGATGATCCATCCGTCGTAGTGGGCGTCGGTGTTGATCAGCTCGGGTTCGTCGTTCAGGCCGTCGTTGATCGCGGAGACCGTCCCGGCCGCCGGAGCGTAGAGCTCGCTCACCGCCTTGACCGACTCCACCGAACCGAACGGCCTGTTGGCCTCGAACTTGTCTCCCACCTTGGGCAGTTCGACGAAGACGATGTCGCCCAGCTGCCTCTGGGCGAATTCGGTGATGCCGACACGCGCCTTGCCTCCCGTCTGGGGATGCACCCACTCGTGGTCCTTGGAGTACCGGAAGTCCTTCGGGTAGTTGGCCATGGGATTCTCCGTGGGGTTCGCCGTCGTGACTGACGGTTCGTCAGTCGCGAGGAGGAGCCTGCTACAGATCTCCGCCACCAGCCGCGATACTCACTCGAACGAGTGAGTCAGGCGCCGCAGGGCGGCACGGGCGGGAGGCCCCCAGCTGGCTTTGCCGCCGGGGAGGCCGCGCAGGCCGGCCTCCCCGATCCGGAGGCCACTGAGGGCGCCCAGCACCGCCCAGCCGCGGGCGCGGCGCAGGGTCGCGACGTCCGGGGTCGGCCGGTAGGCCGCGTGGAAGCGGTCGCGGGCGTCGTCCGGCAGCAGGACCCATGCGGCGGCGAGGTCGCAGGCCGGATCGCCCGCGCAGAGGTCGCCGAAGTCGATCACGCCGCAGATGGTGCCGTCGGCGGTGAGGACGTTGGCCGGATGCAGGTCGGCGTGCAGCCACACCGCCGGCCCCGACCACGGCGGCGCGGCCACGGCGTCGGCCCAGACGGCGCGGACGGCGTCCGGGTCGGGGATCAGCCCCAGGTCGACGGCCTCGGCGAGCTGCCGGTCGAACCCCTCGGCGTGGTCGGCCGGCGGCCCGCCGCGGCCACGGCCGACGGGGGCTCCGGCGGGGGCGGGGCGGTGCAGGGCGGTCAGGAAGGCGGCCAGGGCGTCGGCCGCCGCCTCGGCGCGGGTGGCGGGCTCACGGTCGGCGGGCGCACCCGGCACCCAGGTGGTGACGAGCCACGGGCGCGGGAACCGCTCGGAGGGCTCGCCGAGGCGCTGCGGCACCGGGACGGGCAGCGGAAGGCGCGGCGCGAGGTCGGGCAGCCAGGCGTGTTCCTTGCGCAGCAGCGCGTCCGCGCCCTTCGTGGCCCAGGGCAGCCGGACGGCGAGGTCCTCGCCCAGTCGCCACAGCTGGTTGTCCCAGCCGCGCGCGCCGAGCCGCACGGGGCGGTCGGCCAGGTCGGGGTGCTGGTCGCGCAGCAGCTGCCGGACCAACTCCGCGGTGATCTCGGGCTCGGTGTGGGTCATGCGGAGCAACGGTAGCCGGGCGGCGGCGAGTTCGTCCGCCCTGCCGCTGATGGGTGATCACCCCGAGGCGGCGGCCGGGCTGATCAGGGGCGGTTCGGCATGGCCTTGCCCTTTAGGGGCGGGAGGAATCGCATCCTTGGCCCGGAGCCGCGAAGCGACGGAGTTCTTTGCGTCATCGCTTGGGTGGGCGTTGTCAGTGCCTCCTTGCAGGTTGCCGGTATGAAGACGGTGACGCGGGTGAAACTCCTGCCGACGCCTGATCAGGCGTCGGCTCTGGAGTGCACCCTGCGCGCGGTCAACGAGGCGGCGTGCTGGGTGTCCGGTGTCGCTTATGAGCGCGGGGTTCCGCGTGAGTACGAGCTGCGCAAGCACACCTACGCCGAGCTGAAGGCCCGTGGGCTCGGGGCGCAGGCCGCGCAGCATGTGATCAAGAAGGTTCGTGACGCCTACACCGTGCTGAAGGCGAGCATTCGGGCTGGGAACCTCGGCAAGCCGGGGAGCAAGTGTCGCGTCAAGGCCGAGTCCAAGCCGGTCGCCTTCCGGCCCGAGGCGGCCCAGCCTTACGGCGACCGGTGCCTGAGCTGGCAGCTGGACGCGCGGACCGTGAGCATCTGGACCACTTCCGGACGGCTCAAGGGCGTGCGGTTCGCGTGTTCGCCGGATGCGCTCGAAACCCTGCGCTCCTACCGCAAGGGCAGAGTTCGCGTGCCGCGCCTGCGGCGTCATGATGCACGCGGACTACAACAGCTCCCGCAACATCGCCGCTCGCGGCGCCGTTGCGTGGACAGCGGGGCGTCAGTCATGCGTCCCAGAGCCGGCCTCACGGCAGCTCTCAGACGTGGGAGGCCACGCGACAGCCAGCCGCGCCCTACCCACAAGCCGGGTCCCTTAGTGCCTGGTCAACTTGACGGTTCATCCCGATGCCGGTCGGGGCGGTGGCCTAGCATCGCCGACCGCTGCACCTGCCGGACCTTCGACGAGATCGTCCAGGACGTCCTCCGCCCCGCAGCACTGACGGTCCCGCCCAGCTGTCAGGCGAAGGACGGCCAGCGCTCAGCGGCCCAGGCGCGCCAGTCGGCCCAGCCGGGCGGGGCCGCGTCGAGGTCCCGGCCCGCCAGTTCCGCCGCGTCCGGTTCCTCGAAGTGGGCGTGTCCGTCCAGGATGTCGGCCTCGGTCATCGGGAGGGTCTCGTGCGGGGTCGTCGCCCAGCGGTGGGCGATGCGGGCGCGCTGGGTGTCCGGGTCGACCGGGAGGTAGCGCATCCGGCAGGACGCGCCGACCGACTCCGCCAGCCAGCGGATCGCGGAGCGTTCGTCCCGGCCCCAGCAGCCGAAGTCCACCACCACGTCGGCGCCCGCCCGCAGGGCCTCCAGGGCGAGCGTCAGCAGCCGCCCCTCCAGCACGTCACGTTTGCCGTCCGCCTCCAGCCCGCCGAACAGCGGGATCATCCACTCGTCCGGGCTCAGCCTGATCGCCCGGTGCTGCTCGGCGAGCCGGCGGGCCTCGGTGGTCTTCCCGGCCCCGGGCAGGCCGACCATCAGGAACAGCGTCGTCACGTTCGGATGGTGGCAGGCGGAGCGCCGCCGGTGCGAGCGGTTTTGCTCGGACCGTCGGGTGCGGCGGATCCGTACGGAGACGTGTGGAGCAGGAAGTCGGCCCGGCCGACTTCCTGCTCCGGGGCACCGGGAGGGATCAGCAGGAGATGTTGCCGCCGCCCACGTTCGTGCCCAGCACGCCGACGAACTTCCTGAACAGGTTGATCCGGTCGTTGCGCTCGTCCGGGTTCTTGCCGTTGCACTCCAGGTCGCCGTTGATGCTGCGGATGGTCTCGCCGAAGCCCCGGTTGTCGACGACGGCGTCGTGCGGGGTCATCGTCCCGGCACCCTTCTGGCTGTCCCAGAACCAGAGGGCGGTCTGCCAGGCGACGGTCGGGTCCTTCTCCACCTTGTACGGGTCGTGCAGCAGGTCGATGTGCAGGGCGTCGCCCGCGGCCTTGTAGTTGAAGTTCCAGCTGAGCTGCAGCGGCCCTCGGCCGTAGTACGCGGAGGTTCCGGCGGGGCAGCCGTACGGCTGGGTGGTGTCGCAGTAGTGGCTGTAGTTGGCGGTGTTCTGCTCGACGACGTACTTCAGGCCGACGGTCTCGTGGCTGACGTTGGCGAGGAAGGCGGCCGCCTCGCGCTTGCGGGTGGCGTCGTCGCCGGTCTTGGTGAAGCCGGGGTAGGCGCTCAGGGCGTTGGTCAGGCCCTGGTACGTGTAGAAGGGGTTCCGGTTCGGGAACATCTGGTTGAACTGGGCCTCGCCGACCACGAAGGAGCCTGCGGCGGCGGCCCGGGTGGCCGCCGGTCCGGCCAGGAAGAGGGTGCTCAGAACGGCGGCCGAGGCGGCTGCGGACAGCACGCGGGAAAGCTTCATCATGTCCTCAACGGGTCGTCGGTGAACGGTGCTTCGCTCTCGAAGCACCGGGGCCATCGTGCTGGGCGACATCCGGGATCTGAACTTTTTCGAGGTCTAAACCACTCGTAAGCGTCGTATCCGATCAAGGAGTTGGCGCTCCGTTCAACCCAGGGTGATCATCCGACGGTCAGGCGCACCGGATAGCCTCGTCCGCGCACGGGGAACGAGTGATCACGGCGCGACCGGGGGGCAGGGCGATGGCGCACACCGACGACGAGGGCGACGAGCGGCTGGCGGCCGAGGGCGAGGTGGCCGTCGCCCGGCTGGCGATCGACTCCGGGGACCTCACCCACGCCGCCGACCACCTCGCCGACGCCATCCTCTCCGACCCCCAACTGCCCGAACTGCACGAGGCGCTGGCCGAGTTGTGCGCGGCGGCGGGCGGCCCGGCGGCGGCGCGCGAGCTGTTCCCGCTGGACGGCGAGGTCTACCTCGGCACCGTCGCCTGCCGCGCCCACGTGGAGGCCGCCGCCGGGGACTGGGACACCGCCGTCGGCCTGCTCGCCTCGGCGATCCAGTACGAGCCGGCCCGCCCCTGGGCGCACGCCGCCTGGCTCGCCCGCGAGGACCTGCCCGCCCTGGTCGACCCGGACGCCGTCGCCCAGGCGGCGGCCCGCGCCGCCGGCGCCCTGCCCGACCCGCTGCCCGCCGAACTCGCCGACGCCGTACGGCCCTTCGAGGAGTTCGTCCGGGCCGTACTGGCCCGCAACGGCGAGCACGCGCTGCTGCTGGCGATGGCCTCCGGCCTGACCCGCCGCCTCGGCGCCACCGCCCGGGCCGTCGAACTCGCCGAACGGGCCCACCGGGCGGCCCCCGGCTACCTCCCCTCCGTGATGCTCGGCAACGCCCTGCGCTCCGACGGGCGGCCCGAGGCGGCGCTCGCCGTCTGGGAGGCCGAACTGGGCCGGGAGGCGCCGCAGAAGGACAACTCCAGCAGCTACCTCGCCGTCGACGTGGCCGAGCTGTACGGCACCCTCGGCCGCCCGGCCGACGGCCTGCCCTGGCTGGATCGGGTGCTCGCCACCGCGCCCGACCACCCCAAGGCCGCCCCGGCCCGGTACGGGCTGCGCCACGCCCTCGACGGGGACCCGGTGCACCTGCTCGGCCTGGCCGACCACCACCGCGCCCACCCCGACCACGAGTACGCCCAGGACCTGCTGGAGCGGCTCAGCCACCGCGAGCCCTGGCTCGGCATGGTCTCCGGCGCCACCGAGGCGACCGTCAACGTGCTGCACCGGGTGCTCGGCGCCGACGGCACCGGCCGTGACACCGAGATCGACTGCACCGCCTCCGCCGTCGAGCCGCCCAGCTCGCTGCTGGCCGTCCACCTCGCCCTGCCGCGCGCCACCGTGTCCTATCAGTCCGTCGGCGAGCCCGACCCCCGGCTGCCGCTGACCGAGCCCACCACCCGGATCTGGTCCTGGGACGGCACCGACCCGCGCCCGGCCGTCGCCCCGCCCGCCGCTTCGAGCGCCGAACTCTTCCGCGCCACCGCCGAGATCGTCTGGCCGACCATCCCCGCCGCCTACGACCACGCCGTCCGGCTGGCCGGACTGCCGCTGGAGGAACTGCTCGGTGTACTGGTCCACCCGCCGCTGCCCCGCGAGGACGACCTCGGCCGCGCCCTGCTCGCCCACCAGCCCGAACTGTGGGTGCGCGCCGTCCAGGCCTTCGCCTGCCTCGGCATCGCCCACCACCGCACCGACCAGCCGTGGGAGGGCTCGGAGCGCCGCCGGGTGCTGCGCGACCTGCTGCTCGGGCCCGAGGACTGGGTGGTCGAGGCGGCCGGCTTCGCCCTGGTCGCGATCGGCTGGACGCACCCGGACAGCCGGGCCGACATCGCCGGGCTGCTGCACCGGCGGCTGGAGTACGGCGCCCGGGCGCGCCGCAGCCGGGTGGTGACGATCCAGCGCTCGTTCGCCGCCCTGGTGCTCGCCGCGCCGTGGACGGACCCGGCCGACCGCGACCTCGCCCGGCACCTGCTGGCGGAGGCGGACGGGCGGGACGCCGAGAGCGTCGAGAACGCCGAGCAGAAGGAACCGGTGGAGCCGAGCGCGCCGCAGCGGCCCGAGCCCCGCCCCGGCCTGATCCGCCGTCTCTTCGGGCGGGCCTAGGCCGGACAGGCCTCAGACGCCCGGCAGCGTTTCCTGGTCCACCTCGAACCGCGCGACCCGCTCCGCCGGGTCGCGGCACTCCGGCCCCAGCCGCAGCATCCGCGACTCCGGGTCGTGCAGCGGCCGGTGGCAGCGGCGGCAGGTGACCCGGGGCCGGAGGGCCTGGGTGGTGTCCGTGCCGGGGAGTGGCTCAGCGCTGGTCATGGGGGAGACGGTAGCCGCCCACGGCTGCCGAGGCCCGCGCCGTGAAAGGATCCGTCCCATGGCCACGGACCGCAGCAGCGCAGGAGATCCGGCGCGCACCCTCGCCCTGCTCTGGGGGCTGACCGCCGAGGAGAAGCCCGGCCGGCGCGGCCCGAAGCAGGCCCGCTCGACCGCTGAGATCGCCGCCACGGCGATCGCGCTGGCCGACGCCGAGGGCGTGGACGCCGTCACCATGCGCCGGGTCGCCCAGGAGCTCGGGCTGTCCCCGATGGCGCTCTACACCTACGTTCCCGGCAAGGCCGAGCTGCTCGACCTGATGCTGGACACCGTCTACGCCACGATGCCCCGCAGCGCCCCGGCCGACGCGGGCTGGCGGGCCAGGGTCACCGCCGTCGCCGACGACAACCGGGCGCTGTTCGGCGCCCACCCCTGGGTCGCCGCCGTCTCCACCAGCCGCCCGCCGCTCGGCCCCGGCCTGATGGGCAAGTACGAGTACGAGCTGCGCGCCTTCGAGGGCACCGGCCTGCCGGACGTCGAGCTGGACGCCGCGCTGACCCACCTGCTCGGCTTCGTCCAGACCTGCGCCCGGATGGCCGCCGACGAGCGCGCCGCCCAGCAGGACAGCGCGCTGACCGACTCCCAGTGGTGGGAGGCCAATGCCGAGCTGCTCGCCCGGGTCTTCGACGCCGAGCGCTACCCGGTCGCCGCCCGCGTCGGCGCCGCCGCCGGGCAGGCGCACGCCGGCGCGTACAGCCCGGAGCACGCGTACGCCTTCGGGCTGGGCCGGGTGCTGGACGGACTGGAAGCGCTGATCAAGGAGCGGTAGGCCGCCCGTCGCACTCCTCGCGGGCACCGACGCGGCCGTCGCCAGGGGCGAGCTGGCCCTGCGCACCGGCGACCTGGCCCGGCTGATCGGCCGCCCGACCGTCCCACTGGCCGAGTCCGTCCGCGCCGCGCCGGGTGCATGAGGCAACCGTCTGACCTGCGAAAAGGCCGGGACTCGTCCAGCATTCAAGCAATGTCATGACCAAAATGCGAAAACGGAGATGACAGCCCGCCCTCCCGCCCGCTACCGTCACCTCGATACATTGCGCGCGCGGGAGGGCACTCGGCCATGCCACAGACAACCCAGCAGGACAGCGGCCGAGGCCTCTGGTACGGCATGGCGGCCTACGGCATCTGGGGGCTCTTCCCGCTGTTCTGGCCGCTGCTGGAGCCCGGCGCCGCCGACGACATCCTGGCCAACCGGATGGTCTGGTCCCTGGTCGCCGTGGTGCTGATGCTGGTCGCCCAGCGGCACTGGAGCTGGATACGCCCGCTGCTGCGCCAGCCCCGCCGACTCGCCATGCTGGCCGGTGCGGCCACGGTGATCTCCGTCAACTGGGGCGTCTACATCTGGGCCGTCAACAACGGTCACGTGGTGGAGACCAGCCTCGGCTACTTCATCAACCCCCTGGTCACCATCGGCTTCGGCGTCCTGGTGCTCAAGGAGCGGCTGCGCGGCGCCCAGTGGACGGCCGTCGGCATCGGCGCCGCCGCCGTCGCGGTCCTGACCGTCGCCTACGGGCAGCTGCCCTGGATCGCGCTCGTCCTGGCGCTCTCCTTCGCCACCTACGGCCTGCTGAAGAAGCAGGTCGGGCTGAGCGGGCTGGAGAGCCTGGCGGCGGAGAGCGCCTTCATGTTCCCCTTCGCCCTCGGCTACCTGATCTACCTGGAGGTCAGCGGGCACGGCACCTTCGGGCACACCGTGCCCGGCTCGTACGGCTGGGGGCACTCGGCGCTGCTGATGCTCAGCGGCGTGATCACCGCGATCCCGCTGCTGTTCTTCGGCACGGCGGCGGTGCGGGTGCCGCTGACCGTGCTCGGGCTGCTGCAGTACCTGGCGCCGGTGTTCCAGTTCCTGATCGGCGTCGCCGTCTTCCACGAGTCGATGCCGCCCGCGCGCTGGGCCGGCTTCGCCCTGGTCTGGGCCGCGCTCGCGCTGCTCACCTGGGACGCGCTGCGCCAGGTGCGGGCCGACCGCGCGGGGCGGGCCGCGGCCGTTCCGCAGCCCGCCCCGGTGGAGACCCGCAAGGAAACCGTCACGCGCTGATGCGGCTCACGCGCTGACGCCGCTCACGCGCTGATGTCGCGGCTGGTGAACCGTGACCAGGCCGCCGAGCCGAACACGGCGACGTAGGCGGCCTGCAGACCGAGGTCCTTCCACACGCCGTCCCAGTACATCGGTTCGCGCAGCAGGTCGGAGAAGTTCATCCAGTAGTGGGTGAACAGGAACGGCCGGATCGCGTCCAGCTGCGGGAAGGCGTCCAGGATCTGCACGGTGATCACCAGGCCGACGGTCGCGGCCATCGCCGCGATGCCGCTGCCGGTGAGGGTCGAGACGAACAGCCCGATCGCCACCAGCCCGGCCAGCGAGAGCGCGACCACCCCGGCCACCAGCACCGCCCGCAGCAGCGCGTCGGAGAAGCCGATGGTGTCCCCGGAGATCATCGTGACCTCGCCGAGCGGGAACAGCGCGGCCCCGGTGGCCAGCGCCGACAGCGCGACCGCCGCCGTCGCGGCCAGGCAGAACACCAGCCCGGCGGTGAACTTGGCGGCCAGCAGCCTGGTCCGCCCGGCCGGGGCGACCAGCAGGTAGCGCAGCGTCCCGGTGGCCGCCTCGCCGGCGACCGAGTCCCCGGCCACCACCCCGACCGTCATCGGGAGGAAGACCGGCAGTGCCACCGCCAGCGCGGTGAACACCAGGAACAGCCCGTTCTGGGTCGTCTGCGCGATGAAGCTCGGCCCGCCGCCGCCGTCGTGCGGGCTGTCGGTGTTGAGCTTGACCACCACGCCGATCAGGATCGGCAGCACCGCCAGGATGCCCAGCAGCACCTTGGTGCGCAGCCGGCGGAAGGTCAGGTGCAGCTCGTTGCGGAACAGCGCCAGGAACCCGGCCGCGGTCTGCGGCCGACGCCCGGCCACCGGCAGCGCCTCAGCCTGCGACATCGAAGCCCTCCCCGGTCATCGCCACGAAGGCGTCCTCCAACGTGCCCCGCTCCAGCCCGAATCCGTGAACCCGCACCCCGGCCTCGACCAGCGCCGCGCACAGTTCGGGCAGCACCTCGTCGCCGCCCTGGGCGTCCAGCTCGCCGTCCACCCGGCCCTCGCCGGGCACCAGCGAACCCACCTGGTGGGCGGCCAGCACCTTGGCGGCCTGCGCCACGTCGGGGGTGCGGACCACCAGCCGGCCCTGGGCCCGGGCGGCCAGCTCGGCGACGGTGCCCTGCACCACCAGCCGGCCCCGGGACATCACCGCCGCGTGGGTGCAGACCTGCTCGATCTCGTCCAGCAGGTGCGAGGAGAGGAACACCGTGGTGCCCTCCGCCGCGACCTCCCGCACCAGCGCCCGGATCTCCCGCATGCCCTGCGGGTCCAGGCCGTTGGTCGGCTCGTCCAGCACCAGCAGCTCGCGCGGTTGCAGCAGCGCGGAGGCCAGGCCCAGGCGCTGCTTCATGCCCAGGGAGTAGGCGCGGGCCTTCTTGCCGGCCGCGGCGCTCAGGCCGACCCGCTCCAGCGCGGTGTCCACCCGCTGCCGGCGGGTGCGCGGGTCGGCGGTCGGGTCGGCGGAGTCGAAGCGGACCAGGTTGTCCCGGCCGGAGAGGAACCCGTACAGCGCCGGGCCCTCGATCAGCGCGCCCACCCGGGGCAGCACGGAGGCGACGGACTGCGGCATCGACTCGCCGAGCACGGTGGCCACGCCGGAGGTGGGGGCGATCAGGCCCATCAGCATCCGGATGGTGGTGGTCTTGCCGGAGCCGTTGGGGCCGAGGAAGCCGAACACCGAGCCGCGCGGCACGGCCAGGTCCAGGCCGTCCACGGCGAGCTGGCCACCGCGGAAGCGCTTGGTCAGGCCGCGGGTTCTGATCACGTCGTCGGTCGGGGAGGCAGGGGGAGCGGGCGGAGCGGAAGGAGCGGGGGCCGGGCGCGGCGCGGCGCCCGGACCCCCGGCCGACTCCGTAACGTCCCCCGTTACGGGAGCCTTGGACATCCGTCAGTTCACCCCGGCGGCGTGCTGCAGGACCGGCAGGGTCACCGCGCCGGCGAAGACCCGGCCGTCGTCGGTGAGCAGGACGTTGACGACCTTGGTGCTGATCAGCGTGCCGCCGCCGACCGGCTTGCCGAGCGACTTCACCAGCGCCAGCGGGTTCACCGGCTGGCCGTGGTGCTTGCCCTGCTTGCCGTTGTCCGCGCCCTTCGGCGTCTCGACGCTGCTGGGCAGCTGCGCGGAGACCACGGCCGTCCAGCCCTCGCCGATCACGTTCACGCCGCCGTGGTCCTTGGCGGCCTCACCCTTGGCGGCCTCGCCCTTGGCGGCCTCGCCCTTGCCGGCGTGGCCCTTGGCCGGGTCGTCCGCCTTCTGCTCCGTCACCTTGGCGCCCTTGGGTACCGTGAAGTCGAAGGTCTTGGCGGCCGGCTTGGCGAAGGACACCTCGGTGAAGTGGACGTCCAGCACGGTGGAGCCGTCGGTGGACTTCACCACCACCGCGAGCGGCACGCCGTTGTCGGCGGCCACCGAGATCCGCACCTCGGCGACGGTCGAGCCGGACTGGGTCGGCTTGACGCTCAGCTGGTACGCCTTCTGCCCGGCCACGGTGGCCGTCCCGGCCACGGTGACGGAGGTGGTGCCGGCGCTCTCGGTCAGGAACTGCTTGGCGGCCTCCTGCGGGGTGGTCGGCACCCCGGTCAGCGGCGCCTTGGGCTGGTGCTCGCCCGCCGGACGCCCGGTCAGGTGCACCGCGCTGTTGGTCGAGCTGTCCCAGGCCCAGCTCTGGTCGCCGTTGCGGACCAGGGTGTAGCCCGCCATGTTCTCCATCAGGTCCACCCGCTGGCGGTCCGGCCCGTCCACCGCGACCCGCAGGGTCTGGTCCCCGCCGAGCAGGCCGAGCAGCTTGGTCTGCGGGTCCGCCGAGGAGCCCTTGCCCTGTTCGCCGCCGTGTACGGCCGCCGCGGCGAGACCGCCGGCCCCGCTCAGCAGCTGGCTGGGCAGCCCGAGGTCGGTCGAGACCGACACCGTCCCGGACAGCGTCTGGGTGTCGGAGCCGAGCGCCTTGGCCACCAGCGCCTCCGCCGAGACGGCCGGCAGGTCGGGCGGGGAGTCGGCGGCCAGCGCGGGCACCAGTCCGACCCCGGTGGCGATCACCGCGGCCACCGCCAGCGGGACCCCGGCCCGTACCAGGGTGCGCCGCCGTGAACGGAGCGGCACTCCGCCGTCCTGCTGGTCCCCCGCCGCCGTGTCATTGGTCATGGCGTCCTCAACTCCTCTGCGAACCTCTGCGCTTGGCACTGTCCTTCCATTAGAGGCGGGCGCCGCCACGCCGTCATCGCCCTGCAGGGCCAGATCGGGGTGAACCTGGTGGGTACATCGACCCTGAGAAGCCTCAGGGTTGGCTCATCCGAACGTACGACACCTGGCGTAGGGTCGCGCCATGGACGGAACCGCCGTGGACGCAAACACCCCTCCGACCGCGAACGCGATGCGGCGCGCCCTGCGCCGCGCCCGGGACGGCGTGGCCCTCGACGTGACCGAGGCGGCCGTGCTGCTCCAGGCCAGAGGCGAGGACCTGCGCGACCTGTGCGCCGGTGCCGCCCGGGTGCGCGACGCCGGGCTGGAGGCGGCAGGCCGTCCCGGCGTCATCACCTACTCCAAGAGTGTCTTCATCCCGCTCACCCGGCTCTGCCGCGACAAGTGCCACTACTGCACCTTCGCCACCGTCCCCGGCAAGCTGCGCCGGGCCGGGCACGGGATGTTCATGTCCCCGGACGAGGTGCTGGAGGTGGCCCGGCGCGGGGCCGAACTCGGCTGCAAGGAAGCCCTGATCACGCTCGGCGACAAGCCCGAGGACCGCTGGCCCGAGGCCCGCGAGTGGCTGGACGCGCACGGCTACGACGACACCATCGCCTACGTGCGGGCGATGTCCATCCGCATCCTGGAGGAGACCGGCCTGCTGCCGCACCTCAACCCCGGGGTGCTGAGCTGGACGGACTTCCAGCGGCTGAAGCCGGTCTCCGCCTCGATGGGGATGATGCTGGAGACCACCGCCACCCGGCTGTGGAGCGAGCCCGGCGGCCCGCACTTCGGCTCCCCGGACAAGGAACCGGCCGTCCGGCTGCGGGTGTTGGAGGACGCCGGCCGCAGCTCCGTCCCGTTCACCAGCGGCCTGCTGATCGGCATCGGCGAGACGTACCAGGAGCGCGCCGAGTCGCTGTTCGCGCTGCGCAAGGTCTCCCGGGCGTACCACGGCGTCCAGGAACTGATCCTGCAGAACTTCCGCGCCAAGCCGGACACCGCGATGCGCGGCATGCCGGACGCCGAACTGGACGAGCTGGTGGCCACGGTGGCGGTGGCCCGCCACCTGCTCGGCCCGAAGGCGTGCCTGCAGGCGCCGCCGAACCTGGTGGACGGTGAGTACGAGCGGCTGATCGCGGCCGGCATCGACGACTGGGGCGGCGTCTCCCCGCTGACCCCGGACCACGTCAACCCCGAGCGCCCCTGGCCGCAGATCGACCGCCTCGCCGAGCGCTCGGCCGCGGCCGGCTTCGAACTACGCGAACGACTCGCCGTCTACCCCGAGTACGTGCTGCGCGGCGAACCCTGGCTGGACCCGCGGGTGATGCCGCACGTGCGCGCCCTGGCCGACCCGGCCACCGGCCTGGCGAACCCGGACGCGGTGGTCGAGGGCCGCCCCTGGCAGGAGCCCGAGGACCTCCCGGAGTCGTACGGGCGGACCGACCTGCACACCGCCGTCGACACCGAGGGCCGCACCGGCGACCGCCGGGCCGACTTCGAGGACGTGTACGGCGATTGGGAGGTGCTGCGCGAGCAGGTGCTCGCGAAGGGCGCGCCCGAGCGCCTCGCGGGCGACCTGCGCGAGGCCCTGGCGGTGGCCGCCGACGACCCGACCGAGCTCACCGACGACCACGCGCTGGCCCTGTTCCACGCGGACGGCCCGGCTCTGGACGCCCTGTGCCGGATCGCCGACGACGTCCGCCGGGACGCGGTCGGGGACGACGTCACCTACTGCGTCACCCGGAACATCAACTTCACCAACGTCTGCTACACCGGCTGCCGCTTCTGCGCCTTCGCCCAGCGCCGCACCGACGCCGACGCCTACACCCTCTCCCTGGAACAGGTCGCCGAACGGGCCGCGCAGGCCTGGGAGGTGGGCGCCACCGAGGTGTGCATGCAGGGCGGCATCCACCCGGACCTGCCCGGCACCGCCTACTTCGACATCGCCCGCGCGGTGAAGGAACGGGTGCCCGGCATCCACGTGCACGCGTTCTCCCCGATGGAGGTGGTCAACGGCGCTACCCGGACCGGGCTCTCGATCCGCGACTGGCTGCAGCGGGCCAAGGAGTCCGGCCTGGACACCATCCCGGGCACCGCCGCCGAGATCCTGGACGACGAGGTCCGCTGGGTGCTCACCAAGGGCAAACTGCCGGCCGCGACCTGGGTCGAGGTGGTCACCACCGCGCACGAGCTGGGCATCCGCTCCTCGTCCACGATGATGTACGGGCACGTGGACACCCCGAAGCACTGGCTCGGCCACCTGCGGCTGCTCGCCGACATCCAGCAGCGCACCGGTGGTTTCACCGAGTTCGTCACCCTCCCGTTCATCCACACCAACGCCCCGGTCTACCTGGCCGGCATCGCCCGCCCCGGCCCGACCGCCCGGGACAACCGCGCCGTGGTCGCCATGGCCCGGCTGCTGCTGCACCCGCACATTCCCAACATCCAGACCAGCTGGGTGAAGCTGGGCGCGGAGGGCGCGGCCGAGATGCTCCGCTCGGGCGCCAACGACCTGGGCGGCACGCTGATGGAGGAGACCATCTCGCGGATGGCAGGCTCGGCGTACGGCAGCTACAAGTCGGTGCGCGACCTCCAGGCGATCGCCGAGGCCGCGGGCCGCCCCCACCGCCAGCGCACCACCCTCTACGGCGAGGTGCCGGCCGAGCGGCGCGCGGCGGCGCTGGCCTCGGACGGGCACCTGCCGGAGCTGCTGCCGGTGCTGGATTAGGGCCGGCCCAGGCCGACCGCGGGACCCCGGCCGTCGTGGAGACGGCGGCCGGGGCGGGGACGGCGGCCGGGGCGGGGACGGCGGCCGGGGCGGGGACGGCGGCCGGGGCGGGGAACCGAAGTGCGAGGGACGCCGTCGTTTCGCTCGCGCCTTCGAATACAGTGCCAGGGCGCGCGGCGGCCGTGCGTCGCGCGGACCCGCCCCCCCGACCCCGACGAAAGGCGCCCCGTCGTGATGCCCCTGTGGTCACGAGCCCAGCAGCAGGACTTCCGCAGCCGGGTGCGGGGCTGCCTGCTCGGCGGTGCCATCGGTGACGCGCTCGGCGCCGGCGTCGAGTTCGAGTCGCTGGAGAAGATCCGGGCCCAGTACGGCCCACGGGGCGTCACCGGCTACGTCCCCGCCTACGGGCGCACCGGCGCCGTCACCGACGACACCCAGCTCAGCCTGTTCACCGTGGACGGCCTGATCCGGGCCCACATCCGGCGCGACACCGGCAGCTGGCACCCGCCCACCGACCTGCACCTGGCCTACCTGCGCTGGGCCGCCACCCAGCGCGACTGGGGCCCGGACGAGCGCCGCCCCGACCTCGGCTGGCTCGGCCGCGAGGAGTGGCTGTACGCCCAGCGCGCCCCCGGCCAGGGCTGCCTCACCGGCCTGACCGGGCCGGACGGCGAGCGGCTCGGCACCCTGGAGCGGCCCAAGAACCCGCACTCCAAGGGCTGCGGCACGGTGGTGCGGGCGGCGCCGTTCGGACTGCTCACCACCTGGGAACCGGGCCTGGTCTTCCAGCTCGCGGTGGAGTGCTCGGTGCTCACCCACGGCCACCCGACCGGCTACCTGGCGGCGGGCGCGTTCGCGGTGATCGTCCAGTCGGTGGCCCGCGGCGGAACCCTGGAGGAGGGCGTCCACCTCGCGCTGGCGCTGCTGTCCGAGCGGCAGGCGCACGAGGAGACCACGGCCGCGCTGAGGGCCGCGCTGGACGCCGTCCGGGCCGGCGAGCCGTCCGCCGAGCGGGTCGAGGCGCTGGGGGAGGGCTGGGTCGCCGAGGAGGCGCTGGCGATCGCGGTCTACTGCGCCCTGGTCGCCCACGACGTGCGCTCGGGCCTGCTGCTGGCGGTCAACCACTCCGGGGACAGCGACTCCACCGGCGCGATCTGCGGCAACCTGCTCGGGGTGCTGCACGGCGACACCGCGCTGCCGCCGGGCCTGCTGGCGGGGCTGGAGGGACGCGGCGCGATCCTCGAACTCGCCGACGACTTCGCGCTGGAGCTGATGCACGGCACCGAACTGCACGACCGGCAGACCCCGGAGGGCGTCAACTGGTCGGTCCGGTACCCGGTGGTGCACTGAACGAACGCCGTGGAAACGGCAGCTGCCCGTAGCATCGGCCGCCGCTCGGGGCGACGGACAGCGCTACGGGCAACTCGTCCGAGCACGGATCCCGGTCAGGCCTCGCCGAAGGCGCCCGCCGCCGCGGCCGACGCGAACGCGTTCCAGGCCTCGGTGGAGAAGCGCAGCTGCGGGCCGAGCGGGTCCTTGGAGTCCCGGACCGCCACCGCCCCGGCGGCAGGTCCGGCGATCTCCACACAGGCGCCCTGGCCGCCACTGTGACTGCTCTTGCGCCAGGGGGTTCCGTACTCGGAGGGGGTGCTCATTCGTGGTATCCCTTTTCGATGTCGGCTATCAGCGACCGGCTCTCCGCGACACCGAGTGCGGCCGCTCTCAGGTAGTCGTACAGACCGGTATAGCGGCGCACGTCGGCCTCCTTCTCCAGGTAGAGATCGCTCGTCACACCTTCGAAGTAGACAACCGTGGAATCGGCTGACTCCGGGAACTCCAGCAGGGAGAATGTCCCGGTCATGCCGGGATGGGCGCCGTGCGAGAACGGGATCACCTGGATGGTGATGTTCGGGCGCAGGCTGAGTTCCAGCATCTGCTGGAGCTGTCGGGCCATGATCTCCCGGCTGCCGACCTCGCGGCGCAGCGCCGCCTCGTCTATGACGGTCCACAGGCTGCCGAGCTGGTTCTCGCCGTGGACGCGCTCCTGGCGCTTCATCCGTACCTGCACCCGGCGCTGCACCGCGATCGCGTCGGTGTCCGGCTGGGTGCCCTCGACCACGGCCTGGGCGTACTGCTCGGTCTGGAGCAGCCCCGGGATGAAGGAGGACTCGTAGGCGCGGATCGAGGAGGCCTCGGCCTCCAGGCCGATGTAGACGCTGTACGGGGTCGGCATGTCATTGAAGTCGTGCCACCAGCCGCGCTGGCGGGACTCCTTGGCCATCTCCATCAGGCTGCTGCGCATCTGTTCGTCGGACACGTTGTAGACGTCGCAGAGGTCGCGCACGTCGCGCTGGCTGATGCTGCGACGGCCGTTCTCCAGCCGGCTGATCTTCGACTGGGAGACCATCAGCCGACCGGCCACCTCCTCCGCCGTCATCCCGAGGCCTTCGCGGAGTTTTCGCAGCTCCGAGCCGAGGCGCCGACGACGCACGGTGGGATTGATGTTCGCGGACACGTCGACCTCCGGCCGGACCTCTGGTGATCGTTGGAACGGCAGCCCTCGGAACACTTCGGACATTGGGACCAACCCCCCTGACTTGGAGCAGCATGACACCTTGGGCCAGGTCGGCGCCGGGGAATCACAGCAGCGCGGTAGAACAGATCATCGGAAAAGCGCTTCTGTGAGACAGCGCAGGCCCCCAGGTGGTAATGCGGCTCGACGATTCGGACCGGTGGTTCCGGAAGGCCCCGACGGGCCTCCGGGAACGGCAGAGGGGCGGTCGCCGGGCGACTTGCGTCGCGGGGCGACCGCCCCTCCGTGCTTCTGGTGGTGCCGGTGGTGCCGGTAGTACGGGTGGTGCGGGGTGGCGCGCCGGGTCGCCCGCCGCCCTCGGGCGGCGCGGACGGGACGGTGTGCGCCGTCGGACGTTTCGCCGGCGAGTCGGACTCGGCGCGCCGGGGGTCGTTGTGGTCAGCGGCCGACCGGGATCAGCCGACCGCCTGGATCAACTGACCGCCTGGATCAGCGGACCCCGACCCGAGGGGCGGAGACCCGCCCGCCGGAGGCCCGGCCCGCCGCGCGGGCACCGGAGCGGCCGGTGCCGGCCCCGGAAGCCTGGGAAGGACGGTTCTGCTGCGCCGGCAGGCCGTTCTGTACGTCCATCACGGCGTGCGCGACCATCCCGCCGAGCGGGTCGTACCGGATCAGGTCGCGCAGCCGAGACCGCGAGGACCGGCCCTCGTTACCCGGGTACAGGTGCTTGCCCAGCCCCACCGAGTGGGCGAGGGCCGCGAGCGCGGCCGTCCGCGGGTCCGGCGGCACGCCGGTGCGGATCGCGGTGTCCAGCCGCTGCTTGATCGCGGCGTTGGTGCAGTCGTCGGACGCCTGGTACCGGGTCGTCGGCAGCACTCCGCACACCTGGCCGGGCACGGCGGTGACCATGCCGCAGCGCTCCAGGTGTGCCAGGTACGTCTGCCGAAGCCCCAGTCGGGGCCCGCCGATCCAGTGCGCCGCGCGGACCGGGCTGCCGCGTCGGCGCAGCAGCTCCAGTGCGTGGTCAAGGGTCGGGTCGCCGGTCGGCCGTGCGAGCACGACGGCGATCCGGTCGCCCTCCGGTACGATCCGTCCGGCCAGGGACAGCTCGACGAGCTGCGCCCCGGCGAGTCCGAGGTCGAGGGTCTGCGGCTGCGCCGTGGTACCCGTGGTCGGGTCCAAAGCGAGCAGCAAGAGTTCCTCGGGAACAGTTCTGCGGCTCTTGCCCATCCAAGCCTCCCCGCGTGGATGAGAGACAGGGTGACGCCTCTCACACGGGCTTGTCGAGTACGCCTCCGAATCGTGACCTTGCGGCGAAGGGGCGGAACCGGCGGCCGCGACCCCGGCGTCTGACCGTTGAACAGACCGCGATGCGGCCGTGCGGCGGCAATAAGCGCCGGTCGGGCGGGGTGTGCGCGGCCGGAACGACCGCATGTGGCGGAGACTGTACAGGTACACGGGGCGGGGCGTCGGCTTCCCGAAATCGGGTCTGCCGGTGCCCCGCCGGGCGTTGAGGAGGCTGGGATACGTGGGCGAGTCCCCCGACAGGGTGCTGAGGGACGACGAGCGGGAGCGGGGCGGCGAACGCGAACGGACCGGTACGGCGGCCGGCACCGCTGAGGGTGCCGACGGCGGATCGGCCGGCCCGGCGGCTGCCGGGGCGTCAGCCGGGGCCACCGCCAAGGCGTCCGCGGAGACCGCCGCCGGGACGCCGGTCGAGTCCTCGGCCGCGGCGTCCGCCGAGCCCTCCTCCGAGGCGTCCGCCGAAAAGCCGTCGGCGGGGACCGGGAGCGGCTCGACCGTACAGATCCGCGTCCGGGATGTGGACAGCCGGACGACGATGCTGCGCCTGCCGGTGGACAACAAGACCACCGCGCTGCGGCTGCCCGAGGAACTGCTGAAGGCCGCGAGCGGCGACAGTTCCGATGGCGGGGCGGAGAAGGAGGAGTCGGCCTCGACGGCTGACGCGGCGAAGGGGACCGCCGAACGGTCATCCGGCGCCGACCCTCGTCTCACCATGCGGACGGCAGGCGTGGCGGCTGCGAAGGGTGCCGGGAAGGCTTCCGAGAGCGCTTCCGAGAGTGCTTCCGTGAAGGCCGCGGAGAAGGCTTCCGGGAAGGCCGGGAAGGCCGGGAAGGCCGGGAAGGCCGGGAAGGCCGACGAGACTGAGGGGGCGTCGGAACAGCCCCTCGCGAAGACCGGTTCCGCGGCCGACACGCCGGAGAAGGCGAAGCCGGCGGAAAGGGCCGACACGCCCGAGGCCGCCGAATCCGAGGAGCCCGCCGAGTCCGAGAAGGCCGACGAGGCAGAGGCAGACCAGGCCGCCGAGGCCGCCGAGGCCGCCGAGTCCACCGAGTCCGACAAGGGCGCCAAGGGCGACGAGCCGTACGACCCGACCAAGACCATGCTGCTCACCAAGCCCCCGGTCCCGACCGGCAAGGCCGAGAAGCTGGAGAAGCCCAAGCCGCTGGGTGCCCCCGCCGCCCCGGCCGCCGGTACCGTGCCCGAGCCCCCGGAGCCCACCCCGCTGCCCGAGCCGGCGCCCGTCCCCGAGCCGGGCCCCGAACCGCACCCGGCGCCCAAGCCCGTCCCCGAACCCGAGCCGACCCCGGGGCCCGAACCGCTGCCCGAGCCGGCCCCGAAGCCCGAGCCCGGTCCGGCCCCGGCGCCCACCCCGCTGCCCGAGCCCGACCCGCGGCCGGTGCCGCCCGTCCCGCCACTGCCCGGGCCCGAGCCGCTGCCCGCCCCGCAGCCGCTGCCCTTGCCCGAGAACACGGCCGAGGCGATGGAGGTCCTGGCCGCCCTCAACTCCCGTCCGGTCTCGCCGCTGCGCCGCGCGCTCAAGCGGATCACCATCTGGACGGTGTTCCTGGCCGTGGTGCTCGGTGCGGTCGTGGTGGCCCAGCTGCTGCGCCCGCTGCCGGACGCGAAGGTGAAGATGTCGGCTCCGGGCAGCTTCGCCTTCTCCGGTGACGCGCTCGACCTCGCCTGGCCGGCCAAGGGCCAGTCCGCCGCCGAGGTGGTCGGCGTGGGCAGTCTCGGCAGTTCGGGCCAGGAGACCCCGGCCTCGATCGCCAGTGTCACCAAGGTGATGAACGCCTATCTGATCCTGCAGAAGTACCCGCTGAAGAAGGGGGAGAGCGGCCCGAAGATCACCGTCGACCCGCAGGCCGCGCAGGAGTCCGGCAACGGCGACGAGTCCCGGGTGACGCTCACCGCGGGTCAGGTGCTCACCGAGTACCAGGCGCTGGAGCTGCTGATGCTGCCGTCCGCCAACAACGTGGCCCGGCTGCTCGCCCGCTTCCACTCCGGCTCCGAGGAGGCGTTCGTCAAGCTGATGAACGACACCGCGGCCAAGTTCGGCATGAGCAACACGACCTACGCCGACCCGGCGGGCTTCAACGCGGACACCAAGTCCACCGCCAAGGACCAGCTGAAGCTGGCCGAGCAGGTCATGCAGGACGAGATCTTCCGGCAGATCGTCTCCACCCCGGACACCACCCTCAACGGCGTGAAGATCCCCAACACCAACAACCTGATCAACCCGAAGACCGGCGTCATCGGCGTCAAGACCGGCTCCAGCACCCCGGCCGGTGGCTGCCTGATGTGGGCCGCGTACAAGGAGATCGGCGGCGTGAAGCGGCTGATCCTCGGCGTCACAATGGGCCAGCAGGCCACCTCGCCCAAGGAGGGCGACGGCATCCTGCCGACCGTACTGAAGGTCAGCGGCAAGCAGATCCAGGCCGCGCAGAACGGGCTGACCGGCCAGACCGTGGTGAAGAAGGGCGACGTCGTCGGCTCGGTGGACGACGGGCTCGGCGGCAAGATCCCGGTCGTCGCGACCAAGGACCTCGTGGTGGCGGGCTTCCCCGGCATCAGAGGCACGATCACCCTGGACCCGGCCAAGTTCCGCCACGAGGAGAAGGCCGGCAAGGAGGTCGGCACGCTGCGGGTGGGCGCGGGCGACGACAAGGTGGAGGTCCCGGTGGCCCTCCAGTCCGACCTGAACCCGCCGTCCATCCAGTCGCGGCTGCTGCGCATGCTGTGAGCGCGCCGAACGGTTGAACGACCGAAGGGGGAGTCGGAACTGTCCGGCTCCCCCTTCTCGGTCGGTCCGGCTTCTCCGCGATCTCCGGTCGGGTGTCCCAGATCCGGGTGACCCGGCTCCGGGTGTCTCAGGTCTCGGGATCGAGCAGCGCGAGGGTGAGACCGCCGAGCGGTACCACCTTGTCCGGCGCGCCGTACCGCTGCCTGAGCGGCTGCGCCTGCTCCTCCGGCAGGGCCGCCAGCGGGTCCGGGGTGTCCCCGAGGACCAGCAGCCAGACCCGCGGTACGTCCCCCAGACAGGCCTCCGGCCGCGGGCAGGGCTCGGGGGTCAGCTCCTCGGCGTCCTCGGCGCTGCGCGCGACGAACACCGGGAACGGCTGGACGTCCGGGGGCAGGTAGTAGCTGACGCCCGGCCAGACCATCGCCCAGGACTGGTCGCCCATCGGGGCCGCCAGCCCGTCCCCGGGACGGTACCCGGCGGTGATCTCCTCGGCCGCCGCGCGGAACGGCTCCTTGGAGTGGGTGTGCGCGTCCGCGTACCGCACCGCGGGCTGCTCGGGCAGCGCCGCCACGGCCGGGAGGGCGAGCAGGCCCACCGCCAGCAGCCCGGCCGTCGCCACGGCCGCCCGCGGCTGGGCGGTCCGCCCCGGCGCCCACCGCCGCCCGGCCAGGGCCGCCACCGTGCGGTACACAGCCGCGACCCCGCCCCCGGCCAGCACCGCCCAGGCGGGCACCGTGAAGAGCAGGTACCGGTCGAGGAAGTACGAGGTGGTGCCCCGCGACACCAGCCAGACGGACACCACCGGCAGCTCCGCCAGCAGCAGCAACTGCCAGGCCCGCAGCCGCCAACCGGGCAGCAACAGCGCGGGCAGCGCCAGCAGGACGAAGGCCCGGGCCACCTGGTCCGAGCCGAAGAGGTGCCCGCCGAAGTCGGTCAGGTCGGAGAAGGACGGCGTCTTGATCCAGCCGAGCTGCCGGTCGGACTGCCGGCTGCCGAGCAGCGCCACCGGCAGCACCGGCAGCACCGCCGCGATCACGGCGACCGGGTACTGCCACCGGATCCGCCGTTCCGCCCCCGTCCGGGTGCGCCACAGGTGCAGCAGCACCAGCGCGGCCTGCCCGGCGACCGTACTGAACGAGACCAGGTGCCAGGCCCCGGCCAGCGCCATCGCCACGGAGTACGGCGCCCAGCGCCGCAGGCCCGGCCGCTCCAGCGCCCGCAGCAGGAAGTAGGTGGCGGCCGCGATCGAGCAGGTCGCCAGTGCGTAGGCGCGGGCCTCCTGGGCGTAGTGGGACACCTGGGGCGGCACCGTGAACAGCAGCCCCGCGCCGATCGCCGCGACCCGGTGGCCGAACAGCCGCTCGGCGGTCAGCGCCACGAAGGCGGCCGCCGCCGCCATCGCCAGCACGGAGGGTATTCGCAGGGCCACCGTCGAGTCGCCGAACACCGCCGTCCAGCCGTGCATCAGCAGGTAGTACAAGCCGTTGCTGGCGTCTATGTGCTGGAGCAGCCGCAGCAGGTCGCCCAGCGAGCGGGTGGCCACCGTCCAGGTCGCCATCTCGTCCCGCCACAGCTCGGGCGTGCCCAGCCGGTACGAGCCGACGCCCAGCATCACCACCGCCGGCCAGAACCACACCTGTCCCAGCAGGCGGACGGCCGGGCGCACAGCTGGTGTCATCGGGGCCTTCGTCTCCTTCGGGCGGTACGCCGGGGCGATTCGAACAGTTCTCGGCAGGCTACTTGACCTGCTCTGACACCCCGTCGGCACCTGCCCCCCGGCGACCATCCCCGGCCACCACCCCCCAGCCGACCCCCGATCCGGTACGCTGTGAACGGCCTGGTCACAGACCGGCCCCGCCTCAGTAGCTCAGGGGATAGAGCACGGCTCTCCTAAAGCCGGTGTCGCAGGTTCGAATCCTGCCTGGGGCACACCGCGACAGCACAGCCCGCAGCCCCCCGTCCAACCTCGGACGGGGGGCTGCGGCGTTGTTCCCGGAGGCGTCAGCGGACGGGTTCGTCCGGGCGGTCGGCGGGGTCGTCCCGCTCGGCGTCCTCGGCGTCCTCGGAGTCCTCGGCGTGCGGCGCTCGGACGTAGGGCACGATGACCCGCTGAACCCGGGGCCGGGTACGCCAGTTGACCCGTCGTACGTCCCGGGCCAGCGCGCCCGGGCGCCAGAGCTCGATCGCGGCGGTCACGACGCCCAGTACGACGCCGGCCGCCAGCCAGCCCGCCAGTACGTCGCTGGGCCAGTGCACCCCGAGGGCGACCCGGGTCCAGCCGATGACGAGCACCGCCCCGGCGGCCACCGCGCAGGCGGCGGTCCGGCCGCGGCGGTGGACCCGGTGCCAGACCAGGCCGACCAGGACGGCGCAGGTGATCGCCGAGGCCATCGCGTGCCCGGAGGGGAAGGCCGGGCCGCCGGCGTGCGAGACCGGGTCGTCGAAGACGGGGCGCTGGCGATCGACGGCCAGCTTCAGCGCCCATTGGGCGCCCCAGCCGACCAGGGCCTGGGCGGCCACCCAGCCGGCCAGCACCCGGGCGCCGATCAACAGGAGCCAGACGGCCGCGACGCCGAGAAGTGCACGCATCGTGACGGGGCCGCCGATGTCGGAGAGGGTCTGCACGGCGGCGGTCCAGATCCGGTGTTCCCGTGCGTAGATGTGGAGTTCGCTGATCCAGTGCTGGTCGAACTCGTGCAGAGGGTGCCAGCGGCCCGTTACCAGCGCCGCCAGGAGGCCGAACAGCGCGGCGCAACCCAGCGCGACCGCGGCGTCCCGAAGGAGGCCGCGATGACGCACGGTGACGGAGGTCGAGCTGTTGGTCAGGTGCATGTCTGACACCTTCCCAGCGCGCTGTGCCGATCGGGAGCTGGACCGATAGCGATTTGGCATCTTTTGTGGGGAGGACCTGCGTGTGCCGGGGGGTGGGCGCGGGTGGAAGTCGAGGGTCCGTGGGAACGTGCGCGGCCGTTCGCCGGTTCAACGGGTGGGCGACGGTTGCATGGCGAGCCGGTGAAGAGGTGTCCCGGTCGATCGCGCGAAGCGATCGCATGCGGGCGCATTGGGTGTTCGGCCGGTCACCGAGTGTCCAGAACCGGGGTGAAAACCGGCAGGATACTGCATCGCGGGGAAGAATCTGAGTAACTTGGGAATGTTGTCCGGATTCTGTTCGTTGGATCGTTACGTGTGAGGCCTGTAGGGGCCCGCACTTCTTGCCCTCACGGGCAGGCAGGCAGACCTCGGCAACACCAGTCAAAGGGAGCAAGCATGGCCACCCGTGCCGTCGTTCGCGACAGGGCCGACCGGAGTCGCGCGGCCCGCCCGACCAACCTTGAGGCCGACCGCGACCTGGTCGGCATGTACCTCGACGAGATCGCCAGGACGCCCCTGCTCGATGCCGCCGAGGAGGTCGAGCTCTCGCTGCGGATCGAGGCCGGCGTGTACGCCCAGCACCTGCTGGACGAGGACGGACTTCCGGACGGTGTCACGCGCGAGGAGCTGGAGGCGATAGCCGAGGACGCGGAGCGCGCCAAGGACGTGTTCATCCGCTCCAACCTCCGCCTGGTGGTCGCGGTCGCCCGCCGCTACCCGCGCAGCGGCCTCCCCCTGCTGGACCTCATCCAGGAGGGCAACGCAGGCCTGGTGCGCGCCGTCGAGAAGTTCGACTACGCCAAGGGTTTCAAGTTCTCCACCTATGCCACCTGGTGGATCCGGCAGGCGATCACCCGCTCCATCGCCGACCAGTCCCGCACCATCCGGCTGCCCGTGCACCTCGTCGAGGAGCTCGGCCGGATCCGGCGGGTGCAGCGCGAGAAGTCGAAGGAGCTGGGCCGCGAGCCCGAGCCGGCCGAGATCGCGGCCGAGCTGGACACCACCGAGGCCCGGATCAAGGACGTGCTGGACTGGGCGCGCGACCCGGTCAGCCTCAACATGTCGGTCGACGACGAGGGCGAGACCCAGTTCGGTGACCTGGTCGAGGACACCGGGGCGACGTCCCCCGAGGACGCCGTGATGGTCATGCTCCGCCGCGAGGAGCTGGACGGTCTGATCGGGCGGCTGGACGACCGCACGGCCTCGATCATCCGCTCCCGCTACGGCATGGAGGACGGCCGCGAGCGCACCCTGACCGAGGTGGGCAAGCAGCACGGCCTCACCCGCGAGCGGATCCGCCAGATCGAGAAGCACGCGCTCGCCGAGCTGAAGAAGATCGCCGACCACGCGGGCTTCGAGGCCGCCTGAGGAGCCGCCTGACGAACGAGCCCACGGCCGAGCCCGTCTCGGCCGGGGGCAACCGAGCCTGTCTGCCCCCGGGCCCTGGTGCGGAGCGCTCCGCACCAGGGCCCGCGGCGTGCCACGGGGCTCTTAGGCTGGAGGGACAGGACGGCCCGGGTGATCAGGGGAGTGGACAGAGTGAGCGAGCAGGAACAGAGCGGGCAGGAGCGGGACGAGCAGCCGACGACCCGGCGGGCGGCCGCGGCCAAGGCCCGGCTGGTCTTCCGGGACCCGTTGGACCAGCAGTCCCGGGACGACACCGACGCCGGCTGGGGCGAGCGCCCCGGGGCGGGGGAGAGCGGTGGGCGGGGGCTGGACTGGTACCTGAGCCAGCGTCCGCCACACCACGGGGACTAGCGCGCCGCGACCAGCGCGTCGCGGATCTCGGTCAGCAGCTGGACCTCCTTGGCCTCGGCCTCCGCCGCCGCCTCGACGGCGGACTTGCGCTTGGCCGCCATCCTGTTCATCGGCACGATCAGGACGAAGTAGACGACGGCCGCAGTGATCAGGAACTGCAGGGCGGCGCTGAGCACCGTCCCCCACAGGATGAGGATTCCGGATGTGGCCTCACCGGTGGCGCTCACCTCGCAGGGCCCCTTGAGGCAGGAACTGTAGGACCCCAGGTCCTTCGTCCCGAACACGCCGACGATCGGATTGATCACGCCCTTGACGAAGGCGTTGACGATGTTGGTGAAAGCCGCGCCGATGACCACGGCGACGGCGAGTTCGACGACATTTCCACGCAGCAGGAATTCCTTGAAGCCTTTCATGCCGCCTCGAACGACGAAGTCGTTCCGGGGTTACGGGTGATCCCCCGCCGGCCCGGATTGACAACCCGTACGGCCCACCGCGCCCCCTGAGGGCGGCGACAGCCCGGCCCGCGTGGGCCCGAGCGCCAGCGCCGCCGCCACCGCGAGCAGCACCAGCGCGGGCACCCCGGCCCGCCGCCGGACGGCCCGGCGCCAGCGGTGCCACCCGCCGCAGCCGCGCCGGATCGGGGGGAAGCTCGGCACCTCCCGCCGGGGCGGCACGGTGGGCGCGGGCAGTGGGACGGACAGGCTCATGGTCGTCATCGACATGACCTCCGGTCTCGATCGGTCGGTCTCTGGTGACCCACACGATGCACGCCCCGGGCGCTACCGGAAAGCCTTATCCCCCAGCCTGTGGATAACCCGCCCCTGTGGATAACTTCGTACACTCGCGCGAGTGAGGCCGACCTCCGCAGGCTGACGAAAGCCCGTGCCGGACGGCGAACAGGGCAAGCGGAAAGGCCCGCCGCCCCGCGTGAAGCGGGGCCGACGGGCCTTTCGCGAAGCTTCCGAGCAGTCGCCCGACGCCGATCCGGCGTCGAGCGCCGGGGTCAGCTCGCGGCCGGAGCCGGGCTGCTGGACGAGCTCGACGAACTGGACGAGCTGGACGAGGACGACGAGCTCGAACCTGCCGAGGACGTCGAGGACGACGACGTCGAGGAGCCGGAGGACGAACCGGCGCCCACCGAGCTGCTGGAGGACGAGCGGCTGTCGGTCCGGTAGAAGCCCGAGCCCTTGAACACGACGCCCACGGCCGAGAAGACCTTGCGGAGCCGTCCCTGGCAGTCGGGGCACGTGGTCAGCGCCTCGTCGGTGAACTTCTGCACCGCCTCCAGGCCGTTGCCGCACTCGGTGCACTGGTACTGGTACGTGGGCACTTGTCTTCCTCCTGGCACTCTCGCCTGATGAGTGCTAACGATGGTCAATGATGCGGCATTCCGCTGGATCAGTCCAGCGACTCCGGTGTGAGATGAGCCGGTACCCGGTCGCCGCCGACCCCCCGTTCAGCCCTTGGCCGCACCGACCAGCTGCGGCGCGCCGTCACGCTCGGCGGACCCGGCCACCACGCGGCTGGCCCTGCCCGGCACCGCCAGCAGGTGCCGCATCGACACCAGCGCGAGCAGCCCCAGACCGGCGCCGACGACCGGCACCAGGAAGCCGACCGAGGGCCCGTGCCCGTCGATCAGCTTGCCGGCGGCCATCGAGCCGACCGCCAGACCCAGCCCGATCGCGCCGGTCAGCCAGGTGAAGGCCTCCGTCTTGGCGCCGTCCGCGACCAGCGTCTCGACCAGGGTGTAGCCGCTGATCAGGGTCGGGGCGATGGCCAGACCGCAGACCAGCCCGGCGACCGTCAGGGCGACCAGGTTGGGCATCGCCCACAGCACCGAGCAGCCCAGCACCAGCAGCGTGTAGCTCATGGCCATCCGCTGCTGGACTGGCCGCCGCCAGGCCACCACGCCGTACAGCACACCGGCCAGCATCGAGCCGCCCGCGAAGATCCCGTACACCGTGCCGCCGGCGTCGTGCTGCCCGACGGAGTCGGCGAAGGCGTTCACCGACACCTGCATGCCGCCGAACACCGCGCCGACCCCGAGGAAGGTCCCGACCAGCAGCCGGACGCCGGGCGAGGCGAGCGCGGAGGCGCGCCGCACACCGGGCTGCGGGATGATCCGGGCGGGGGCGGTGCGCCGCTGGGCGGCGAAGGCGAGGCCGCCGACCAGGGTCAGCGAGGCCTCGGCGATCAGCGCGGTCGCCGGGCTGGCGAAGGCGGCGATGTTGGCGGCCAGGATCGGGCCGATCACGAAGGTGAACTCGTCCGTCACGGACTCGAAGGCGAACGCGGTGCTCACCTTGGCCGCGGCGGTCGGGGAGGCGCCCTCGGCGGTGAACTCGGACACCCAGCGGGCCCGGACCATCGCGCCGATCTGCGGCACGCTCGCCCCGGCGGGGACGGCGGCCAGGTACAGGCTCCAGGCCGGCGCGTGGCCGAGCGCCAGCGCGATCAGCAGGCTGACGGAGGCCGCGTGCACCAGCACCGTCGGGACCAGCACCGCGGCCTGGCCGTAGCGGTCGGCCAGTCGCCCGGTCTGCGGCCCGATCAGGGCCTGGGCGACGGCGGCGACGGCGGTGACCGTACCGGCGGTGCCGTACGAGCCGTGGGTCTTGGTGACGAGCAGCAGGATGCCCATGCTGAGCATCGCGTAGGGCAGTCGCGCGACCAGGGCGGGGGACAGGAACGTCCAGGCGCCGGGCGTGCGCAGCAGCTCTCCGTACCCGACCCGGGCGGGCGCCTCGGCGGCGGTGGTGTCCATGGTGTCGGTCGCGGTGTCCGGAGTGTTGTCCGCGGCGATGTCGACCGTTCGGCGGGCCGTCACGGTCGGTCCTTCCTGCTGCCTGGTAGCGCGGCAGGGCATGGGGTGGCCCCGACGGCGCCGAGAGTCGTCCTCTCGCGCGTCGACCGGGGTAGATACCGGGTCGGCCGGGCCTGGTGGGCCGGGGCCTAACCGCGGCCGCCGAGCGGTCGCGCCAACTCTGCGTCAGGCAGATGCTGGGGGTGGTCTAGCGGTAGTTAAACGGCGTGGTCGCACCAGCATACAGTTACGCGCGTAGATTCCGCCAGGTCACCGTCTCGCCGGGCCACCCCATCCCGCCGGGCCACCCCATCCCGCCGGGCCACTCGATCCCGCCGGGCCACCCCCGGCGGCGGCCGGGGCTCAGCGCCCGTTCAGCCAGTCCGCCAGCTTGCCGCCCTTGTCGACCGCCCGCAGCCGCCGCTCTGCGGCCTCGCTGACCTCGTCCGTGGTGACCACCAGCAGCTCGTCCCCGCCGCGCAGCACCGTCGCCTTGTCCGGCACGAAGGAGCTGCCCTCGCGCACGACCAGGGTGACCGCCGCCCCCTTGGGCAGCCGCAGCTCGCCGACCTCCACACCGGACATCTGCGAGGTCGGCGAGAGCGTGATCGACAGCAGGTGTCCGTGCAGCTTCTCCAGCGGCGCGGACTCGATGTCGAGGTCCTGGCCCATCGCGCCCTCGCCGATCCGCAGCCGCTTGGCCATCCAGGGCAGCGTCGGACCCTGGAGCAGGGTGAAGACGACGACCAGGATGAAGACGATGTTGAACACGTCCTGGGCCTCGTGCGCGCCGGAGACCACCGGGATGGTGGCCAGCACGATGGGCACCGCCCCGCGCAGTCCGGCCCAGCTCAGCAGCGCCTGCTCGCGGCCGGGCACCTTGAACGGGGTCATCGTGAGCACCACCGACAGCGGCCGGGCCAGGAAGACCAGCACCCCGCCGATCACCAGCGCCGGCACCACCGCGTTGCCCATGCTCTCGGGCGCGGCGAGCAGTCCGAGCAGCACGAACATGCCGATCTGCCCGATCCACGCCAGCCCGTCGGCGAAGCCGCGCACGGCCGGTCCGTGCGGCAGCTTGGAGTTCCCGAGGATCACCGCGCTGATGTAGACGGCGAGGAAGCCGGAGCCGTGCAGCAGCGCACCGCCGGCGTAGGCGAGCACGGTCAGCGCCACCACGGCGATCGGGTACAGGCCCGAGGAGGGCAGCGCGACGTGCTTGACCGCGTACGCGCCCAGCTTGCCGACGACCAGACCGACCGCCGCGCCGATCGCCAGCTCGGCGACGATCGTGCCGAGCAGGACGTACCAGGAGTCCAGCTCGCCGGCGGAGGCGAAGGCGACGACCAGGATGACCACGGGCGCGTCGTTGAAGCCGGACTCGGCCTCCAGCAGGCCGGTGAGCCGGTGCGGCAGTGGGACCATCCGCAGCACCGAGAAGACGGCGGCGGCGTCGGTGGAGGAGACGATCGCGCCGAGCAGCAGCGAGGTCCGCCAGTCCAGGCCGACCAGCCAGTGCGCGCCGGCCGCGGTGACGAAGACGCTGACCGCGACGCCGACCGTGGCCAGCACGGTGGCTGCAGGTATCGCCGGTCTGACCTCGCGCCAGCTGGTCTTGAGGCCGCCCTCGGCCAGGATCACCACGAGCGCCGCGTAGCCGAGCACCTGGGTCAGCTCGGCGTTGTTGAAGGTGACGCCGATTCCGTTCTGGCCCAGTGCGACGCCGATCCCGAGGTAGATCAGCAGGCTGGGCAGTCCCGATCGGGTCGAGAACCGCACGGCGACCACCGCGAACAGGAGGATCACGGAGGCTTCGAGCAGGAGCTGGTTCAGGTGGGCGACGTTCACGCAGTGGCACCTCGGGCAGGCATGGGCGGGCGGGGTGTCAGGTGGTGCTGGGTCGTGCTGGGGGTGGAGCCGCTGGGTGGCTCCGAGCATGCGCGGGCGCCGTGGGGGCGCGCGCGGAGACCCGTTAAGAAAGCGTCAATGCTCCTCTTGCGGATCGTTACTCAGTCTAACATTTTGCCATATCTTTAGTTTGACCGCCCCCATCGCTGCCCACCGGCCCGTTCCGGACCGCTCCCTGACCTCCCGAGATCCCGCCCGGAGCGTCCCCCGTGCACGCCGGTCCGCGAACTCGGCCTAATGTGGTGCCCTGTCACGGCCCCAGGCCCTGGACACGCCCGCCCGCCCCGAAGTCAGGACCGCAAGGACCCAGATGCCCCGCTCGAAGAAGTTCCGGCGCGCCCGTCTGATCGTGATCGTGCTGGTCGTGCTGCTGGTGGCCGGCGTCGGCTACGGCGGCTACCGCGGGGTCGCCGCGGTCCGCGCGTCCTTCCCGGAGGTGGACGGCAGCGTCAAGGTGGCGGGCCTGAGCGCGCCGGTCGACGTCAAGCGCGACGCCAACGGCATCCCGCAGCTGTACGCGGACACCCCCGAGGACCTGTTCCGCGCCCAGGGCTACGTCCAGGCGCAGGACCGCTTCTGGGAGATGGACGTCCGCCGCCACATCACGGCCGGCCGGCTGTCCGAGATGTTCGGCGACAGCCAGGTCGACACCGACACCTTCATCCGCACCATGGGCTGGCGGCAGGTGGCGCAGAAGGAGTTCGACGCCAAGCTGTCGCCCGAGACCAAGAAGTACCTGCAGGCCTACGCGGACGGCGTGAACGCCTGGCTGGCCGAGCACCCCGGCGGCGAGAAGGCCTCGCTGGAGTACGCCCTGCTCGGCGCCGTCAACAGCGGCTACAAGCCCGAGCAGTGGACCCCGGTCGACTCGGTGGCCTGGCTCAAGGCGATGGCCTGGAACCTCTCCGGGAACCTCCAGGAGGAGATCGACCGCTCGCTGCTGGCCCAGGACTTCGGTCCGGACAAGATCGCCGAGCTGTACCCGGACTACCCGTACTCGCGCAACGGCACCATCGTGAAGACCGGCACCGTGGCCGGCGACACCTACCGCCCGGCCGACGGCTCCACGCCGTCCGGCGCGGCCCCCGGCTCCGCCACCGCCCAGGGCGCGGCCACCACCAAGGCGCTGATGCAGGGCCTCACCGACCGGATCGACGCGATGCCGCAGCTGCTCGGCCGCCCCGGCCAGGGCATCGGTTCCAATTCCTGGGTGGTCGCCGGCTCGCACACCACCACCGGCAAGCCGCTGCTGGCCAACGACCCGCACCTCGGCCCCGGCCTGCCGTCGGTCTGGTACCAGATGGGCCTGCACTGCCGGACGGCCTCGCCGGCCTGCCAGTTCGACGTCTCCGGCTTCACCTTCGCCGGCATGCCCGGCGTGGTGATCGGCCACAACAAGGACGTCGCCTGGGGCTTCACCAACCTCGGCGCCGACGTCACCGACCTCTACCTGGAGAAGGTGACCGGCCCGGACACCTACCAGGTGGACGGCAAGGACGAGAAGTTCGACCTCCGCAAGGAGACCATCAAGGTCGCCGGCGGCGAGGACCGCACCATCACCGTCCGCACCACCCGGACCGGCGCCCCGCTCATCTCCGACCAGAGCACCGAGCAGCAGAACGTCGGCAAGTACGCCCCCAACGGCACCTCCGCCCCCGACCGCGGCACCGGCGGCTACGGCGTCGCCCTGCAGTGGACGGCGCTCAGCCCCGGCAAGACCATGGACGCCGTCTTCGAGCTGGACAAGGCGAAGAACTGGGACGACTTCCGGAACGCCGCCAAGGACTTCGCCGTCCCCGCGCAGAACCTGATCTACGCCGACGCCAAGAACATCGGCTACCAGGCCCCGGGCGTCATCCCGGTCCGCGGCAAGGGCGACGGCTCCATGCCCGCCCCCGGCTGGGACTCCTCCTACCAGTGGAAGCCGGACCCGGTCCCCTTCACCGCCCTGCCGTACAGCTTCAACCCGACCGCGGGCTACATCGTCACCGCCAACCAGGCCGTGGTGGACCAGAGCTACAAGTACAACCTGACCAAGGACTGGGAGTACGGCACCCGGGCCAAGGAGATCACCGACCAGATCGAGGGCCTGCTCAAGAACAACGGCAAGATCTCGCCGGACGACATGCAGACCCTGCAGCTGGACAACACCAGCATCATGGCCAAGACGCTGGTCCCGCTGCTGCTCAAGCAGCAGATCGACGACCCGTACGTGCGCGAGGCCCAGGACCTGCTGAAGGACTGGAACTTCCACCAGGACGCCGACTCGGCCGCCGCCGCCTACTACAACGGCGTCTGGCGCAACCTGCTCAGCCTCGCCTTCGGCCAGAAGTTCCCGGCCGACATCCGGGCCAAGGACAACTGCCTGCTGGTGCGCCAGCAGGACGACCCGACCAAGCCGGACAGCTCCAGCAAGATCGTCACCCAGTGCGGCACCCGCGACCCGGGCAAGGCCCAGCCGGACGGCGGCGACCGCTGGACCGAGGTGGTCCGCGCCCAGCTGGACAAGCCCGACAGCTCGTGGTGGACGTACATCGACTCCCAGCACAAGGAGCAGAAGGGCCTGGACAACCTGCTCAAGGAGGCGATGAAGAACGCCCGGCAGGACCTGACCTCGCTGCTCGGCAAGGACATCTCCACCTGGAGCTGGGGCCGCCTGCACAAGCTGGAGCTGCGCGAGCAGACCATGGGCACCGACAACTCCTCGATCGCCTCCGGCGCCGTCCACAAGCTGCTCAACCGCGGCCCCTACCGCCTCTCCGGCGGCTCGGCGGCGGTCGACGCGGCGGGCTGGAACGCGGCCGCCGGGTACCAGGTGGACTGGATCCCGTCGATGCGCATGGTGGTCGACCTGAACGACCTGGACTCCTCACGCTGGATCAACGTCGGCGGCGAATCCGGCCACGCCTTCCACGCGAACTACAACGACCAGACCGACCTCTGGCTCAAGGGCAAGCTGCTGACCTGGGCCTTCACCCCCGACGCGGTGGAGAAGGCGACCAAGCACAAGCTGGTGCTCACCACCGGCTGACGCCGGTACGACGCGCGGGCGGCCCCGTTCCCTTCCGGAGGGAGCGGGGCCGCCCGCGTTCCGGGGGCCGCCGGCGGCTCACCCGAAGGTCCGTACCCCCGACGGCGTGACCGCCAGGTCCACCGGCCGGTCGTGCGGCTCGGCCGGCACCCGCTCCAGCAGCTCGTGCTCGTACAGCAGCACCGCCAGCACCGGCCGCGCCCCGGCCCGCTCCAGCCGGGCCAGCACCCGGTCGTAGCTGCCGCCGCCCCGGCCCAGCCGCAGCCCGTCGCGGTCCACCGCCAGGCCCGGCAGCAGCACCAGCGAGGCCCCCGTGACGGCCTCCGGCCCCAGCCGCGGCCCGACCGGCTCCAGCAGCCCGCGCCCGGCCGGGGCGAGCGTCTCGGGCCCGGCGTACTCGGCCCAGTCCAGGTCGTTGTCGGCGAGCAGCACCGGCAGCAGGACCCGCACTCCGTCCTCGCGCAGCGCGTCCAGCAGCGGCCTGGTCCCGGGCTCCGCGCCCACCGAGACGTACGCGGCCACCGTGGCGCCCGCCGCGGCCAGCTCCCAGGCGTGCCCGGCCAGCGCACGGGCGGCCTCCGCACGCCCCTCGGCGGAAAGTGCGCGGCGCCGCGTCAACAGCCGTGTCCTCAGGTCGCTCTTCTCGTTGTGCACCGGATCCTCCGCGTCTCCAGACCGTCGACGCGCAGAGCCTGCCACGCGAAAGGGCGCCCCGATTGTCCACCCCGCTGCTGGTCCAGGCCCTGGCCGCGCTGAGCGCCCCCGCGCTGGCCGGCGCCACCGTGCTCGGGCTGCGCGCCCGCCGGGAGCGGGCCGAGGCCGCCGGGGAGCGGGAACGGCTGCGGGCGCGGGTCGCCGAACTGGAGGAGCGCTGCGCCGAGCTGGAGCGCACCGCCTCCTGCGACCCGCTCACCGGCGTGTGGAACTACCGCCACCTGCAGCTCACCCTGGACCGGGAGATCGAACGGGCCCGCCGCGCCGAGCACACCGACCAGGCCGACGGCCCGCGCCCGCTGGCCGTGCTGCTGCTGGAGATCACCGGTTTCGACGCGGTCATCGCCGAGCACGGCCGCGCCCGCGGCAACGCGATACTGCGCGACCTCGCCCAGCGGCTCGCGATGGAGATCCGCCGCGCCGACACCCTCGGCCGCTACAGCGGCCAGGAGTTCCTGGTGGTGCTGCCGGACACCGGCGCCGAGGGCGCCGCACAGGTCGCCGAGCGCCTGGTCTGGTCGGTCCGCCGCCACCTGCTGCTCGACTGGTCCTCCGGCACCCGCGCGCCCCGGCCGGCCCACGGCAACGGCCTCACCGCCGCCGCCGGCGTCGCCGTGCTGCCCGAGGACGGCGCCCACGCAGCCGTCCTGCTGCGGGCCGCCGACGCGGCGCTGGCCGAGGCCCGGGCGGCCGGCGGCGACTGCTGGCGGGCCGTCCCGAGGCCGGGGCAGCGCCCCACCGGGCGCCGTGAACAGGCCGCTTCCGCTACGGAAGGGGCGGCGACTGCCGAGGGTGACCGTTCGGGAAAGGCGGGTAGTGTGTCCGCCTGTACCGGAGGGGACCCCCTCTCCCAGCCGGTCGCTTCCCATACGCCTGCCACCGTGGCCGTGCCCCGCGACGCGCTGTCCTAGCCGTTCGACGGCGCTCGGCCGGGCGAAAACGTGCCTGAGTAAGGTAAACGCATGACGACGACCACCTCCCGCATTCCGGTAACCAAGGCCGTGGTACCCGCAGCCGGACTGGGCACCCGCTTCCTCCCGGCGACCAAGGCCACCCCGAAGGAGATGCTGCCCGTCGTCGACAAGCCGGCGATCCAGTACGTCGTGGAGGAGGCCTCCGCGGCCGGCCTGTCCGACATACTGATGGTCACCGGCCGCAACAAGCGCGCGCTGGAGGACCACTTCGACCGCGCGTACGAGCTGGAGGAGCTCCTCGTCCGCAAGGGCGACGAGGACCGCCTGCGCCGGGTACGCGAGTCCGTCGAGCTGGCCAACATGCACTACGTCCGCCAGGGCGACCCCAAGGGCCTCGGCCATGCCGTCTCGGTCGCCGAGCAGCACGTCGCCGGCCAGCCCTTCGCCGTCCTGCTCGGCGATGACCTGATCGACCCGCGCGACCCGCTGCTCGCCCGCATGATCGAGGTCCAGCAGGAACTCGGCGGCTCGGTCGTCGCCCTCATGGAGGTCGACCCCTCCCAGATCCACCTGTACGGCTGCGCCGCCGTCAAGGCCAACGGCTTCGGCGAGGACGTCTTCCAGGTGACCGACCTGATCGAGAAGCCCGAGCCCGGCGAGGCCCCGTCCAACTACGCCGTCATCGGCCGCTACGTCCTCGACCCGCTGGTCTTCGACGTGCTGCGCGAGACCCCGCCCGGCCGCGGCGGCGAGATCCAGCTCACCGACGCCCTGCGCGAGCTGACCACCCGCGAGGCCGCGGACGGCGGCCAGGTGCACGGCGTGCTCTTCAAGGGCCGCCGCTACGACACCGGCGACCGCGCCGACTACCTGCGCGCTATCGTCCGTCTGGCCGCCGAGCGCGAGGACCTGGGCCCGGAGTTCCGCTCCTGGCTCCGGGAGTTCGTCGGCTCCGAGATGCAGGACTGACACCGCGACCAGAGAGCGAGCCGCCGATGACCGGGTCCACGGAGCACAGCACCACCCCCGCAGCCTGCTGCGACGGGTCCGCGGACCGGGCACCGGCGGCTCCTCGCTTCTGGACGGTGGACGAACACCTCGCCGACGTGCTCGCCGCGGTCGGCCCGCTGCCCGCGATCGAGCTCCAGCTGCTCGACGCCCGGGGCTGCCGGCTCGACGAGGACGTGGTCGCTGGCGGTGACCTGCCGCCCTTCGACAACAGCTCGATGGACGGCTACGCGGTCCGCACCACCGACACCGAGCGCGCCACCGCCACCTACCCGTCGGTGCTCCAGGTGGTCGGCGACATCGCCGCCGGCACGGGTGAACTGCCCAAGGTCGGCCCCGGCCAGGCCGCCCGGATCATGACCGGCGCCCCCGTGCCGCCCGGCGCCCAGGCCGTCGCCCCGGTCGAGTGGACCGACGGCGGCACCGGCACCGGGGTCGCCGCCGCCGCGATGACCGCGCCGGTCGCCGACGAGGAGGTCCGGGTGCTGCGCCCGGTCGCCGAGGGCGCGCACATCCGCCGCCGCGGCAGCGACATCGCGGCCGGCACCACCGTCCTGGAGGCCGGCACCCGGCTCGGCCCCACCCAGCTCGGCCTGCTCGCCGCGATCGGCCGGGCCACCGTGAAGGTCCGCCCGCGCCCCCGGGTGGTGGTGCTCTCCACCGGCAGCGAGCTGGTCCAGCCCGGCGAGCCGGTCGGGCCCGGGCAGATCGCCGACTCCAACAGCTTCACCCTCACCGCAGCCGCCCAGGAGGCCGGTGCCATCGCCTACCGGGTCGGCGCCGTCCCGGACGACGCCGACCGGCTGCGCGCCGTCCTGGAGGACCAGCTCGGCCGGGCCGACCTGATCGTCACCAGCGGCGGGGTCAGCGTCGGCGCGTACGACGTGGTCAAGGAGGTCTTCGAGTCCTACGGCGGGGTCGACTTCCGCAAGCTGCGGATGCAGCCCGGCAAGCCGCAGGGCTTCGGCCGGATCGGCGGCGCTGCCGGGGTGCCGCTGCTCGCCCTGCCCGGCAACCCGGTGAGCGCCTACATCTCCTTCGAGCTCTTCGTCCGCCCGGTCATCCGTACCATGCTCGGCGCCGCCGACATCCACCGCCCGGTGGTGCGCGCGCTCTGCCCGACCGCGCTGCGCTCCCCGGCCGGCCGCCGGCAGTTCCTGCGCGGCCGCCACTCGGCGGCGGACGGCACCGTCGAGCCGGTGGGCGGCGCCGACTCGCACCTGGTCGGTGCGCTGGCCCGGGCGAACTGCCTGATCACCGTCCCCGAGGACGTCGCCGAACTGCCGGCCGGCAGCGAGGTCGACGTGGTGTTGCTGGACTCCTGAGACCGCCCCGAGCCGAAGGCCCGCCCCGGGCGATTCCCCGCCCCGGAGGCGAGCGGGCGAGTCACAGCGAGCGGGCGACTAACACCGCGGGCGAGTGGCTGTAACCCCGCGGCCGGGGGAGGAGTACGGTAGCGCGGTATTCGATCTGCGCGCCCCTGGAGTGACCCGTGACGACACCGAGCCCCGGCGACCGCCTCACCCACGTCGACGAGCAGGGCGCGGCCCGGATGGTCGACGTCTCCGAGAAGGCCACCACCGCGCGCACCGCAGTGGCGGCCGGGCGGGTCAGGGTCTCCCCGAAGGTGGTCGAGCTGCTGCGCGGCGAGGGCGTGCCCAAGGGCGACGCCCTCGCGGTGGCCCGGATCGCCGGGATCATGGGCGCCAAGAAGACCCCTGACCTGATCCCGCTCTGCCACCCGATCGCGGTCTCCGGGGTCAAGGTCGACCTCGCCGTCGCGGACGACGCGGTCGAGATCACCGCCACCGTGAAGACCGCCGACCGCACCGGCGTCGAGATGGAGGCGCTGACCTCGGTGACGGTGGCCGCGCTGACCGTGATCGACATGGTCAAGGCGGTGGACAAGGGCGCCAGCATCGAGTCCGTCCGGGTGCTCAGCAAGACCGGCGGCAAGAGCGGCGACTGGTTCGCGCCGGAGGTGTCGGCATGAGTGAGTCGGCCGGGAAGGCTTTGGCCGTCACCGTCTCCAACCGCGCCTCGGCCGGGGTCTACGAGGACAAGGGCGGCCCGCTGCTGGTGGCCGGCCTGACCGCCATGGGCTTCACCGTGGACGGCCCCCGGGTCGTCCCGGACGGCGAGCCGGTGGAGACCGTCCTGCGCGGGGCCGTCGCCGCCGGCTACGACGTGGTGCTGACCACCGGCGGCACCGGCATCTCGCCGATGGACCTCACCCCCGAGATGACCGCCCGGGTGATCGACCGGCAGATCCCCGGGATCGCCGAGGCCATCCGCGCGTACGGGCGCGACAAGGTGCCGACCGCGGCGCTCTCCCGCGGTCTGGCCGGGCTCGCCGGACGCACCCTGATCGTCAACCTGCCGGGCTCGACCGGCGGCGTCAAGGACGGTCTGGCCGTCCTGGAGCCGCTGCTCGCCCACGCGGTCGACCAGCTCGGCGGCGGGGACCACCCCCGGCCCGGGGCACCGGCTTCCGGGAGAGCGCACTGAACGCCGGCTGGCCGGTGGAGCTCCACGAGGGGGAGGTCACGCTGCGTCCGATCCGGGCGCGTGACCAGCGCGAGTGGCAGGAGGTGAGCCGCCGCAACCGCGACTGGCTGCGGCGCTGGGAGGCCACCGTGCCGCCCGGCCCGGCGGGCCGGGCGGCGGGCCCCCGCCCGACGTACCGGCAGATGGTCCGCTTCCTGCGGCACGAGGCCTCGGCCGGCCGGATGCTGCCCTTCGTGGTGCTCTACAAGGGCCAGCTGGTCGGGCAGTTGACCGTCGGCGGGATCACCTGGGGCTCGATGTGCTCGGCCAATGTCGGGTACTGGATCGACGAGGCGGTGGCCGGTCGGGGCATCATGCCGACCGCCGTGGCGCTTTCGGTGAACTACTGCTTCCACACGCTCGGACTGCACCGGATGGAGGTCTGCATCCGCCCGGAGAACAGCCCGAGCCGACGGGTGGTGGAAAAGCTCGGCTTCCGCTCGGAGGGAATCCGCCCGCGCTATCTCCACATCGACGGCGACTGGCGGGACCACTTGGTCTACGCCCTGACCGCCGACGAGGTCCCGGAAGGGATGCTGGAGCGGTGGCGGGCGATCAGTTCCGGGCATGAGGCAGGTAATTGAATATATGTTCGAAAGAAATATCGATATGGCATCGGCTCGGTGGCGGACCGTCACAAATGCCGGCAAAATAGTCGGAGAATCAGCTTGATCACACGACACGCCGCACCAAATTGCTGCCAGGCCTTCCCCGGCGCCCGTACGGTGTGAATCGTGAGCAGTAGCGGCCTTATCTACGCCGTCATCGTAGGGGCCTGGGCCGCCTATCTGGTGCCGATGTGGCTCCGCAGGCAGGACGAACTCAACGAGGCGCGCCCGACGGAACGCTTCAGCACCGCCATCCGCCTGCTGGCCGGGCGTTCGGCACTGGAGCGGCGGGCAGCCCGGGCCCTGGGTGACGAACCGCGTGACGACGAGCACAGCAACGACGGTCCTCCCGAACGGGACGAGGCCGCCTCCGACGACCCCGCCGGGCGGGAGCCCGAGCCTCCGGCCGAACCCTGTGTCGAGCGCCCGGTCGAACGCCCGGCCCCCGCGGGGCCGACCGGGGCCGAGCGGCGGGCGCGGCTGCTGGCCCGCCGGCGCCGGATGGTCACCGCCCTCTTCCTCGCCTTCGCGCTCGGCGCCGTGGTCGCGGCGGTGGCCGGACTGACCTTCCTCTGGGTCCCGGCGATCCCGGGGGCCCTCCTCACCCTCTACATCGGCCACCTGCGCAAGCTGGAGCGCCAGCGGTACGAGGTGAAGCTGGACCGCGCCCGGGCCGTCCAGGCGGCCGAGCAGCTGCGCCGGCGCGAGCGGCAGCGGGCCGAGGCCCCGGTGGTCGAGCAGGCCACCGTCGAGGCCCCCGTCGACGCGGAGCCGGCCCCGGCCGCGCCCGCCGAGCGCCGGCCCGGCCGCCGTCCGCACCTGCGGCTGGCCGCCGACCCCGAGGAGGCCACCGTCTTGGTGTCCGCCTCCGCGGTGGCCGAGGCGACCGAGCACGAGGAGTGGGTCGACGGCATGCGCGAGCGCGGTGCGGCCGGCCCGGACTCCTGGGAGCCGGTGCCCGTCCCGCTGCCGACCTACGTCACCGCGCCGGTCGCCCCCCGGGTCTCCCGCGGCCTCGACCTGTCGGCCCCTGGCACCTGGTCCGCCGGGCGCCCGACCGAGTCCCGCAGCACCCCGCTGTTCGACCAGTACGCCGAGGCCCCCGCCCCGGAGGCCCGCCCCCGCGCCGCCAACGAATGACCGTGGCCACCCTCCGACCAGGGGGGTGGTCACGGACCCCCTCCGAAAGGTGCTAGAGTTTCTTCTCGTTGGGGCTGTGGCGCAGTCCGGTAGCGCACCTCGTTCGCATCGAGGGGGTCAGGGGTTCGAATCCCCTCAGCTCCACCCAACGGATCGACTCCGGTCGGTCCAGCAAATCCCGCCGGGAGTCAACTCCCGGCGGGATTTCGCGTTTTGCGGCTCCGGTCGTGACTCCCGGGCCGACCGGAGCGACTGCTGTGGTCGAGGTCACAGCCCTCTCGCGGGGCGGATTCTGACGCCGTTTGGGTCTCAGAAGGGTCGGTTATGGTGGTTGGGCCCAGACGCTGACGAGGGAACGATCTGGTCTATCTCAACGGGGTGCCATCGCGGTGCGCGAGTTCGGTCTGAAGCGGTGGACGCGACAAGCGGAGCCGGAGGAGCCCGAAGGCGGCCCGGCAACCGGAAGACCGAATTCCTGGACCATCGCGGCGGCCTGCGCGGCGGCGGTGTCGTTGGCGGCCTTCGTCCTGGTGCGGCACCTGCACGGGGCGACCATGGTCGACATGCTGGTCTACCGGGCCGAGGGCCAGGCCGTGGTGAACGGCCAGGACCTCTACGCGATGCGGCTGCCCGGCTGGGACCTCCCGGCCACCTACCCACCGTTCGCCGCGATGCTGTTCGTCCCGAGCACCTGGTTCGACGTGAGCACCCTGCGCGTCCTGGTGATGCTCCTCAACTGCGCGCTGCTCGCCGGGGCCGTCCACCTCTCCCTCCGGCTGGCCGGCTGGCCCGAGCGCGCCCGCCCGGCCGCCGTGATCCTCGCGACCGGCCTCGGCGTCTGGCTGGAGCCGGTGTTCACCACCTTCCAGTACGGCCAGGTCAACCTGGGCATCCTCTGCCTGGTGCTGTGGGACCTGACCCGCCCGGACCGCAGCCGGTTCAAGGGCGTGGGCATCGGCCTGGCCACCGCCATCAAGATCACCCCGGGCCTGTTCGCCGTCTACCTGCTCCTGACCGGCCGGGTCAGGGCCGGCCTGGTCTCGATCGCCACCTTCCTGGGCGCCGGCCTGATCGGCTGGCTCGCGCTGCCGGACGCCTCGTACGGGTTCTGGAGCACCTACCTCTGGGACCCGAGCCGGGTGGGCGTCACCGTGCTGGTGGACAACCAGTCGCTGCGCGGGGCCGTCTGCCGGCTCCTCGACGTCAACGACCCCGGCCTGGTCGGGCTGATCGCCTCCGCGCTGGTCGGCGCGCTCGGGCTCGGAGTGGCGGTGCTCGCCGGGCGCTCCGCCCGGGTGCTGCGCCGGGCCGACGCCTGGGGCGCCGTCTGCGCCGCCTTCACGGCGCTGCTGGTCTCGCCGATCAGCTGGACCCACCACTGGGTCTGGTGCGTCCCGCTGATCGCCCTGCTGGTGGTGGAGGCCAGGACCAGGGCGCGGCAGGCGCTGCTCGCCGTGACGCTGGTGGTGTTCCTCTCCCACGTGATGTGGACGGTGCCGCACCGCTGGGGCCGCGGCGTCGCCTGGTACTGGCAGCTGCCCGGCTCGATCTACCCGCCGCTCGGCATCGCCGTGCTGGCCGTCGTCGGCCTGCGGCTGTACCGCGCCCGGCGCCCGGCCGTCGAAGCCTCGGCCGGTGCCTGGGCGCTGCTGGCCACCAAGCTTGACCATGAGCCCGACCATGAGCCTGGGCACGACCCCGACCGTGACCCCGCCCTGACCAACCGGACCTGACGGATCAGAGTCGACGTGACCACCCAGACCGCAACCCCGTCGCCGCCCCGGGCCGCCGTACCGGCCGTCCGCCGGGCGGCAGCCGTCCTGGGCTCGCCGGCCCGCCGTACCGTGCTGCTCGGCGTGCTGTGCTTCGCGGTGACGTGCGCCGTCGGCCTGCAGGGCTGGGCCTCCGTCTCGCTCGGCGGCTTCGACCTCGGCATTTTCGACCAGGGCGTGCGCGGCTACGCCCACTTCGGGCTGCCGGTCTCGACGCTGAAGAGCTACCACCACGAGTTCCCGCCCGGGTTCTCGCTGCTGGGCGACCACTTCTCCCCGGTGCTGGCGCTGCTCGCGCCGCTGTACTGGATCTGGGACGGCCCGCGCTCGCTGATCATCGGGCAGGCGCTGCTGTTCGCGCTCGGGGTGCCGCTGATCCGACGCATCGCCGCGCACTGCTTCGCTGCCGCCGAGCCGCGCACCGCCCGCCGGGCCGCCGACCTGGCCGGGCTGGTCTACGCGCTCGGCTGGCCGCTGCTGGTCGCCGCCCGGGTCGGCTTCCACGAGGTGGCGTTCGCCGTCCCGCTGACCCTGCTCATGCTGGAGCGGGGCCTGGCCCGCCGGTACGCCGCAGTGGTGCTCGCCGCGGTGCTGCTGTGCTGCACCAAGGAGGACCTCGGCCTGATGGTCGGCGCGTACGGCCTGGTGCTGCTGCTGCGCACCCGCCGTACCGGGGACCGCGCCGGGCGCTTCACCGGGATCGGGCTGCTGCTGGGCGGGCCGGTCGCCTCGGCGGTGGCGATCAAGTGGCTGATCCCGGCGATGGGCGGGGAGCCGGGCTACTACTGGAACTACACGACGCTCGGCAACGACGGCGGCGACGCCGTGAAGCACCTGCTGCACAACCCGTTCCTGCTGGTGCAGACCGCCTTCGACCAGCCGCTCAAGCCGCTGCTGCTGCTCTGGCTGTTCGGCACGATGTTCCTGCTGCCGCTGCGCTCGGCCACCACGCTGTGCGCCCTGCCGCTGCTGGCCGAGCGGATCCTCTCCAGCAACCCCAACCACTGGTCGATCGCCCGGCACTACGACTCGATGCTCTGGCCGATCCTGCTGACCGCCGCGATCGAGGTGCTGGGCCGGCTGAGCGCCGCCGAGCGGCCCGAGCCCACCCGTCGGCGGGCCCGGCTGCTGGGCCTGGGCACGGCTGGGGTGGCGCTGGTGGCGGCCGTGCCGATCGGACTGCTGCAGCTGGCGGTGCCGTCCTCCTGGGAGCCCAAGGCGAGCGAGGCCGCGCTGGTCCGGGCGGCCGCGCTGATCCCGGACGGGGCCTCGGTGGAGGCGGACAACCAGATCGCACCGCGGCTGACCGCGCGGGCGGACGTGGTGCTGGTGGACGGGACGCCGCGCGGGCGCGAGTACGTGCTCACCCGTTCCGACAAGCGCTCCTTCCCGTTCAAGACCGACAAGGAGCAGGCCGACCGGATCCAGCTGCTGCTGGCACACGGCTACCGGCAGCTCTGGGCCGAGGACGGGGTGGTGCTGCTGCACCGGGAGGGCAGTGAGCCGGTGCCCGGCGAGCACGTGCCCGGGCCGGGCAGCAAGCCGGTCCAGGACGAGGTGCCGTCCGACGTGGGGCACAACCTGTTCAAGGGCTGACGGCCGCCTCAGGGCTCCCGGACGATGACCACCGGGCAGGGCGCGTGGTGCAGGCAGTACTGGGCGACGGTGCCGAGCGGGGCGTCCGGCGGGGTGGAGTGGCCGCGGTTGCCGAGGACGAGCAGGTCGGCGCCGACCGCGGCGGCCACCAGGGCGGGGCCGGGCGGCCCGGCCTTGAGGTGGCGGCGCAGGGGGACGGCGAGGTCGGCGGCCGCCGTGGCGAGGCCGGCCGTCTCGGCGAGGATGGCGGCCGCCCGCCGCTCCGCGCCGAAGCCGTCCAGGGCGGGCGGGACGAGGCCGTGCTCGCCGTAGAGGCAGGGGAAGTCCCAGACGGCCACCGCCTCCAGCGGGCCGCCGGTGAGGCCGGCCAGGCGGGCCGCCCAGCGGACGGCCGCGCGGGCGGGCGCGGAGCCGTCCACACCGACCACGATCCGGCCGTGGGGCTGCATGCTTCGAGCCTAGACGCGCCGGAGGGCCGGCCGGAACGGTGTCCGGCCGGCCCTCTCGTACTCGGGGCTACGGCGCTACGGCGCTACGGGCGGTCGGCGTAGGAGCCGTGCTGGTGCGAGCCCTGGGGCGGGACGGCGCCGTAGTGGCCGGGACGCCGGCCGCGCGGGTGCCGGGTCAGCTTGTAGCCGAGGACACCGGCGAGGGCGGCCAGGAAGCCGCCGCCGATGGTCCAGTACCAGCGGCTGTTCCAGCCGGAGAACCAGCCGGTGTACCAGTGCTCCTTCTGGGCCACCGGGGCCGCCGCCTTGGCCGTGCTCGCGCCGCCGCCGACCGGCGGGACCAGCGGGGCCTTGAGCTCGCCGCCCTCCGGCTGGGCGTTGTCGGCGTTGCCCTTGGCGCTGACGTGCAGCTGGGCGCCGGCGGGCAGGCCGAGGTCGGGCTGGGGGACGTCGGTGACCGAGAGCCGGACGTAGTAGGTGCCGGGCAGCGGGTCGCCGGACCACGGCTCGGCCCAGGTGCGGACCTCGCGCAGGGTGCAGTTGAGCGTCAGGGAGGTGGCGCTCTGGTCGCCGGTGGCGTTCTGGGTGCCGGCGGTGCAGGCCTGGCGGCGGCGCAGCCCGTCGAAGACCTCGACGGTCCAGGTCTGCGGGCCGTGCCGGTCGGCCGAGGGGGCCAGGTTGACGGTCAGGCTGACCGTCGGGGTCTGGCCCTCGGAGGCGCCGAACGCCCAGTACAGGTAGTCGCCGGTGGAGGCGGCGACGTTGGCGTCCTGGCCGGGGGAGAGGTTGACGGCGGTCAGGAAGGAGGTGCCGGCCTTGGTGGCCGGGGCCGGGGTGCCGCCGGCGCTCGCCGTGGGCGAGGGCGCGGCGGAGGCGGCCGGGGCGCCCAGCGCGAGGGCGGGCAGCAGGGCGAGGGCGGCGAGGGCGCCGCGGATCGTCGTACGCATGGTCAGTTCTCCCGCCAGACGGCGATGCGCCAGCGTGCGATCCAGCCGGAGACCAGGCCGAAGACCAGGCCGGACAGGGTGAGGGTGAGCAGCAGGATCCAGCCGCGGCCGAGGCCCATCGCGGCGCCCTCGGGGGCGGGCGAGGCGGAGGCGAGGTCCACGGTCAGCTCCACCGGCATGCCGGGGTCGGTGTGCACGCCGGCCTGCGGGGCCAGCGAGTTGCTGACGACCAGGCAGACGGTGGTGTCCGGCTTGTCCTTGGCCGAGGAGGTCGGGCTCGTCGTGACGTAGCCCTTGGAGTCGTTGGTGGACCAGCGCAGACCGGTGGAGATCACGTCGGTGCGGGTGCTGCCGGCGTCGGTGCCGCGGACGAGTTCCTGGCCGGCGGTGCTGGTGGCCTGGAGCAGGACGCCGTAGTCGCGGTTCACCGCGCGGTCGAGCGCCACGCTGACCGAGGCGCGCAGCTCCTGGCCGGCCTTGACCGGGACCTTGTAGACGCGGTGCTCGGAGAACTTCTCGCGGTCGCTGTAGACGCCGGGGGTGAGCACCGGGGCGCTCTCGCACTTGTCGGTGCCGCTGGTCTGGACCGGGTTGACGGTGTACGTGTCGTCGTTGCGGTCGATCAGCTGCTTCACCTTGCCGGTGAGCTGCTCCGGGGTGCGGACGTCGGTGTAGGTGCCGCCGGTCGCGTTGGCGATGCAGAGCAGCTGCTGGCGGGTCTTGTCGTCGTGCGCCAGGCCGAGGGTGTCGACCACCAGGTGGACGCCCTGGGCGGCGAGTTCACGGGCCACGTCGCACGGGTCCGGCGGGGCGCAGTCGTCCTCGCCGTCGGTGATCAGGACGATCCGGCGGGTGGCGTCGCCCTTGCCGAGGTCCTGGGCCGCGCCGCGCAGGGCCAGGCCGATCGGGGTCCAGCCGGTGGGGCGCAGGGTGGCGACCGCGGTCTTGGCCTCGACCTTGTTGGTCTTGCCGACCGGGAAGAGCTGCTTGGTGTCCTGGCAGCCGACGGTCTTGTCGTTGCCGGGGTAGGTGGCGCCGAGGGTGCGGATGCCGAACTCGGCCTCCGCGGGAAGGGCGTCGATCACCTCGTCGATCGAGTTCTGGGCCACCGAGATTCGACTCTTGCCCTGGATGTCGGCGGTGTTCATGGAGCCGCTGACATCCAGGATCAGGTCGACCTTGGGGTTCTCCTTGGGCGCGGATGAGGCGCCGGCTGATGGTTCGTCGGCATGGGCGGGCAGGCCGAGGAGCAGCGAGGCGCCCGTTATCGCCAGGGCGGCCAGCAGGCTGCCGAGCCTGGTCTTCGGTCGTCGTCCGGTAGTCACGCGCCAGATCCTAGGGATCATCAGTTCGTCAAGGCCAAACGGGACCGGACGGTGTACCTGCCCATCCGGGTGTGAACTCCGGCGCGTGGAGAGCGGATTACCGGGCGCTGGGCTCGCGCCGGTCCCGTCGGGGACGGGTGGCCCTGCGACAATGGCGGACACACCGCAATGAATAACCAATACATATGGATAGTGATCGTTAGGGTGACGAATCGGACCATGGGCGCCGCCGTACCGGCACCCGGTCCCGGTCGGCTCCTTCGACTCCCCGCCTCCCCCTCAGGACGGTCCGTGGCGACACCCTCCGCCGTGACGAGATCCGCCGCCGGGCCCGCCCGGCCGGTGCCGACCAGGCGCACCACCGAGCTGGTGCTGGTGCTGGCCGCCGTCCTGATCGCCGTGTTCGGCTACATCGAGGTCGGCGTCAACCTGGACGGCACGGTGCCGGCCGACGCGGCCCAGTACGGCGCCGCGCTGGGCGTGCCGGCGCTGGCGGCGCACGCCGTCGTCCGGTGGCGGGCCCGGTACGCGGACCCGCTGCTGCTGCCGATCGCCGTGCTGCTCAACGGGATCGGGCTGGTGGTGATCTACCGCCTCGACCGGGTCACCCCGGGACGGGCCGCCGCCTCCACCCAGCTGCTCTGGTCGGGCCTGGGGGTGGCGCTGTTCATCGGCGTGGTGCTGCTGGTGCGCGACCACCGGCGGCTGCAGCGCTACGCCTACCTCGGGGCGCTGGTGGCGCTGGTCCTGATGGTGCTGCCGATCTTCTTCCCGCCGGTGTACGGCTCGCGGATCTGGATCGTGATCGGGCCGCTCTCCTTCCAGCCGGGGGAGTTCGCCAAGATCCTGCTGGCCGTCTTCTTCGCCGCCTACCTGGCGGTGCACCGGGACGCGCTGGCGCTCACCGGCCGCCGGGTCTGGCGCTGGCAGCTGCCGCGCGGGCGGGTGCTCGGGCCGGTGCTGATGATCTGGGTGGCCTTCGTCGGCGTGCTGGTACTGGAGACCGACCTCGGCACCTCGTTGCTGTTCTTCGGCCTGTTCGTGGTGATGCTCTACGTGGCCACCGCGCGCACCGGCTGGATCGCGATCGGGCTGGGCCTGGCGGCGGTCGGCGCGGTGACGGTGGGCTGGCTCTCGCCGCACGTGCACAGCCGGGTGACGGACTGGCTGGACCCGCTGGGCTCGATCGCGGCGGGCAAGGGGGCCAACCAGATCGCCCAGTCGCTGTTCGCCTTCGCCTGGGGCGGCGAACTGGGCGCCGGGCTGGGCAGAGGGCACTCGGTGCTGATCGGCTTCGCCGCCAAGTCGGACTTCATCCTCGCCACCGTCGGCGAGGAACTCGGTCTGACCGGGCTGATCGCGGTGTTCCTGCTGTACGCGGTGCTGATCTCGCGCGGGTTCCGGACCGGCATCGCGCTGCGCGACCCGTTCGGGCGGCTGCTGGCGATCGGGCTGGCGGCGATCGTCGGGCTGCAGGTGTTCGTGGTGGCGGGCGGGGTGCTGGCGCTGATCCCGCTGACCGGGATGACCATGCCGTTCATCGCCCAGGGCGGCTCCTCGGTGGTGACCAACTGGATCATCGTCGCGCTGCTCGTCCGGATGAGCGAGGGCAGTGAGCGGATCAAGGCCGGGCGGCGTGGTCGCGAAGCGGCTTCCGGGCGAAGCGAGCCGGACGCATGAGCGACGACGCCCGGCGGCCCGCGCCGGAGGTGGGCTGATGGCGCGGGTCCGGTTGAAGGGGAACGGCCCGCAGGGGCTGCCCGGGATCTCGGTCACCGGGCGCCGTGCGGCCACCTTCTGCCTGCTGCTGGTCGCGGCGCTGTGCGTGCAGGCCACCCGGGTGCAGGTGTTCGAGGCCGAGGGCCTCAACCACAACAGCGCCAACCAGCGCCTCACCATCGAGCGCTACGCCCAGCCGCGCGGGAACATCCTGGTCGGCGCCGAGGCCGTCACCGGCTCCCAGGCCACCGGCGGTCGCTACGCGTACAAGCGCACCTACACCGACGGCCCGACCTACGCCGCCGTCACCGGCTTCGCCTCCCAGGCGTACGGCAACTCCCAGCTGGAGGGCACCGAGGACGACCTGCTGGCCGGCACCGACGGCCGGCTGACCGGCTGGTCGCTCTGGGACGCGATCGCCCGTCGGCAGAACCCCGGCGGGGACGTCCACACCACCATCGACCAGGCCGCCCAGCAGGCCGCGATGCGCGGGCTCGGCCGGCAGAAGGGCGCGGTGGCCGCGATCGAGCCGGCCACCGGGCGGATCCTGGCGCTGGCCAGCACCCCCTCCTACGACCCGGGCGACTTCGCCGGCTCCTCCGGCTCCGACCGGACGGCCTGGAACCGGCTGCAGGCCGACACCGATCAGCCGATGCTCAACCGGGCGCTGCGCCAGACCTACCCGCCGGGCTCGACCTTCAAGGTGGTCACCGCCGCGGCCGCGCTCGCGAGCGGGGTGGTCACCGACCCGAACGCGCCGACCGGGGCGCCGTTCCCGTACGTGCTGCCCGGGACGACCACGCCGCTGGTCAACGACAGCGCGGCCTGCGACCGGCCCGGCCTGTCGCTGGACGCCGCGATGACGGCCAGCTGCAACAGCGTGCTGGGCTACCTCGGGGTGCGGACCGGGTTGGCGGCGATGACGGCCACGGCCGAGGGTTTCGGCTTCAACGACCCGAAGCTGGACCTGCCGGTCCGCCCGGCCCGGTCCAACTTCGACACCGCGATGGACCAGTCGCAGCTGGCGCTCTCCTCGATCGGGCAGTTCGACACCGCGGCCACACCGCTGGTGATGGCGATGGTCGCGGCCGGGGTCGCCAACAACGGGACGGTGATGCGTCCACAGCTTGTGGACAAGCTGACCAGGAGCGACGGCACCGTGGTGCAGTTGATGAAGCCGGAGGTGTACAAGCGGGCGCTGACCCCGGCGGTGGCCGGGCAGGTGCAGGGGCTGATGACCGACGTGGTCGAGAACGGCACCGGCGGCAACGCCCGGATCGCCGGGGCGGTGGTCGGCGGCAAGACCGGCACCGCCCAGCACGGCGTGGACAACAGCGGGACGCCGTACGCCTGGTTCATCTCCTGGGCCAAGCCGGCCGGCTCGGACGCGGTGCCGCCGGTCGCGGTGGCCGTGGTCGTCGCGGAAAGTGACGCCACGGACGTCACCGGTGGCGCGCTGGCCGCGCCGATCGCTCGGTCGGTGATGCAGGCGGTGCTCGGCCGCTGACCTGGACAGGGCCACTGACCTGCTCTTTTATCCGATGTCCAGTAAATCCGGCGCGTACGAAGTGTCCGGTTTGCGATGTCTGATGCGCCGATTCGTACAATGCGCCGATCAGTATTGTTTGTTTGCGACACTGGTGTCTTCGGGGGGTACTGTCCGATGTTTGTTCGGTTGGTCCCCGGTGGCACCCCCCGGTGCCTCGGGTGACCGGCCACCAGGACACCCTCCCCCGCCCAGAAGGACCGCAGTTTTGGCCAGCAACACCCTTGGTGCGCGTCTGCTGCGACGCAAGCCCGTCTCGACCCTGATCGCGGAGAGCGAGGGCCACGGCCTTCCGGCCGGCGCACCCGAGGAGGGCGGACGCTCCGGCATCCACCTGCGCCGCTCCATCGGACTCTGGCAGCTGTCCGCGATCGGCATCGGCGCCACCATCGGCACCGGCATCTTCTTCGTGCTCAGCAGCGCGGTCCCGGCGGCCGGGCCGGCCGTCATCCTGTCCTTCGTGGTCGCCGCGGTCACCGCCGGACTCACCGCGCTCTGCTACGCCGAGATGGCCTCCGCGATCCCGGTCTCGGGCTCCTCGTACTCCTACGCCTACGCCACCCTCGGCGAGGGTGTCGCCTTCGGCGTCGGCATCTGCCTGCTCATGGAGTACGGCGTCTCCGCCTCCGCGATCGCGGTCAGCTGGGCCGAGTACCTGAACAAGTTCCTGGACCTGGCCTTCGGGTTCAAGATCCCCGAGCAGCTCTCCGGCGCCCCCGGCGGCGGGCACTGGTTCAACCTGCCGGCGCTGCTGCTGGTCGCGATGGTCTGCTTCCTGCTGGTCCGCGGCGTCAGCGAGTCCGCGAAGGTCAACGCGGCCATGGTCGGAATCAAGATCCTCATCCTGGTGATGTTCGTCGGCGTCGCGCTGACCGGCTTCCACTCCGGCAACCTGACCCCGTTCATGCCGCTCGGCATCGGCGGCGTGCAGGTCGCCGCATCCAGCATCTTCTTCTCCTTCATCGGCCTGGACGCGGTGTCCACCGCCGGTGAGGAGGTCAAGAACCCGCGCCGCACCATGCCGCTGGCGATCATCATCTCGCTGGTCGTGGTGACCCTGATCTACATCCTGGTCGCCCTCGCCGGCATCGGTGCCCAGCCGTGGACCAAGTTCAACGGCCAGGAGGCCGGGCTCGCCCAGATCATGCAGGACATCACCGGCCAGGGCTGGCCCGCGATGATCTTCGCGGTCGGCGCGATCATCTCGATCTTCAGCGTCACCCTCGTGGTGATCTACGGCCAGACCCGCATCCTGTACTCGATGGGCCGCGACGGCATGCTGCCCAAGCGCTTCGCCGAGCTCTCCCCGCGCACCGGCACCCCGATCTGGAACACCATCGTGGTCGGCGTCGGCGTGGGCGCGCTGGCGGCCTTCATCCCGCTGGACGTCCTGGCCGACATCACCAGCCTCGGGACCCTCATCGCCTTCTCGGTGGTCTCCATCGGCGTGATCGTCCTGCGCCGCACCCAGCCCGACCTGCCGCGCGGCTTCAGGGTGCCCGGCTACCCGGTCGTCCCGCTGCTCAGCGTCGGCTTCTGCATCTACCTGATCACCGGCCTGCACGCCGACACCTTCCGGGCCGGCGCGATCGCCCTCGTCGTCGCCGTGGCGGTCTACTTCGGCTACAGCATCAAGCACTCCAGGCTGGAGCGGACCGAGCAGCAGGCCGTTCCCGCCGACAGTTCGACCGGCTGACCCGGTCGTTATCCAATCGTGAAGGGCCGCCGTTCGGTACGACACCCGGCGGCCCTACGCGCGTAGCGTCCCGACCGGTACCGGACGCCATGGCGACAGGGCCCGGTCGGCACCCATAACCTTCCACCATGGTGAGCACCCGCACGCCCGGCTTCTACCGCCCGCGCGGCCGCTTCACCGGCCGCGCCAGAACGCCGGCCCAGACCGTCAGCGCCGAACGGCCGTCCAGACCCGGACGTCCCCCCAGAGGCTTCTCCGCCCGGCCCTTCCCCCGCCAGCGCGGCGAGAGCACCTTTCCGCCCACGCCCGCTCGGTGGAATCCCGCCCGGCTCGCCTCGCTGCGCTCCGTCCAGCTGCTCGGCTGTCTGATCGCGGCCGGCTGGGCCGCCGCCTTTCCGCTCGTCTCCGATCTGCCCAACCAGCGGCTGTGGGGCCTCGTCGCGGCCCCCGCCTACCTCCTGGCCGGGCTGTTCTGCCTCACGCTGCCGCGCTCCTACGCCCCCCGGACAGCCGCCGCGGTCGCCCTCGCCGGTGCCGTGTTCGCCCCGCTCGGACTGCTCGCCCTGACCGGCCGCCACCAGTCCGAGGTCATGGTGGTCGAACGTTCGGCCCACCTCCTGCTCACCACCGGCGACGCGTACCTGCCGCACCCGGTGATCGTCACCGACTACAACCCGTACCTGCCGGCGATGGCCCTGTTCGGGCTGCCGCGCCAGCTGCTCGGCAACTCCACCGCCTTCGCCCGGGTCGCCGGGGACGCCCGGATCTGGTTCGCCCTCACCTTCGTCGTCTGCCTGCTGGCGGTCTGGCGGCTGCTGCGCCCCTCCGGCCCCTCCGGCGGCGCCCCGCGCGTGCCGCTGCTGCCGCTGGCCGTCCTCACCGCCTCGCCGCTGATAGCGCTCGCCCTGGCCGTCGGCGGGGTCGACCTGCCGCTGATCGGGGTCTGCTGCCTGGCCATGGCCCTCGCCGAGCGCAACCGCACGGTCGGCGCCGGACTGGTGCTCGCCCTCGCCTGCAGCCTCAAATGGACCGCCTGGCCGGCCCTGCCGGTGGCCGTGCTGCTGCTCTGGCGGTTGTACGGGCGCCGGCCCGCCGCCCGCACCGCGCTGATCGGGGTCGGGGTGAGCGCGGCGGTGATCCTGCCGTCCGTCCTGGCCCAGCCGGACCAGCTGCGCGACCAGGTGGTGCGCTTCCCGCTCGGGATGACCGCGATCCGCACCCCGGCCGGCAGCCCGCTGCCCGGCAAGGTGCTGGCCGGCTTCGGGCCGACCGGGCACTCCATCTCGCTGGCGCTGATGACGGTCGCCCTGGTCGGGGTGGCGATCTGGCTGCTGGCCCGGCCGCCGGTCTCCGCGATCGCCGCCGCCGACCTGCTGGCCGCAGGGCTCGCGATCGCCTTCGCGCTCGCCCCGGCCGGGCGGTTCGGGTACCTGGCGCTGCCGGTCGTCCTGGTGATCTGGCCCCGGCTGGCGGCCCGGCGCTGGAGCAGCCGCCGCCCGGTTCCGCCCCGCCCGCTGCTGGACCCGCCGGAGCCTGTGCTGCCGCGACGCTGAGCTGTGACTCGCCCGCTCTGTGCTACTCGCCCGCTCGCTGTGACTCGCCCGCTCGCTGTTGCTCGCCAGCTCGCCTCCGGGGCGCTCTGATCCGGTGCCGACGGTCGGCGGGCACTGCGCCACCTCCTTCGTCGGCGGCTTGGCCCTTCTCCCTTTCGACACC
>NZ_JBIWPN010000008.1:190549-321186 GCF_044768305.1 Kitasatospora sp. NPDC101155 | reverse complement strand
TTCCGTCGTGACGACCGCCCCTCCGGTGGCGGCTTCAACCGTGACCGTGGCGACGACCGTGGTGGCTTCCGCCGCGACGACCGCCCGGCCGGCGGCGGTTTCCGTCGTGACGACCGCCCCTCGGGTGGTTTCCGTCGTGACGACCGTGACGACCGTGGCGGGTTCCGCCGCGATGACCGCCCCAGCGGTTTCCGTCGTGACGACCGTGACGACCGTCCGCGTCGTGACGACCGTCCGTACCGTGACCGCGATGACCGCGGTGGCGACCGTGGCGGCTTCCGCCGCGACGACCGTCCGGCCGGCGGTGGTTTCCGTCGTGACGACCGTCCCTCCGGTGGCGGCTTCAACCGCGACCGCGGTGACCGTGGCGAGCGCGGTGGTGACCGTGGCGGTTTCCGTCGCGATGACCGTGGCGGCGACCGTGGCGGCTTCCGCCGTGACGACCGTCAGGGCGGCTTCCGTCGCGACGACCGTGGCGGCGACCAGGGCCGTCGGGACTACGACGACCGCCGTGGCAACTACGAGCCGGTCAAGCGCCTGCCGATCCCGGAGGACGTCACCGGCTTCGAGCTGGACGCGGACGTGCGCCAGGAGCTCAAGAGCCTGCCCAAGACGCTCGCGGACGACGTCGCCCGCAACCTCGTGATGGTGGCCCGCCTGCTCGACGGCGAGGCGGAGGAGGCCTACCAGTACTCGCGCGTCGCGCTCCGGCTGGCCTCCCGCGTCGCGGCCGTCCGCGAGGCGGCCGGGTTCGCCTCGTACATGACGCAGCGCTACTCCGAGGCGCTGACCGAGTTCCGCGCCGCCCGTCGGATGACCGGCCGCGCCGACCTGTGGCCCGTGATGGCCGACTGCGAGCGCGGTCTGGGCCGTCCGGAGCGGGCGCTGGCGATGGCCGGTGAGCCCGAGGTGAAGCAGCTGGACAAGGCCGGCCAGGTCGAGATGCGCCTGGTCGCGGCGGGTGCCCGCAGCGACATGGAGCAGTTCGACGCCGCCGTCGTGACCCTGCAGAGCCCGGAGCTGGCCTCCAGCGCCGTGCACCCGTGGACCGCGCGGCTGCGGTACGCCTACGCCGAGGCGCTGATCGCGGCCGGCCGTGGCGACGAGGCCCGCGACTGGTTCGCCAAGGCCGCCGAGGCCGACACCGACGGTTCGACCAACGCCTCCGAGCGCCTGGCCGAGATCGACGGCGTCGAGTTCACCGACGCGCTCGACCCGGAGCTGGCCGAGGAGGAGGCCGACAAGGCCGAGGCCCCGGCGAAGAAGCGCGGCGGCGACATCGCCGACGACCGCGTGATCTTCGAGGACGAGGAGGACATCGAGGAGTACTACGACGAGGACGACCTCGAGATCGACGAGGACTTCGACGGCGTGGTGCCCGAGCGTTCCGTGGACGCCAAGGCCGAGGCCGAGCAGGCCGAGAAGGCCGAGGACAAGGGCGACGCCCAGAGCTGAGCGCCCTGACCTGGCACACCGTGAGGCCCTGCCGTTCCCCGAGGGAGCGGCAGGGCCTCACGGCGTCCAGGGCGGTCAGCCCAGGGTGAGGTTGCGCAGCACCAGCCCGGTGGCCGGCTTCGGCCCGAAGGAGGTGGACTTGCGCGGCATGGTGACGCCCTGCTCGGCGAGCCGCCGCACCACGCTCTCCCGGACCGGGTGCAGCAGGACGGCGGTGCCGCCGGTGCGGGCCGCCTCGCGTTCGGCGGCCACGGCGGTGTGCAGGTAGCCGATGTCATCCGGGCCGTCGGGGACGTGCCAGGTGTGGTCGAGCAGGGTGGCGTGCAGGACGGTGGCGTCCAGGTGGCGCCACTCCTCGGGCCGGTCGTGCGGCACGGTGGCGTTCAGCAGGGACTCCTCGGGTTCGCCGAGCAGCCAGTAGACGCCGTCGCCGCCGGTCAGCACGAAGCCGTTGCCGCCGTGCCGCTTCTGCTCCGCGAGCGCCTGGAGCGCGGCGGGCAGCGGGCCCGGCACCTCCTTGACCTTCCAGCGGTCACCGAGCTTGTTCAGCGCCTCGGCCACCGGCAGCCGGTACAGCACGCGGTGGATGGCCCGGACCCGCAGCGGGTAGCGGGCGGTGTCCACCAGGAGCACCATGCCGCGGTCCCACGGGCTGCGCGGCAGGTGGCGGTGCTCGCGCTGGAGCCGCAGGTACATCTCCCAGCGGTGGTGGCCGTCGGCGATCAGCGCCCGGCAGGTGGCCAGGTCGCGGCTGATCTCGGCGATCTCGGCGGGGTCGGTGACCGCCCACAGGCGGTGGTGGGTGCCGTCGCTGGTGGCGGTGGAGAGCAGCGGCTCGCCCTCGACCGTCCGCTCGAGGACGCCCGAGGCGCCGCCGTTGCCGCGGTAGGTGAGCAGTAGCGGTTCGAGGTTGGCCCGGGTGGTGCGCATCAGGCCGACCCGGTCGGCGACCGGCTGGGGCATGACGTCCTCGTGCGGGAGGACCACACCGGCCTCGGGCCCGCTCACCGCGAGGGCGCCGATCAGACCGCGCTGGAGCAACTCGGGGGAGTCGGCGGTGGCGGGCACCCGCTGCTCGTAGACGTAGATCGCGGGGAGCGGGTCGGCGGCGAGCACGCCCTCGCGCTGCCAGGCGGCCAGCAGCCGGGCGGCGTGGCGGTACTTGGTGTCGCGGTCGGGGCGGTCACCGGCGTCCTCGGGCTCGGGCCGGGGCAGGATCAGCCGGACCACGTTGAACGGGTCGGCGGTCTCCAGGTCGAGCCGGCGGCCCGGGTCGACGACGTCGTACGGCGGGGACATCACCGCGGCCAGCGCGCCGACCCGGTCGGGGACGTAGCGCAGTCCCCGGAAGGGGGACAGGGACAGGCCTGCGGTGGCGACGTGCCCGGGATCGCCGGGGCCGCCCTCGGGAGTCTCGACTCCGTCTTCTGCACTGGGTGCGCTCATTCTGGGCATGGTAACCGGGTACACGTTGTTGAAAGATCTGTATACCCGTGCCGTCTCGTGGGGCGGGCGAGCGATCGAGGGCGAGGTACGGCATGGACGACGGGCAGGGACGGTCGGACAGCGGCGGCCCGGGGGAGGGCGTGCCGATGGGGGGCATCCCGGCCCAGGGACGGTCCGGGGAGCCCGCCGGGGACGTGTACGACTGGTTCCGCCGGGGCGCGAAACTGCTGGCCCAGGGGCATCCGGCGGCCGCCGAGCAGCTGCTCACCCGGGCGGCGGACGCCGAGCCGCACTCGCGCAGCATCCGGGAGGCGCTGGCCCGGGCGCAGTTCGACGCCGGGTCGTACTCGGCGGCGCTGGAGAACTTCCGGGCCGTGGCGCTGGCCGATCCGGCGGACGACTACGCTCAGTTCGGGTGGGGCGTCGCGGCGGCCCGGCTGGGCGACTTCGAGACGTCCGTCGAGCACTTGGCGCTGGCCGTGGCGATGCGGCCGGAGACCGACCACTACCGGGAGGCGCTGCGGCAGACCCGGGCCACCCTGGCGGCCCGCGCCGGGGCGTTCGGCCCGCTGCTGCCCGGGGTCCCGGCCAGCGGCAGGAGCCAGGGCGGGGAGCCCGTGGCGGACGCCGGGGAGCAGGCGGGGGGAAAGCCCGAGGGCGTCAACGGCGACGCCTGAACGGGCAGGTGCGAGCAGTGCAGTTGTCGAACGCGGTGAACCGCAGTGAATGAGGTAGCGCAGCCATGACCGAGACGGCCACCACCGTGCGACGCACCGCCCCCGGCGGCAGCGAGGGCCCGCTGACCGAGGCGTACGACACCGCGCTGCTGGACCTGGACGGCGTGGTCTACGCCGGCCCGCACGCGATCGAGCACGCGGTGGACTCGCTGGCGGCCGCCCGGACGGCCGGGATGCGGCTCGCGTACGTGACCAACAACGCCTCCCGCCCGCCGCGGGTGGTGGCCGAGCACCTGACCGAGCTGGGTGTGCCCGCCGAGCCGGCGGACGTCATCAACTCGGCCCAGGCGGCCGCCCGGGTGGTCGCCGAGAAGGTGCCGGCCGGGGCGAAGGTGCTGGTGGTGGGCGGTCTGGGGCTGGAGGAGGCGCTGGCCGAGCGCGGGCTGGTGGCGGTTCGCTCGCTGGGCGAGGAGCCGCTCGCGGTGGTCCAGGGCTTCGACCCGTCGGTGGGCTGGCCGCAGCTGGCGGAGGCCGCGTACGCGGTGCGCGCCGGGCTGCCGTGGGTGGCCTCGAACACGGACATGACCGTGCCGACGGCGCGCGGGATCGCGCCGGGCAACGGGACGCTGGTCGCGGCGGTCAGGGCCGCGGCCGGGGTGGAGCCGGAGGTGGCGGGCAAGCCGCTGCCGCCGATGCACCGGGAGACGGTGCTGCGGACCGGCGCCCGGCGGCCGCTGGTGGTCGGGGACCGGCTGGACACCGACATCGAGGGTGCGTTCAACGGCGGGGTGGACAGCCTGCTGGTGTTCACCGGTGTGACCACCCCCGCGCAGCTGCTGGCGGCCCCGGTCGAGCACCGGCCGACCTACCTGGCGGCGGACCTGCGCGGCCTGCTGGTCCCGCAGCCGGCGGTGACGGCCCGGGACGGCGGCTTCGGCTGCGGCGGTTGGGTCGCGACGGCCGAGGGCGGCGAGCTGCGGTTGACCGGTGCCGGGAACCGCTGGGACGGCCTGCGGGCGCTGTGCGGGGCGGCGTGGACGGCGCTGGACGCGGACGGCGGGCCGGTGGACGGACGGAAGGCGCTGGCCGAGCTCGGCTTCTGAGGCTTCTGACCCCCGGTGGCGGTCAGAGCAGGGTGCGCAGCCGCAGCAGGTCGCGGAAGCCGGCCTCCAGCCTGACCCGGCCGCTCGCCCAGGCGGAGGCGAAGTTGAGCGTGCCGCCGACCAGGGCGAGCAGGTCGTCGCTGGCCATGGTGAGCCGGATCTCCGCCTTCGCGGCGGGCGCGCCGGACGCGGCGATGACGTCCTGGATCCGGCCCTCGCGCAGCCGCCCGCTGAAGGTCAGGTCGAGGTCGGTGATCCGGCAGCTGAGCGAGCGGTCCATGGCGGCGGCCTTGCGGACGTCGCCGGTGGAGTCGGCCATGTTCCGGCTGAGCTGCTCCAGCGCCTCCCGGCACTCCTCGACGTTCGCCATGGCGGTGGCTCCATCCCCAGGTCACTACGGTGCTCTGAACTGCCCGGGCCACGGTACCTCAGGAGGGTTTTGGCGGTAGCGTCGTCAGTGGGGTGCCCGGAAACGGCCCGGGCACCGACGGCGACGGAGCGATGCGCGCGTAGGCGCTAAGGAGGCACCCGGATGCTGCCGAGGACGGTGCGGGGAGCGGTGGCGGCCGCCGCCGTGGTGGTGGAGGAGGTCGGCAAGCGGGTCGTCGAGACGGCGGCCGCGGTCCTGGAGAAGACCGGCGTCGACGTGACCGAGGTCGAGCGCAAGCTCGGCGGGCAGTTCCCGCCGTCCGCCAAGACGCTGCAGACGATGGCGGAGGAGGCCGTCACTGCCGGGCGGGCCGGGGTGGACCTGGCGGTCGGGGTGGCGCGCAACGAGGTGGAGAAGGCCTTCGAGCGGGTCGGCGACCAGGTGACCAAGGTCGGCGTGGTGCTGGCATACCTGGAGAGCAAGCTGCGCGAGATCGAGGAGGAGCCGGTCGCGGCGAAGTCCGGGCCGGACCTGTACGAGGCGGCGGCGGAGGAGCCGACGCCCGCGCCGCGGGCGGACGATCTGTTCGGACGCGGCTGGGAGTACGAGAGCGAGCGCGTGGCGGGGGAGCCGATAGTGGCCGAGCGGGTGGAGGTGGACGAGCCGGTCGAGGTCGATCCGCCGGTGCCGCCCGCGCCGCGGGCCGGGGAGCCGACGGCCGCGAAGAAGACGACGGCGAAGAAGGCGACGGCGGCGAAGAAGACGACGGCGAAGAAGGCGACGGCCGGGAAGGCTGCCGCGACGAAGACGACGGCCGGAAAGGCCGCCGCGAAGAAGACCACCACCGCCAAGAAGGCCACGGTCGAGAAGACCACCACCGCGAAGCAGCCGGACGCCCAGCCCAGGACCCCCGCCAAGCGCACGGCGACGAAGAGGACCACCGTCCGCAAGGCCACCAGCACGAAGAAGCCCGATGCCCGAGACAAGTGAGCCCAGCCAGCCGGTCGAGCCGCTCGGCGTTGAACTGCTGCCCACCGGTCACCCCGGGGTGGACGCCGGGCTGGCCCGGCTGGAGGCCTTGGACGGGGTCCCCGCCGAGACACACGTCGCGGTGTACGAAGATGTTCACCAGCGGCTCGCCGACACGCTTGCCGCACTCGACCAGGAATGACCCGCAGGACCCGTAGGAGCTGAAACACCAGTGGCAGTGGCACGACGCCGACTCGACGCGGAGCTGGTCCGCCGTAAGCTGGCCCGGTCGCGTGAGCACGCGTCCGAGCTGATCGCGGCCGGCCGGGTGACCGTCGGCGGCACCACCGCAACCAAGCCGGCCACCCAGGTGGAGACCTCGGCGGCGGTCGTGGTGGCCAAGGACGACAACGATCCCGACTACGTCTCGCGCGGCGGCCACAAGCTGGCCGGGGCGTTCGCGGCCTTCGTGCCGCAGGGCCTGGTGGTCGAGGGCCGCCGGGCGCTGGACGCGGGTGCCTCCACCGGCGGCTTCACCGACGTGCTGCTGCGGGCCGGGGCCGCCCACGTACTGGCGGTGGACGTCGGCTACGGGCAGCTCGCCTGGTCGCTGCAGAGCGACGAGCGGGTCACCGTGATGGACCGCACCAACGTGCGCGAGCTGACCCGGGACGCGATCGGCGGCAATCCGGTCGACCTGGTGGTCGGCGACCTGTCCTTCATCTCGCTGGGCCTGGTGCTGCCGGCGCTGGCCGCCTGTGCGGCGGAGGACGCGGACCTGGTGTTGATGGTCAAGCCGCAGTTCGAGATCGGCAAGGAGCGCCTGGGCAGCGGCGGGGTGGTGCGCAGCCCGCAGCTGCGAGCCGAGATGGTGCGCCAGGTGGCGGGGCAGGCGTGGGAGCTCGGGCTGGGCGTGCGGGCGGTCACCGCGAGCCCGCTGCCGGGGCCGTCCGGCAACGTCGAGTACTTCCTCTGGATGCGCCGGGACGCCCCGCAGCTGGACCCCGCGGAGGCGGACCGGGCCGTGGCGGAGGGGCCCCGGTAGGTAGTGTGCTCTGCGAGCGTCCGGCCCGTCATGCTGTATGGCGCGGCCGCACCGGGCCAGGGCGCCCCGGGCAGGCGTAGGGAGAGGGCAGCGGCATGAGCGATGAAGAACGTACGGTCTTCCTGATCGCGCACACCGGCCGGGAGGCGGCGCTGCGCAGCGTCGAGGCCCTGGTGCACGGGCTGCTGAAGGCGGGGCTCCGGATCAGACTGCTGGAGGCCGAGGCGGTGGACCTCGACCTGCCGGACGGGGTCGAGAAGGTGGCCGAGGGGCCGGGGGCGGCGGACGGCTGCGAGCTGATCCTGGTCGCCGGCGGTGACGGGACGCTGCTGCGCGGCGCCGAGCTGGCGCGCTCGCACGGGCTGCCGATGCTGGGGATCAACCTCGGCCGGGTCGGCTTCCTGGCCGAGGCCGAGCGGGACGACCTGGCCGTGGTGGTCGAGCGGGTGGTGGACGCCGACTACGAGGTCGAGGAGCGGATGACGATCGACGTGATCGTCCGCACCAACGGCGATGTGATCCACCAGGACTGGGCGTTGAACGAGGCGTCCATCGAGAAGGCGTCCCGGGAGCGGATGCTGGAGGTGGTGACCGAGGTGGACGGCCGACCGGTCTCCAACTTCGGCTGCGACGGGGTGGTCTGCGCGACGCCGACCGGCTCGACCGCGTACGCGTTCTCCGGCGGCGGGCCGGTGGTGTGGCCGGAGGTGGAGGCGCTGCTGATGGTGCCGATCTCCGCGCACGCGCTGTTCGCCCGGCCGCTGGTGACCTCGCCGGACTCGGTGCTGGCGGTGGAGGTGCAGCCCAAAACCCCGCACGGGGTGCTCTGGTGCGACGGGCGGCGCTCGGTCGAACTGCCCGCCGGGGCACGGGTGGAGGTGCGCCGGGGGCAGACGCCGGTGCGGCTGGCCAGACTGCACCGGGCGCCGTTCACCGACCGGCTGGTGGCCAAGTTCGCGCTCCCGGTGACGGGTTGGCGCGGGCGGTCGAAAACCGGGCACTGAGGCGGAGTCTGGCGAACGGTCAGACCGCCAGCGGCTGGGCCCCGTCGGCCGAGCCGAGCCGGCCGCCCGCCGCCGCGCGGGCGGCCACCGCGGCGAGCCGCTCGACGGCGGCGGGCACGGCTGCGGCGGGCACGGTGAGCGGCAACCGGATGTGGTGCTCGAAGGCACCGTCCGAGCCGAACCGGTTGCCGGAGGCGATCCGGATCCCGGCGCGCTCCCCGGCCTGGGCCAGCGCCGCGCCGGACAGGCCGCCGGTGGAGACCCACAGCGCCAGGCCGCCGAGCGGCATCGGGAAGTCCCAGCCGGGCAGGTGCCCGGGCAGCGCGGCGGCGAAGGCGTGCGCAGTGGCCCGCAGCCGGTCCAGCTGGTGGGCCCGGACGGCCTGGAGCGGCTCGCCCATCAGCTCGGCGGCGATCAGCTGGTCGAGGACCGGGGTGCCGACGTCGCTGTAGACCCGCTCGGTGGCCAGTCGGCGCACGAGCGCGGGCGCGGCGCGGACCCAGCCGATCCGCAGGCCGCCCCAGAGCAGCTTGCCGGCCGAGCCGACGGTGACCACCTGGGCGGCGCGGTCCAGCGCCGCCATCGGGCGCGGCAGCGGCGTGGACTGCGGCACGCCCCAGCCGAGTTCGGCGGTGGTCTCGTCGACCAGCACGATGCTCCCGGCGGCCCGGGCTGCGGCCAGCAGCTCGCGGCGCTGCTCCTCGTCGATCAGCGCGCCGGTGGGGTTGTGGAAGTCCGGGATGACGTAGGCGACCTTCGGCGCGGCGCCGCGCAGCACCCGTTGCCACTCCTCCAGGTCCCACTGTGATTCGCCCGCTCGCCTCCGGGGCGCTCGGACCCGGTGCCGACGTTCCTCGCTCCGGCGCTCCTTCGTCGCTTGTCGCTCGTCGCTTTCGGCACCGGCGCGCCCCTTCGGCTCGGGGCGGGATTCGCCCGCTCGCCGGGATTCGCCCGCTCGCGCCTGTGGACCCCAGGCGTACGGCACCGGCACCAGGCGTGCCCCGGTGAGGCGCAGGGCCTGCAGGGTGTGGGCGTAGCTGGGGGCCTCGACGGCGACCCGGTCGCCGCGGCCGATCAGCACCCGCTGGACCAGGTGCAGGCCGCCCATCGCGCCGGTGGTGATGAGGACCTGGTCGGGCGTGGTGGGCAGCCCGCGCTCGGTGTAGCGGCGGGCGACGGCCTCGCGCAGCACCGGGACGCCGGTCGGGTAGTGGCCGTGTCCGGCGGCGTAGTGCGGGAGCAGCTCGACGGCCCGGGCGGCGGCCTGCCCGATCCAGGGCTGCGGGGCGGGCAGCGCGGCGACGCCGAGGTCCAGGGTGCTGCCCTGCTCGTCCGGCGGGACGGGGTGCAGGGCGTCGCTGGGCGGCGGGGCGCCCTCGGGCAGGGTGGTCCAGCTGCCGGCGCCGCGGCGGCTGAGCAGGTAGCCGTCGCCGCGCAGGGTCTCGTAGGCGGTGGCGACGGTGGTGCGGCTGAGTTCCAGGGCGGAGGCGAGCTCGCGTTCGGCGGGCAGCCGGGCGCCGACCGGCAGCCGGCCCTCGGTGACCAGCAGCCGGATCTGGCCGGCGAGGGTGCGGTAGGCGGGGCGGCGCCTGGTGGCCGGCTCGGGGAGCCGGGCGGTGGCGAGCAGCCGGGCCAGTGCGGGCGGGGTGACGGTGGTGTGCCAGTCGGCCATGGCGCTCATTAGAGGACCATCCTTTCTGCAGCCCTCTTCGCTTCGCTCGGCAGGCGCTTCGCGCAACCGCACCTCTTTGATGATGAGCTCGCTTCGCTCACTCATCAGTCCACTTGCTCGTTATTGGCCCTGGAAGGGGTCTGTTTGGCCTGTTCATCATGGCAGGGCGGCCGTCGAGCCGCCACCACCGGGGCTGCCCCGGGGTGCGGAACCACCCGCAGGAGCACCGATTGGCCACCATGACCACGACCCCGCCCGCCCCCGGGCCGACCCGGCCGGGCCCGGCCGTCCGGATCCTCGGCGACACCCACGCGCTGGGCCGTCGGCTCCCGCAGCTCGCCGTCGGCCTGGTCCTGTACGGCGTGAGCATGGCGCTGATGCTCCGCTCCGGCCTCGGCCTCGATCCCTGGGACGTCTTCCACCAGGGCCTGCAGCGGATGCTCGGGCTGACCGTGGGCGCCTGGGTGACCATCTGCGGGGCCCTCGTGCTGCTGCTGTGGATCCCGCTGCGTCAGCGCCCGGGCCTGGGCACCGTCGCCAATGTGCTGATGATCGGCGCGGCCATGGACCTCACCCTGCGGCTGGTCGGCGGCCCCGCGGGCCTGCCCGCCCGGATCGCGCTGATGGCCGCCGCGGTCGTGCTCAACGGCCTGGCCTCCGGGCTCTACATCGGTGCCCGCTTCGGCCCGGGCCCGCGCGACGGCCTGATGACCGGCCTGCACCGGCGCACCGGCCGCTCGCTGCGGCTGGTGCGCACCGGCATCGAGGTCATCGTGCTGGCGGCCGGTGTCCTGCTGGGCGGTACCGCCGGGGTCGGCACGGTCGTGTACGCGCTGGCCATCGGCCCGCTGGTACAGCTGTTCCTGCCCTGGTGCACCGCGTCGCCGGCCAAGGACACCTCGCCGCAAACGCCCCGGATGGGATGAACTTCCGGGCACGGAGTTGCCGCGCGCCGTTGCCGCTCGTCGCGCTCCGGGGGCGGAACCTCGTAAGGTCGTCTCCGTGTTGGACGAGATGCGGATACGGGATCTTGGGGTCATCGACGACGCCGTGGTCGAGCTGGCCCCCGGCTTCACCGCCGTGACCGGTGAGACCGGCGCAGGCAAGACCATGGTCGTGACCAGCCTCGGCCTGCTGCTCGGCGGCCGCGCCGACCCGGGCCTGGTGCGCAACGGCTCCGGACGCGCGGTCGTGGAGGGCCGGCTGGAGCTGCCCGCCGACTCCCCGGTGGCGGCCCGCGCCGTCGAGGCCGGAGCGGAACTGGACGGCGGCGCCCTGCTGATCAGCCGGACCGTCTCCGCCGAGGGCCGCTCCCGGGCCCACGTCGGCGGACGGGCCGTCCCGGTCGGGCTGCTCGCCGAGCTCGGCGAGGACCTGATCGCGGTGCACGGCCAGACCGACCAGCAGCGGCTGCTGCGCCCGGCCCGCCAGCGCGGCGCGCTGGACCGGTACGCGGGCGAGGCGGTGGCCGAGCCGCTGGCCCGCTACCGGGAGACCTACCGCGCCCTGCGCGAGGTCTCGGCCACCCTGGAGGAGCTGACCACCCGGGCCCGCGAGCGCGCCCAGGAGGCCGACCTGCTGCGCTTCGGCCTGGACGAGATCGCCGCCGCCGAGCCGGTGGCCGGGGAGGACGTCGAGCTGGCCGCCGAGGCCGAACGGCTCGGCCACGCCGACGCGCTCTCCTCCGCCGCGACCCTCGCCCACGCCGCCCTGGCCGGCGACCCGACCGACCCGGAGGCGCTGGACGCGGGCACCCTGCTCGCCCAGTCCCGCCGCGCCCTGGACGCCGTGCGCCACCACGACGAGCGGCTGGCCGCCCTCGCGGACCGGCTGAACGAGGTCGGCTACCTGCTGGCAGACGTGGCCGGGGACCTGGCCGGCTACGCCGACGACCTGGACGCCGACCCGGTGCGCCTGGCCGCCGTCGAGGACCGCCGGGCCGTGCTGGCCCAGCTGCTGCGCAAGTACGGCGGCGAGGAGAACACCCTCGCCGAGGTGATCGCCTGGGCCGAGGCCGGGGCCGCCCGGCTCGCCGAACTCGACGGCGACGACGACCGGATCGACCGGCTCGGTGCCCAGGAGACCGAGCTGCGGACCGAGTTGGCCGAGCTGGCGGCCGAGGTGTCGGCCGCCCGGCGGGCCGCCGCCGGCCGCTTCGCCGGGGCCGTCTCCGCCGAACTCGCCGAACTGGCCATGCCGCACGCCCGGGTGACCTTCTCGATCACCCAGCTCGACGACCTGGCCGGGATCGAGGTCGACGGCCGCACCGTCGCGTACGGGCCGCACGGCGTGGACGAGGTCGAGGTGCTGCTCGCCCCGCACCCGGGCGCCCAGCCGCGCCCGATCGCCAAGGGCGCCTCCGGCGGTGAGCTGTCCCGTGTGATGCTCGCTGTCGAGGTGGTCTTCGCGGGTGCCGACCCCGTCCCCACCTACCTGTTCGACGAGGTGGACGCGGGCGTCGGCGGCAAGGCCGCGGTCGAGATCGGCCGCCGACTGGCCAAACTGGCCGAAACCGCGCAGGTCGTGGTGGTCACCCACCTCCCGCAGGTCGCCGCCTTCGCGGACCGGCACCTGGTGGTGGAGAAGACCAACGACGGCACCGTGACCCGCTCCGGCGTCAAGGTGCTGAACGACGAGGAGCGGGTGCGCGAACTCTCCCGGATGCTGGCCGGCCTGGAGGACTCGGAGCTGGGCCGTGCCCACGCCGAGGAGCTGCTGGCCACCGCCCGGGCCCCGCGCCAGCGTTAGGCCTGTCCGGTGGGTTTCGCCGGACCCGGCGAGGATCCGCCGGACAGGCCCTGAGCCGGTCGCTCCGTCGGGTCCGGCGGCCCTCGCGGCACCACGACGCGCCCTGGTGGCGCCGACTGTCCAAGAGGGCCGCCGACCTGGCATGGTGGCGGCTGGACACTGGCTTTCCAGTCCCGAGTGCCGCCGGGCGGGCAATCCTCGCGAAGCGGCGCGCGAACCTGATCGAGTCGGATGCGAGACGACGTGGACCATTCCGCCGCCCGGGCCACCGCGGCCGCCCCGGAACCGGGGCAGCTGCACGTGGTGCTCGTCCTGGCCGCCAGCACCGGCGGCATCGGTGCGCACGTGCGCTCCCTGGCCCAGGGCCTGGTCGCGCACGGGGTGATCGTCACGGTCTGCGCGCCGGCGGGCACGGACGAGCTGTTCGGCTTCTCCCGCACCGGCGCCCGGTTCCACACCGTCGACATCACCCCCACCGCGGGTGCCCGCAGCGACGCCACCGCGATCGGCGAGCTGCGCCGGGCCTTCACCGGCGCCGACCTGGTGCACGCCCACGGTCTGCGCGCCGGGCTGCTCTCGGACCTCGCGCTGCGCACCGCCGGCCGTTTCCCGGGCCTGCGCCCGGAGACCCCGCTGGTGGTCACCTCGCACCACGCGCTGCTGGCCACCGGCATGGAGCGCCGGCTGCAGCGGCTGATGGAGCGCCGGGTGGCGCGCGCCGCCGACCTCGTCCTCGGCGCCTCCTCCGACCTGGTCGCCCGGGCCCGCGAACTGGGTGCCACCGACGCCCGGCTGGGCCCGGTGGCCGCCCCGCCGATGCCCGAGGGCCGGCTCGGCCGCCCCGAGGCGCGAGCCGCGCTGCTCGGTGACGGCCCGGACCGCCCGCTGGTGCTGGCGGTCGGCCGGCTCGTCCCGCAGAAGGCCTTCGGGCTGCTGCTGGACGCCACCCGGGAGCTGTCCGCGCTGGACCCGGAGCCGCTGGTGCTGCTCGCCGGGGACGGTCCGGAGGCGGGCCCGCTGCGCGAGCGGGTGACGGCCGAGAAGCTGCCGGTGCGCCTGCTCGGCTACCGCACCGACGTGCCCGACCTGTTGGCCGCCGCCGACGTAGTGGTGGTCTCCAGTCGCTGGGAGGCCCGCTCGCTGGTGGTCCAGGAGGCGATGCGGGCCGGTGTGCCGGTGGTCGCCACCACCGTCGGCGGTATCCCCGAGCTGGTCGGTGACGCCGCCGTGCTGGTGCCCCCGGGCGACCCGGCGGCGATCGGACGGGCGGTGCGCGGGGTGCTGGCCGACCCGGCCCGTCGCGAGCAGCTGGTGGCGGCGGGCCGGCAGCAGGCCGAGACCTGGCCGGACGAGGCCGCCACCGTCGCGCAGGTGCTCAGCACCTACGACGAGTTGGTGCAGCGTTCCTAGACGGTCGCCTGCTCGACCCGGTCGGCGGCCAGGCCGTCCGGCTGGGCCGACAGGTAGGCGGCGCCGCAGGCGGTCAGCCGCAGGGCGGTGTCGATCAGCGGGACGTGGCTGAAGGCCTGCGGGAAGTTGCCGACCTGGCGCTTGAGCCGCGGGTCCCACTCCTCGGCGAGCAGCCCGAGGTCGTTGCGCAGCGAGAGCAGCTTGTCGAACAGCTCGCGGGCCTCCTGCACCCGGCCGATCATGGCGAGGTCGTCGGCCAGCCAGAACGAGCAGGCCAGGAAGGCGCCTTCGTGGCCGGACAGGCCGTCCACGTTGTTCCCCGACTCGTCGTGGGTCGGGTAGCGCAGGACGAAGCCGTCCTCGGTGGACAGTTCGCGCTGGATCGCCTCGATGGTGCCGATCACCCGCTTGTCGTCCGGCGGCAGGAAGCCCACCTGCGGGATGAGCAGCAGCGAGGCGTCCAGCTCCTGGCCGCCGTAGTACTGGGTGAAGGTGTTGCGCTCGGGGTCGTAGCCCTTCTCGCAGACATCCCGGTGGATGGTCTCGCGCAGTGCGTGCCAGCGCTCCAGGTGGCCGTCGGAGGGGGCGTCCTCGGGGGTCTGCTCCAGCAGCTTGATGGTGCGGTCGACGGCGACCCAGGCCATCACCTTGGAGTGGACGAAGTGCCGGCGCGGGCCGCGGACCTCCCAGATGCCCTCGTCCGGGTTCTGCCAGTGGTCCTCCAGGTACTCGATCAGGCGCAGCTGGAGGTGGAGGGCGTGGTCGTTGCGGACCAGACCGGTCATGTGGGCCAGGTGCAGGGCCTCCACCACCTCGCCGTAGACGTCGAGTTGGAGCTGTCCGGCGGCGCCGTTGCCGACCCGGACGGGCTGGGAGCCCTCGTAGCCGGGCAGCCAGTCCAGCGAGGACTCGGTGAGCTCGCGCTCGCCGGCGATGCCGTACATGATCTGCAGGTTCTCCGGGTCGCCGGCCACTGCGCGCAGCAGCCACTCGCGCCAGGCGCGGGCCTCTTCGCGGTAGCCGGTGCGCAGCAGCGAGGAGAGGGTGATCGCGGCGTCGCGCAGCCAGGTGTAGCGGTAGTCCCAGTTGCGCTCGCCGCCGATGTCCTCCGGCAGGGAGGTGGTGGGGGCGGCGACGATGCCGCCGGTGGGGGCGTAGGTGAGGCCCTTGAGGGTGATCAGCGAGCGGATCACGGCTTCGCGGTAGGGGCCCTGGTAGGTGCACTGGTCGGCCCACTCGTGCCAGAAGTCGGCGGTGGCGTCGAGCATCGCCTCGGCGTCCGGGACGGCCGGGGGGTCGAGGTGGGAGGCCTGCCAGGTGAGCGCGAAGGCGATCCGCTCGCCGGCCGTGACGGTGAAGTCGGCGTAGGTGGTGAGGTCGCGCCCGTAGGTCTCGGCCTCGCCGTCCAGCCAGACCGAGTCGGGCCCGGCCATGGCGACGGTGCGGTGGCCGCCGTCGGCCTGCGCGACCCGGTGCACCCAGGGGACGATCCGGCCGTACGAGAAGCGCATCCGCAGGGCCGAGCGCATCCGCACGGTGCCGGCCACGCCCTCGACGATCCGGATCACCTGGGGGACGGCGTCGCGGCCGGCCAGCGGGCGGGGCGGCATGAAGTCGATCACCCGGACGGTGCCGCCCTGGGTGTCCCACTCCTGCTCCAGGATCAGCGAGTCGCCCCGGTAGCGGCGCCGGTCGGCGGGCAGGGCGGGGGCGGCGGCGGTGGCCGGGGGGACGCGCAGGTCGGCACCGTCGGTGAAGCGGGTCCGGCCGTCGGCTCCGGCAGGTGCGGTGGCGGGAGCGGGGACCTCGGTCGCGACGGCTTCGGCCGGGCCGATCCGCCAGAAGCCGTGTTCATCGGTGCCGAGGAGGCCGGCGAACACCGCCGGCGAGTCGAAGCGGGGAAGGCAGAGCCAGTCCACCGCCCCGTCCCTGCTGACCAGGGCAGCGGTCTGCATGTCCCCGATGAGTGCGTAGTCCTCGATACGGCCGGCCACGTGGATCTCCAGTTCGCAATGTGGTCAGGGCATCGGCGAACGGGGGAGCGAGCGGTCTGCGGGGCCGGAGGTTCACCCCGGGACGTCCGGTCCGCCGGGGGTGGTGGCGGGCCTTGCTGGAGTGTCCGCGCGGGGCTCGGTGGAGCCCCTGAGGTGGGTGGGGAGGAGCTGGAATACGGGGAGGTCCGGTCGCGCATCGGGGACCGGGAGTGTCCTGACGCTCCCACGCCCTCCGCGTGCTCGTGCTGTCGCGATGCGTCCGTGCAGCTTACGACGGACGAAAGGGGCGAAGCACGCGGACGCTGCCCCGTGTGGCGCCGCAATTCGGCGGAAATGCCGTGCATCGCGGAGGCGTGGCGCAGGATGGTCCGGAAGGATCACCTCCGGGTGGCCGTAACGGAGGAGCCGGGATGGCCCGGACGGAGGCCGCGGGCTGGCCCGGTCCGGCCGGTCGTGCGACCGGTGTGACCCGTGCGGCCGATGGTGCGCCGGTGGTGCGCCAGGCGCACGCTCCCGGAGTGCCGCACGCGGGCCGCACGGCATCCGGGTCAGGTCACTGATACCCTGGTATCCCGTGGACCGGCGGGATAAAACGCCCCGGACCAGCCGAACCGACGACCCTTCGAGTGCCGCCTACCGAGTCGGCCTCCCGTCGCCCGGCGAGCCGCGAGCCTCCCGCCCACGTCACCTTCGACACGCGACCCACGGGAGCCCCCTCTTGGCACAGCCCCATTCCGGCAAGGCAACGAACGGCCGCGCCGTGACGACCAAGCACCTCTTCGTCACCGGGGGTGTCGCCTCTTCGCTCGGCAAGGGGCTGACCGCCTCCAGCCTCGGCGCGCTGCTCAAGGCCCGCGGCCTGCGCGTGACGATGCAGAAGCTCGACCCCTACCTCAACGTGGACCCGGGCACCATGAACCCGTTCCAGCACGGTGAGGTCTTCGTCACCGACGACGGTGCCGAGACGGACCTGGACATCGGTCACTACGAGCGGTTCCTGGACACCAACCTGCACGGCTCGGCGAACGTCACCACCGGCCAGGTGTACTCGACCGTCATCGCCAAGGAGCGCCGCGGCGAGTACCTGGGCGACACCGTCCAGGTCATCCCGCACATCACCAACGAGATCAAGTCCCGGATCCGCCGGATGGCGACCGAGGACGTCGACGTGGTGATCACCGAGGTCGGCGGCACCGTCGGCGACATCGAGTCGCTGCCGTTCCTGGAGGCCGTCCGCCAGGTCCGCCACGAGGTCGGCCGGGACAACGTGTTCTTCGTGCACGTCTCCCTGCTGCCGTACATCGGCCCCTCGGGCGAGCTGAAGACCAAGCCCACCCAGCACTCCGTCGCCGCGCTGCGCAACATCGGCATCCAGCCCGACGCGATCGTGCTGCGCGCCGACCGCGAGGTCCCGCAGGCGATCAAGCGCAAGATCTCGATGATGTGCGACGTGGACGAGGAGGCCGTGGTCGCGGCCATCGACGCCAAGTCGATCTACGACATCCCCAAGGTGCTGCACGGCGAGGGCCTGGACGCCTACGTGGTGCGCCGCCTCGACCTGCCGTTCCGCGACGTGGACTGGACCACCTGGGACGACCTGCTGCGCCGCGTCCACGAGCCGCAGCACATCGTCAAGGTCGCCCTGGTCGGCAAGTACATCGACCTGCCGGACGCCTACCTGTCGGTGACCGAGGCGCTGCGCGCCGGCGGCTTCGCCAACAACGCCCGGGTCGAGATCAAGTGGGTCACCTCGGACGACTGCGAGACGCCCGAGGGCGCCCAGGCGCAGCTCGGCGACGTGGACGCGATCTGCATCCCCGGCGGCTTCGGCGACCGCGGCGTCAACGGCAAGGTCGGCGCGATCACCTACGCCCGCGAGAACAAGGTCCCGCTGCTCGGCCTGTGCCTGGGCCTGCAGTGCGTGGTCATCGAGGCGGCCCGCAACCTGGCCGGCCTGCCCGAGGCCAACTCCACCGAGTTCGACGCCGCCGCCAAGCACCCGGTCATCTCCACGATGGCCGAGCAGCTGGCCATCGTCGACGGCAAGGGCGACCTGGGCGGCACCATGCGCCTGGGCCTGTACCCGGCCAAGCTCGCCGAGGGCTCGATCGTCCGCGAGGTCTACAGCGGCGAGCAGTACGTCGAGGAGCGCCACCGCCACCGCTACGAGGTCAACAACGCCTACCGCGCGGACCTGGAGAAGACCGGCCTGCAGTTCTCCGGCCTCTCGCCCAAGGGTGACCTGGTCGAGTACGTCGAGTACCCGCGCGAGGTGCACCCGTACCTGGTGGCCACCCAGGCCCACCCGGAGCTGAAGTCCCGCCCGACCCGCCCGCACCCGCTGTTCGCGGGCCTGGTCAAGGCCGCCATCGACATCAAGACCGCGGCCTCCGAGTAGTCATATTCTTCTCGGCCTCGGTCGTTCACCGGACGGCGGCCCCGCGATTCCCGCGGGGCCGCCGTTCGGCGTTAGATTGTGTCGCACTGACGAAAAGGGGAGAGCGATGGACGAGCAGAGCGACCAGGTGATCGCCGACGTGGCCGAGGAGTGGGAGGTCCGCGGCAGCGCGACGCCGTTCCAGGGCAAGGTCACCGGCGTGCGCAGCGAGGAGGTCCGGATGCCCGACGGCAGCTGGGCCCGGCGCGACTACCAGACCCACCCCGGCTCGGTCTCGGTGCTCGCCCTGGACGACAAGCAGCGGGTGCTGGTCCTGCGCCAGTACCGCCACCCGGTCCGCCAGCGGCTCTGGGAACTGCCGGCCGGCCTGCTCGACGTGCCCGGTGAGAACCCGTGGCACGCCGCGCAGCGCGAGCTGTACGAGGAGGCGCACTGCAAGGCCGACACCTGGCGGATCCTCGCCGACTACTACACCTCCCCGGGCGGCACCGACGAGGCGCTGCGGATGTTCCTGGCCACCGACCTGTCGGCCGCCGAGGGCGAGCGCTACCAGGCCGAGGGCGAGGAGCAGGAGATCGAGGTCGCCTGGGTCCCGGTGCCCGAACTGATCCGGCTGATCCAGGCCGGGCAGCTGCACAACCCGACCCTGATCACCGGCACTCTCGCCGTGCACGCCGCGCTCACCGCCCCGGACGGCCTGGACGGGCTGCGCCGGCCGGACTCGCCGTGGCCGGCCCGGCCCTTCGAGGCCTGAGCGTCCTTCGAGGCCTGAGCCTCCTTCGAGGATGAGGGGCCGTTCGAGACGCGGGCGGACCGCCCGGGTTGATGCCTTGGGGTGATTTGCCGGTTCGTACGACCGGATGTCATCTCGGCTGAGCCGGACGGTCGAACTACGCTTCGCAGACGGGGCGCCCGTGCCGGGCCGCCTTCGCCGAGCGCCGGACGCTGACCAGCCGGACGCCGGGCGCGGGATGACGTCGGGAGTGGCACGGGTGGCGAGGAAGACGGCGACGATGGACCCCGGCCCTGACACGCCCGCGAGCGCCGTCCCCGGACTGGAGCGGCTGCCGGCCGGGCCCACGGTGTTCGCCGGGCGGCGCGCCGAACTGGCCGCGCTGCGGGCGGCCGCCACCCGTCCGGTGAGCGGCCGCTGCCCGGTGCTGGTGCTGGCCGGGCGCCCCGGCTCCGGCCGGACCGCGCTGGCCGCCCGCTTCGCCCGTACCGTCGCCGCCGACTACCCGGACGGCGTGCTGTTCGCACGGCTGTCCGCCCCCGACGGCGGGCGGGTGCAGCCGGCGCGCGCGGCCCGGCTGCTGCTGGAGCAGCTCGACCCGCAGGCCGCCGTGCCGCTGCCCGGGGCGGTCGAGGACGGGCGGGACGAGCCCGGTTGCGTGGCGCTGCGGGAGGCGCTCGCGGGGCTGCGCGTCCTGCTGGTGCTGGACGACGTGCGGGACGCCGGGCAGGTGTGGCCGCTGCTCGCCGACGAGCCCGGCTGCCTGGTGCTCGCCACCACCGCCGGGCCGCTCACCGGGATCGAGGACATCGACCCGGTGATCCTCGGCGGGCTGGACCGGCAGGCCTCCGGCGAACTGCTGGCCGACCTGGTCGGCGGCACCCGGATCTCCTGCGACCCGGTCGGCGGGGCCGACCTGGCCGAGGCCTGCGCCGCCCGGCCGGCCGCCCTGCGGCTGATGGCGGGGTGGCTGCGCGGCAACCCGGAGATCGCGGTCACGGACGCGGCGCGGCAGCTCAACCTGGTGGTGGGGGAGGAGTCGGCGGCCGCCGGTGGCGAGGGCGGCAAGGCGGGCAAGGCGGGCAGGACCGGTGGGGCCGGGGCTGCCGCCGAGGCGGGGAAGAAGAGGGAGGGCCCGCAGCAGTCGGCGGAGGACAAGGCCGCGGAGCCCGTCGCCGCGCCCGAGCCGGCCGGTGACCCGTCGACCTGGGTCAGGCCGGAGCCCGAGCCGGCCGAGCCGGTGCCCGTACCCGACAACGATCCGCTGATCGGCGCGTTCACCCTCGTCTACCGCACCCTGTCGCGCGCCCAGGCGCGGATGCTGCGCACCCTCACCCTGGCCCCGGTGCAGACCGCCGACCCGCGCACCGCCTCCGCCCTGGTCGGCTGCCCGGCAGCGGAGGCCGCCGCGACGCTGGCCGTGCTCGCCGAGCGGGAGCTGCTCGGCGAGGAGGCGCCGGCCGGCGACGGCGCCCCGCGCTACCGGGTGCCCGGACGGCTCTACCCGCGGCTGGTCCGGCTGCGCGAGCGGGAGGACCGGCCGGCCGAGACCGAGCTGGCCCGGGCCCGGCTGCTGGAACGGCTGGTCCGGCTCACCGAGTCGGCCCGCGCCCTGCTCGACCCGGCGGGCGGCCCCGGGCCCGAGCCGCTGCCCGCCGCGCTGCGGCTGCGCTCGGCCGCGCAGGCCCGGGACTGGCTGCTCGGCGAGCGGGAGCTGCTGCTCGGCGCGGTGGCCGACGCGATCGGTCAGGGCGACCTGGACGGCTCGGCCGGGCGGCTGGTCACCGCGCTGCTGCGGTCGCTGCCGCTGACCGGCGCCGCCCCGGCCGACCTCTACCGGCTGCACGAGCTGGTGCGCACCGTCGCCGAGCGCAACGGCCGGCCCCGCCGGGCCTCGGCGGCGCTGCTCAACCTGGGGGACCTCCAGGTCGCGGCGGGCCGCTGGGAGCAGGCCGCCGCGCACTACCGGGCCGCCCTGGAGCACGCCCGTACGGTCGTGGACGAACCGCTCTGCGCCCGGGCCCTGGAGGGCGCGGCCGGCTGCCACCGGGCGCTCGGCGACGCGGTGCGCGCCGCCGACTGGTACGGGCGGGCGCTCGGGCTGCGGCAGTCGCTCGGGGACCACGCGGCGGAGGCCCGGCTGCTGGCGCGGGTGGCCGAGGCGCACGCCGCGCAGCGCCGTTTCGAGGAGGCCGACCGGGAGTACCGGGCCGCGCTCGCGGTGCTGCGCCGGATCGGCGACGAACGGGGCCGGGAGGCCGTCGGGGCGGCCCTCACGGACCTGCGGGAACGTGTCGGCGCCGGGTGGTGAGGGTGCTTTCGGATGTATCGTCGGAAGTGCCCGGTTGCGACATCTATGGCAGGTAAGCTCCGGCGGAAGCCTACGAACCTGCCAATGTGTTCAGCGAAATTATTCGATTTGGAAGGCTGACAGGCCGCCTGGGCTTCATTACACTCGAACTCAGTCGCGCAGCGATCCCCTGCCCCGGGCTGCCCGGAGGCTTCCCCACGTGCGCGTCGCCCACCGGTCTTCTCCGGTCGGGACCCCCATGGCAAGAGGACGTGTTTAGCCGTGAAGGTCGGCATCCCCCGCGAGGTCAAGAACCACGAGTACCGCGTGGCCATCACGCCCGCCGGCGTGCATGAGCTGGTCCGCAACGGACACGAGGTCTACATCGAGGACAACGCCGGTCTCGGCTCCTCGATCCCCAACGAGGAGTACGTGGCCGCCGGCGCCACCATCCTCCCCACCGCCGACGAGGTGTGGGCCACCGCCGACCTGCTGCTGAAGGTCAAGGAGCCCATCGCTTCCGAGTACCACCGGCTGCGCAAGGGGCAGACCCTCTTCACGTACCTGCACCTGGCGGCCGACCGGGCCGGCACCGACGCGCTGATCGCCTCGGGCACCACCGCCATCGCGTACGAGACCGTCCAGCTGGGCAACGGCGCGCTGCCGCTGCTCGCCCCGATGTCCGAGGTCGCGGGCCGCCTGGCCCCGCAGGTCGGCTCGTACCACCTGATGCGTCCGGCCGGCGGCCGCGGCGTGCTGCCCGGTGGCGTGCCCGGCACCCACCCGGCCAAGGCCGTCGTCATCGGCGGTGGCGTCTCCGGCTGGCACGCGGCCACCATCGCCATCGGCATGGGCTACGACGTGACCCTGCTCGACCGCGACATCAACAAGCTGCGCGAGGCCGACCGGATCTTCGGCACCAAGATCAAGGCCATCATGTCCAACTCCTTCGAGCTGGAGAAGGCCGTCCTGGACGCCGACCTGGTCATCGGCGCCGTGCTGATCCCGGGCGCCAAGGCCCCGAAGCTGGTCACCAACGAGCTGGTCTCCCGCATGAAGCCGGGCTCCGTGCTGGTCGACATCGCCATCGACCAGGGCGGCTGCTTCGAGGACTCGCACCCGACCACGCACGACGACCCGACCTTCCAGGTCCACGACTCGGTCTTCTACTGCGTGGCCAACATGCCGGGAGCCGTCCCGAACACCTCCACCTACGCGCTGACCAACGCCACCCTGCCGTACGTCATCGAGCTGGCGAACCGCGGGTGGAAGGAGGCGCTGCGTCGCGACGAGGCGCTCGCCAAGGGCCTCAACGTGCACGAGGGCCAGATCACCTTCCCGGCCGTGGCCGAGGCCTTCGGCCTGGAGTCGGTCACGCTGGAGAGCGTGCTCGCCTGAACACCCTGACCGCTCGGCGGTCGTTCGCCCCCGACCTGATCACTTCGGGTCGGGGGCTTCGCCGTGCGCGTGAACAGTCGGTGGACCGGGCGGGTCGCTCTGTCGTCAATTCCCGTGGGTCGTGTCACTCGACCGCAGAAACGTTAGGGTCATAGGCCTACTCATCCCTTGACAGCAGCCCGCCCGATAGTCGACACATCGTGCCCACTACCGTGGATTGTGTTGCTGCGAACGCCTTGAACGGCCTAGAGTCGCAAACCGTCGGCGTGCTGCCACGCTGACGAATCGACATAGAGTCCTGGATCCCCAAGGAGGTAAGACGACTTGTGAATGAGTCGACAATTGCTCCCGGGGGTGGTCAGCCAGGACTGGCGGAGCTCACCGCCGGCCAGCCGAGTGAGGAGTCCGGGGCCCGGCAGTCCACCGTGGGCTCGGCCGAGGTCGGCTCGGTCGCACTCCGTACCTTCGAAGCACGCCAGAACACAGCGCAGGTGACCACGGTGACCGATCACGACGCCGACTTGGCCGCCTACGGCCTGGCCTACGGCGAGTTCGCCTACGGCGCCTACGACGACCCGGACGCCGAGTACGAGCCGGACCCCGAGTACGCCGCCACGCTGGCCCCCGACGCCGCGCGCCAGCGCCGCGAGCGGGTCGGCCCGACCGGCCGTCCGCTGCCGTACTTCCCGATCCCCGCGCCGGTCGCCGAGCACGGTCCCGCCCAGATCATCGCCATGTGCAACCAGAAGGGCGGCGTCGGCAAGACCACGTCGACCATCAACCTGGGCGCGGCGCTGGCCGAGTACGGCCGCCGGGTGCTGCTCGTCGACTTCGACCCGCAGGGCGCGCTCTCGGTCGGACTGGGCGTCAACCCGATGGAGCTCGACGTCACCGTCTACAACCTGCTCATGGAGCGGGGCCTGACGGCCGATGAGGTGCTGCTGAAGACGGCCGTCCCGGGCATGGACCTGCTGCCCTCCAACATCGACCTCTCCGCCGCCGAGGTGCAGCTGGTCAGCGAGGTGGCCCGGGAGTCCGCGCTGGCGCGCGCCCTGAAGCCGCTGCTGCCCGACTACGACTACGTCATCATCGACTGCCAGCCCTCGCTGGGTCTGCTGACGGTCAATGCGCTGACGGCCGCTCACAGCGTGATCGTGCCGCTGGAGTGCGAGTTCTTCGCGCTGCGCGGTGTCGCGCTGCTGACCGAGACCATCGAGAAGGTGTGCGAGCGGCTCAACCCCGAGCTGCGCCTGGACGGCATCCTCGCGACCATGTACGACTCGCGCACCGTGCACAGCCGTGAGGTGCTGGCGCGGGTCGTCGAGGCGTTCGGCGAGCACGTCTTCCACACCGTCATCGGGCGGACCGTGCGCTTCCCGGAGACCACCGTCGCCGGCGAGCCCATCACCACGTACGCCACCAACTCGGTCGGTGCTGCCGCCTACCGCCAGCTCGCCAGGGAGGTGCTCGACCGGTGCCGCCCCGCCGAGTGAGTCTCCCGGGTGCCGACGAGCTGTTCCGGACCACCGGCGGGATGGCGCTGTCGCCGTCCCTCGCGCCGCGTCCGGCTGCCGAGGCATCCAGACCGGAGACCGCGCGGACCGTCAACGGCACGGACGGCGCCGAGGGCGCCCGGGACGACCGGCAGGAGCAGCAGTCGGCCGCCGGGGTGCCCGCGCCCGCGCAGCCGCCCGCCCAGCGACAGGCCGGGGACCAGGGTGCCGGATCGGCCGGGAAGGCCGTCTCCGGCGGCCGTGGCGCCGCAGCCGCCCCGGCGGGCCGGGCGCACGCGGGTGCCGCCGAGGAGCAGACCGGTGCCGCCGGGCGCGCCCGGCCGCGGGGACGCGCGCCGCGCCGCCCCAGCGGGCGCGAGCGGCACGACGAGAAGATCACCGTGTACGTCTCCGCCGAGGAGCTCATGGACCTGGAGCACACCCGGCTGGTGCTGCGCGGCGAGCACGGCCTGGCCGTGGACCGCGGGCGGATCGTCCGGGAGGCCATCGCGGTCGTCCTGGCGGACCTGGAGCAGCGCGGCGAGGCCTCCATCCTGGTCCGGCGGCTGCGCGGCCGGTAGGACGGCGTCCGGGGCTGTCCGCCGGGCGCTGAGCGCCGCCGGCCGGGCGGCCGGGCGCTGAGGCCGTCGTCCGGGCCCCGGGGCCCGTCGGGCGGCGTGTCGACGGCCCCGCGGCGGGGTGGGCGGCGGGGCCGGGCGAAAATGGACCGTCATGCCGAGCACCGTCGAACCAGCCGCCACCGCCGTGAACCCCACCGAGGAGGAGTCCCGGGGCGGTTTCCGCGTACGGCTGGACAACTTCGAGGGCCCCTTCGACCTGCTGCTCGGCCTGATCGCCAAGCACAAGCTGGACGTCACCGAGGTGGCGCTGGCCACGGTGACGGACGACTTCATCGCGTACATCCGGGCGATGGGACCGGACTGGGACCTGGACGCGGCGACCGAGTTCCTGGTCGTGGCCGCCACCCTGCTGGACCTCAAGGCCGCGCGGCTGCTGCCCGCGGCCGAGGTCGAGGACGAGGAGGACCTCGCGCTGCTGGAGGCGCGGGACCTGCTGTTCGCGCGGCTGCTGCAGTACCGGGCGTACAAGCGGGCGGCGGCGCTGTTCGGCGAGCGCTGGGCGGCCGAGCTGCTGCGACGGCCGCGGACCGTCGGGCTGGAGCCCCGGCACGCCGAGCTGCTGCCCGAGGTGGTGATCACCGTCGGGCCGGAGCGGCTGGCCCAGCTGGCGGCCAAGGCGATGGAGCCCAAGCCGAAGCCCGTGGTGTACGTCGACCACATCCACACCCCGCCGGTCAGCGTGCGCGAGCAGGCCGGGCTGGTGGTCGACCTGCTCACCGGCCTCGGGGAGGCCTCCTTCCAGCAGCTCGTCGCGGACGCGCCGGACACCCTGGTGGTGGTCGCCCGGTTCCTGGCGCTGCTGGAGCTGTACCGGGAGCGGGTGCTCGCCTTCGAGCAGCCGGAGGCGCTCGGGGAACTGCGGGTGCGCTGGGTGGCCGAGGAGGGCCGGGGCGCGGTCGAGGTGACGGACGAGTTCGACCGGCCGGCGGGCGAGGTCGCGGAGAAGGCCGGGGACAAGGCCGCGGGCGGGGTCGCGGGCGAGGCGAAGGAGGACGGGCGGCGATGAGTGGCGGGAACGACGGTGGGCGGCCGGTGCGGCGCCCGCTCGGGCTGCCGGGGCAGCCGCGGGCCGAGGAGTGGCTGGAGCCGGCCTTCGAGCTGCTGCCGGAGCCCGTGGCGGCGCCTGTGGCTGCGGTGGGCACCGAGCCGAGGGTGGTGCACCAGAAGTCGGCCCCGCCGGCCTCCGACGTGCCGGGGGAGCCGGAGGAGCCAGCCGGGCCCGGGCTGCGGGCCGAGCTGGAGGCCGTCCTGATGGTCGTCGACGAGCCGGTCACCGAGGAGCGGCTGGCCGGGGTGCTGGAGCGGCCGCGGGCCGAGGTGGCCGCGGCGCTGCGCGAACTGTCCGCCGAGTACGAGGCGGCGGGCCGCGGTTTCGACCTGCGGCTGGTGGCCGGCGGCTGGCGGTTCTACAGCCGGGACAGCTGCGCCCGGGCCGTCGACCGCTTCCTGCTGGACGGCCAGCAGGCCCGGCTGACCCAGGCCGCGCTGGAGACCCTGGCCGTGGTCGCGTACCGGCAGCCGGTGTCCAGATCGCGGGTTTCCGCCGTCCGTGGTGTGAACTGTGACGGCGTGATGCGTACCCTGGTACAGCGAGGACTGGTGGAAGAGGCCGGATCCGAGCCCGAAACAGGTGCGATCCTGTATCGGACGACGAACTACTTCCTGGAACGGATGGGGCTCCGCGGCTTGGACGAGCTGCCGGAGCTCGCTCCCTTCCTGCCCGAGGTCGACGACGTGGAAGCGGAGTCCCTGGAGGGCACGATGATCGCGGAGGCGGTCGCCTCCGCTGCCGCACAGGCCGCGGACGGCAGTGGCGAGGCCGGTCGGGCAGCGCCTGATCGGTAGGGGGAGGTGAGGTCGGCCGAAACGACCGCACATCCCAGACGGAACGACGTACGGACACTTTGATGCGTAGCAGTGGCAACGGCAGGAACAGCAGCGGCGGCGGCAGCGGTCGCGGCGGACAGGGCGGGGGCCGGGGCGGCTCCTACGGCGGCAGCGGCGGCGGCCGCGGCGGCTCGGGCTCGCGCGGGGGTTCGTACGGCGGTGGCTCGGGTTCCGGCTCGCGCGGCGGCTCGTACGGCGGCGGCTCGGGTTCGGGCTCGTACGGTGGCGGCTCGGGCTCGCGCGGCGGCTCGTACGGGCGGGACAGCCGCCGGGACGACCGGCGCGACGACCGCCGCTACCCGGACCGCCCGCTGCGGCCCGAGGAGCGCAAGTACGACCGCCCCGAGTACGGCGGCGGCCCCAACGCCACCCCGGCCCGCGGCGGCTTCGCCGGTCGGCGCCCCGGCCCGGCCCCGCGCCCGCGCCGTGAGGGCCAGGGCGCCCCGGGCGACCCGCGCCGCCAGCCGCAGCGCTCGCGCGAGCTGCAGGCCAAGATCGAGGACGCCGTCCTCGCCCGGCACGACAAGCCGGCCGTCAAGCTGCCCAAGACCTTCGGCGAGCCCGAGGGCGAGCGCCTGCAGAAGGTGCTGGCCCGGGCCGGCGTCGGCAGCCGCCGCGCCTGCGAGGAGCTGATCGAGCAGGGCCGGGTCGAGGTCAACGGCAAGCGTGTCACCGAGCAGGGCAAGCGGGTCGACCCCGACAACGACGAGATCAAGGTCGACGGTCTGACCGTCGCCACCCAGTCCTACCTGTTCTTCGCGCTCAACAAGCCGGCCGGCGTGGTCTCCACCATGGAGGACCCGGACGGGCGCCAGTGCCTGGGCGACTACGTGACCAACCGGGAGACCCGGCTGTTCCACGTCGGCCGCCTGGACACCGAGACCGAGGGCATCATCCTGCTCACCAACCACGGCGAGCTGGCCCACCGGCTGACCCACCCGCGCTACGGCGTGACCAAGACCTACCTGGCCGCGATCCAGGGCCCGATCCCGCGCGACCTGGGCAAGCAGCTGGCCCAGGGCATCGAGCTGGAGGACGGCTTCGCCCGCGCCGACAGCTTCAAGGTGGTCTCCAACGTCGGCAAGAACTACCTCGTCGAGGTGACCCTGCACGAGGGCCGCAAGCACATCGTGCGCCGGATGCTCGCCGAGGCGGGCTTCCCGGTGGAGAAGCTGGTGCGCACCCACTTCGGCCCGATCGCGCTCGGTGACCAGAAGTCGGGCTGGCTGCGCCGTCTGACCAACCCCGAGGTCGGCCAGCTGATGCGCGAGGTCGGTCTGTAGGCCCTGGGGTCCGTCCCCCGGGTTTTCACCGGTCGTTCGTCGGAGGGTCCCCCGCCCGTGGTGGCGGGGGACCCTCCCGCGTGTATGTGAGTCGGGACGCAACCCCTGGTCACGGCCTTGTCAGCGTCATGATCCGTGGCAGAGGATGGCCACTGGACCACCGCCCCGCCCTGTGGCGGGACTGCGCCAGGACGGGCGCCGGTGGGGTGTGCGGGGCGAGCAGGGGGAGACGGCGTCGTGTCCGATGCAGTACTGGGGCGGTCGGCCGGACAGGCCCTCGGCCCACTGGGGCTGGCCGAGCCGGACGGGCAGGTCTACGCGGCGCTGGTGGCCAATCCGCAGTCCACCGCGGAGGAGCTGGCCGAGAGCTGCGGCCTGACGCTCCAGCAGAGCGTGCGCGCGCTGGACCGGCTGGCGCAGCAGGGCATGGCCACCCGCGCGCCGGTGGACCGGCAGCGCTTCCTGGCGGTCGCCCCGGACGTGGCGATCGGCACCCTGATCGGCCACCGGGAGTCCGAGCTGCGGCACGCCCGCGCCGAGATGCACCGGCTGATGGACGCCTTCCGGGAGGCCTCGCGCTACACCGACCCGGCGCACTCGGTGGAGGTGCTGACCGGCGGCGAGGCGATCGCCCAGCGGCTGGAGCACATCACCGAGACCAGCCAGTACCAGGTCCGTGGCTTCGACCGCCCGCCGTACATCCAGGACCCGGTGGCGCCGATGCCGTTGCAGCGGCGGCGGCTGCGGGAGGGGCTGAAGTTCCGGACCATATACGACCGGGAGGCCGTGGCCTGGCCCGGCCGGCTGGAGAAGAACATCCTGGTCGGCGTCGCGGACGGGGAGGAGGCCCGGGTACGGCCGACCCTGCCGATGAAGATGATCATCTCGGACGACCGGATGGCGGTCATCCCGATCAGCGTCGGCGACAGCGTGCTGGACGCCGCGTACGTGATCCACCCCTCGGCGCTGCTCCAGGCGCTGGACACGCTGTTCGAGGCGGAGTGGGAGCGGGCCGTGCAGCTGCAGGCCGCGATCGGCACCGGGGACGCCTCGCCGGAGCCGGAGGCCGACCACCGCAAGCTGCTGGGCCTGCTGGCGGCGGGGCTGACCGACGAGTCGATCGCCCGCTCGCTGGGCTGGAGCGCCCGGACGACCCAGCGGCGGCTGCAGAGCCTGATGCGCTCGCTCGGGGCCACCACCCGCTTCCAGGCCGGGATGGCGGCCCGGGAGCGGGGATGGCTGTGAGCGTCCCGGAGCCGGTCAGCTCCAGGGGCTGAGCGAGACCCAGCGGCCGTCCGGGCCGCGCTCGACCTTCTCCAGGCCGACCACGGCGGAGCGGTTCAGCCGGCCGTAGATGTGCGGGAAGAGGATGCCGGGGGTGGCCCCGGGCGGCGGTGCTCCGTGCGGGGCCTCCCACTTGACCATCGGTTCCACCAGCGACTCCTCGATCAGCAGCACCATCAGCGGGTCGGGCGTGTCGGCGAAGAAGGCGTTGGCCACCGCGAGTGCCGTCTGCTCGTCCGCGGAGCAGTGGATGAACCCGTCGGTGAGCAGTGACGCGGCGGCGTACGGGCGGCCGGGGTCGGACAGCCAGTCGTCCAGGGGAGCGAGGTGGAGGATCATGTTCCTTTTCTACCCGTTTCAGTCCTGAGCGGTCGTCACGAGCGGTCGGGAGTCATGGCCCGGCCGCCGGTCACAGCCGGACCGCTCCGGTCACAGCCCGGCCACCTTGGCAGAGGCCGAGATCTCGTACACCAGGGTGAGGGTGCGGCGGGCGCCCGGGCCGAGCGGGACGTCCCAGCGCACGATGCCCTCGGCGTCGAAGGAGTCCGGCGGCGGGGAGCATTCCTCCTTGCGCAGCCGCACCTCGACCGCCGCGACCTCGGAGACCGGCACCCGTTCGCGCAGCGTGACCAGCTGCTCGCCGTGCTCCTCCGGGCCGGAGAACCGGGACAGGTGCAGCCGGACGGTGCGGATGGTGGTCTGGCGGCCGGTCAGGGCGGCGGTGGCCTGGCGCTCCTCGGTCTCGCGGACCACTCGGTAGCCGTCCGAGCTGCCGAAGGACAGCTCGGCGTCGGCCCCGGCGGCGGTGAAACGCAGCTCGCCGCGGCCGGTGAAGCCGCTGCCGCGGACCAGCTCGACCGGGCCGGCCAGCAGCGGGTGCCCGGCCGCGTTGCGGAACCGGACCACCTGGGTGACCATTGGGGACAGCTCCGGGGCGCAGGCGTACTCGCCGTTCGCCGGGCCGGTGAAGGCGCCCAGCGGGACCTTGTGCGCACGGCCGTCCGAGGGGACGGTGGCCGGGGCGGGGGCGGGCAGCACCCGTACCTCGCCGCCGTCGTCCAGACCGGGGACGGCGGCGGTCGGGCCGAGGGTGCTGATCTCCTCCTCGCGCAGTTCGACCTCGACCGTGCGGCGCTCCTCTTCGGTGCGCTCGCGCAGCGTCAGCAGGTCCTCGGTGAGCGCGGGCGGGTCGGTGGCTAGGGCGGAGCGGGCGGTGGAGAAGGTGAGCCGGGCGCCGGTCCAGTCCTCGCCGGTGCGCTGCCAGACCACCGCCTCCGACTCCAGGCGCAGGTCGCCGCCGTCGTCCAGGGTGGCCCGGTAGGACGGGCGCCAGAGCGCGCAGGGCACCAGGTGGCTGACGGTCAGCGCGGCCGGGCCGGGCCGCTCGGCCTCGACGGTCAGCTCCAGGTGGGCGACCAGCTCGGCGGGCTCCTGCTCGGCCTCGTCCAGGGCGATCAGGGCCTGGGAGCGCTCGTGGTCCAGGCGGCGCAGCCGGGAGTGGGTGGCGCGCAGCTCCTCGCCGTAGCGCTCGCGCTCGGCGTCCACCCGGTCCAGCTCGCGGGCCCAGCGGGTGCGCTCGATCTCGCCGACGCCGGCGCCCTCGCCGACCTCCCGCAGCAGGTCGGCGCTCAGCTGGGCGAGCAGGGCGAGGCGGGCCTCCAGCCGGGCCCGGGTCTGGTCCGCCAGGCGCGACTCGGCCTCCAGACCGTGCAGCCGGTGGCGCAGCGCGGAGTCCTCCGGGCCGGGCGGCAACGGGGCACGGGGGCTCCAGGTGCGGACCAGCCGGGCCTCCAGCACCCGGGCGCCGGGGGCGGTGGCCTCGGCGCGCAGGGTGCGGTCGACGGCGAGGGCGGTGAGCGGGCCGAGCCGCAGCCGCTGGACGCCCTCGGCGAGCTCGACGGTCACCGTGCGCTCGACCTGGGCGCGGTCCTCCAGGCAGGTGACGGCGGTGACGGGGAGGGGGGTCGTTTCTCCGGTCATCTGTCAGTTCCTCCGGTTTCCGCCCACGATGGCCTTTCCGGCCGGGATCTTGATCTGGTAGCCGCCGTCCAGCTCGGTGCGGCCGCCCGGTGGCAGGTCGACCCGCCAGAGCCGGGTGCTGGGCGGGCAGTCCGGTGTCGGTTCGGTCGGGGCGTGCCAGTCGGCGCGCTCCTCGATCCGGATCTCGGCGTCGGAGGTGACCGGCACGCGTTCGCGGACCTCCACGGTGACGGTGCGGCCGAGCCGGTTCGCCAGCCGGACGTGCACCCGGTGGTCGAGCACGGTGCTGTTGCCCTTCAGCATGCCCGTGGCGGACTCGCGCAGCTCGGTGCGGCGCGCCACCTCGATGCTCTCGGTGACGCCGATGCCCAGGCGCCGGGTGCCGCCGGGGGCGAGGGTGGGCAGGGCGGCGGTGAGCAGGAACTCCTCGTCCACGGTGACCTCGACCGGGCCGGCCAGTACGGCGCGGTCGGTGCGGTTGGCGAGCACCAGGGTCGCGTACACCTTCTCCTCGACGGCCGGGACGGTGACGTACTCGGGGCGGACGGAGAGCGGGATCTCGTCCACCGTGACGGTGTGCCAGGTGCCGTCGGACGGGATGTCGGCGGGGGCGGCGGCGTCGAAGCGGTGGTCGAAGGAGCCGGCCGACTCGCGGGGCGGGACGGCGTGGTGGGGGAGGGCGAGGTCGCGGAGCCGGCCGCCCTCGCGGCCGCCGGGGAGGAACCGCTCCAGCTCATAGCGCTCGACCCGTACGGGGTTCGGGCGCAGGGTGCCGCGCCGGTCGGCGGGGGCGTCGGGGCCGGCCAGGAGGAGGTCGGGGTAGTCGAGCAGGGTGGTGTCGAGGGCGAGGCCGGTGGTGGCCGGGGGCGGGGTGGCACGCGGGCTGCGGAGCCGCGCTCGGCGGGGCTCCTGTGGCATGGCGCCGCCGGGGGCCTGGGGCATCGGTGCGGCGGGTGCGGGTGCGGGTGCGGGAGCGGAGAGCGCGGGCGGGGCACCGTAGCCGGCGAAGCCGGGCGGCGGGGGCGTGGGCACTGCCCCGTGGGGTGGCGGCTGGGGTGGCGCCAGGGGCGGTTCCTGGCCCGGTTCCTGGACGCTCAGCGAGCCGCCGCCGTACGGGCCGGCGGGCGCCGCCTCGTCCACGAACAGCTCGGGGCGGGCACCGCCGGGGCGAGGGCCGGACGGGCGGGTGCCGCCGGTACGGCCGGCCATCCGGGCGGCCTTGGCGGCGACGGGGGCGGACACCGGGAGCGGGGTGTCGCGCTCGGCGGCGGCGCGGGTGGCGGTGGCCGCGTCGTAGCCGGTGAAGAGGTCGGACAGGCCGGCCGGGGGTTCGCGCCAGCCGGAGGGCGGCGGGGCGGGCTGGCTGCGGCCGATCCGCAGTGAGCTCAGCTTGGGCAGGTCGGTGCGGCGGTCGAGGTCGGCGGTGGACAGGGCGAGTCGGACGCCTGTCCAGTCCTCGCCGGTGTGCTGGGCGACGGCCGCGCGCAGGACGAGATGGCCGGTGTCGGAGCCGGTGCGGTGGGAGAGGCGGTAGGCGGGCACCCAGCGGGCGGTGGGGACGCTGTACTCCAGCTCCAGCTCCAGTTCTGGTTCCAGGCCGGGCTCCAGCGCCGGCTCCCGGTCGGGCTGTTCGGTGTCGGCCGGGCCGGTGGTGTGCAGGGTGAGCAGCACGGTGTCGACGGTCTCGATCAGCGCGGTCCGCTCGGCGGTGGACGCCCGCTCCAGCCGGTCGGCCGCCAACTCGCGCTCGTGGTCCGCGAGTTCGATATCCCGGGTGAGTTGTTCGGTGCGCTCCTGGAGTCGGGCCAGCCGCTCGTCGACGAAGTCGGCGAGCTCCAGCCAGGCCTCGGCGGGGGTGCGGCGCAGCGGCTCGCCGTGGCGGCGCTGCGGCGGGACGGCGCGCAGTGCGGCGGTTTCGGCGATCGCGGTCAGCATCAGCCGGTGGCGCTCGTTCAGGGCACTCTGGCGCTCCATGGCCTCGTCCAACTCGCGGCGCAGAGTGGTGAGTTCGCCTGGTTCGAGGAGTTCGGCAAGGGTTTCGAGGCGGGCCTCGGTGACCGTCGTGCCGGCGGGGCCGGAGAGCACCCGGGCGCGCAGCGAGTTGCCGTCCATCGAGTCGGGCAGGCCGGTCAGCCGCAGCCGTCCGTCGGGCGGGACCGGGACGGTGGCCCGGCGGCGGCACACCGCACCCTCGGCGTACACCACGACGGAGTCGAGCACCGACGGGTGCGCCGGTACGGCCGGAGGTTTCGACGGCCCGGTGTGACTGCTGTGCTGATCGTCCATGCGCAACCCCTTCGTTCGCGTCCGGTGCGGCGCGTCCCGCCGGGCGCCGTCGTGCCGCGTCGGCCCCCGGGCGGCCAGTCTGCCCCGGCTCGGGGCGGGCGTCGCCGGATTTCCCGGGGCGCGGCGTGTGCACTGTGGGAGACGGGGGCCGAGGCGCTGCGGTTGCCGCCGTCCCCGCCGCCGCCTGTGGGGCCGGGGGCGGGGACAGGGGCGGGGCGGGGCCGCGGCCGGGGTCCGGCGGGTGGGAGGATGGGCGCGGGTGCTCCAGGCCGGTCCCGGCACCCGGCGAGAATCGTCAGAGGATCGTCGAACCGTCGAGTCGAGAACCGTGATCGAGGAGAGCCACCCGTCATGCGCACTGCCGTCGTCGTCGGTACCGGGCTGATCGGTACCTCCGCCGCCCTGGCCCTGTCCGCACGCGGGCTGACCGTCCATCTGGAGGACGCCGACCCGGACGCCGCCCGCACCGCCGAGTCGCTCGGCGCGGGCACCATCGAACCGGCCGAGGGCCCGGTCGACCTGGCGATCATCGCCGTCCCGCCCGCGCTGGTCGGCAAGGTGCTCGCCGACTGCCAGCGCCGCAACCTGGCGCACTGGTACACCGACGTGGCCAGCGTGAAGGCCGGCCCGGGCAGCGAGGTCGCGGCGCTCGGCTGCGACACCGTCCACTACATCGGTAGTCACCCGATGGCGGGCCGGGAGCGTTCCGGCCCGCTGGCCGCCCGCGCCGACCTGTTCGAGGGGCGCCCCTGGGTGCTCACCCCGACCGCCGACACCGACACCGACACGCTCAACGCCGCGCTGGAGCTGGTCGCGCTCTGCGGTGCGATGCCGATCGTGATGGACGCGACCCAGCACGACCGGGCCGTCGCCCTGGTCTCGCACGCCCCGCAGCTGGTGTCCTCGCTGGTCGCGGCACGGCTGGAGCATGCAGACGAGACGGCCATAAGGCTGTCCGGCCAGGGCGTGCGCGACGTGACCCGGATCGCCGCCTCCAGCCCCGCGATGTGGGTCGACATCCTGTCCGCCAACGCGGGCGCCGTCGCCGACGTGCTGGAGGAGGTCGCCGCCGACCTCGGCGAGACCGTCACCGCGCTGCGCGCCCTCGCGGCGGCCGAAGAGGGCCAACGCCGGTCCGGCGCCCAGGGCATCGAGGCGGTCATGCGGCGCGGCAACACCGGCCAGGCCCGCATCCCCGGCAAGCACGGCGCGCCGCCCACCCGGTACGAGACGGTCGCGGTGGTGCTCGGCGACCAGCCGGGTGAGCTGGGGCGGCTGTTCGGGGAGGTCGGCGACGCCGGGGTCAACATCGAGGACGTCGTCATCGAGCACTCGGACGGGAAGCAGGTCGGCTTCGTCCAGCTGGCGGTGGCGCCGACAGCCGTCAAGCGGCTCGCGGCGGCGCTGCGGGCGGGCGGGTGGAGCGTTCGGGACTGAGGTCTGTTGCGGGACCGAGGCCCGTTGCGGGACCGAGGTCTGTCGGATGAGGGGGGACAGGCGTGATTGTCGATATTCCGCTCGGGGACGGGCGAGAACCGGGCGACGCGGCGCAGCTGGAAGTCGTCGGGAACGACGGGTTCCTGGCCGCGGTGGTGGGCGGGGAGTTCACCGTCCACCACCGCAGTACGGAGACGCTGCTGGCGGCGCCGGGCCAGCGGCGGCCGGAGGGCGAGGGCGAGCCGACCTGGAGCCTGCTGCTGCGCGCCGTCCACCTGGCGTTCTGCGGGCACCTGCCGTTGAGCCTGTCGCCGGACGTGCTCTGGTACGCGGTGGTGCACGAGGTCGCGGTGCACGTACGGCTGAACGCCGGGGACTACGAGGGCGTGTTCACCTCGACCCCCGGGGCGAAGCAGACGATCGTGGTCCGGGACGACAGCCTGTTGGACGCCACACCGGACTGGGCGCGCTCGATCCGGCTGGTACGGGATCCGCTCGCGGCGGCGATCGGGCCGGAACTGGTGGAGCTGTTCCAGCCGACCTTCTCGACCACCACGCCGGACGACGCCTCGGCGGCGCTGGTGGCGCTGATGGACGTGGTCAGCCCGTACTACGAGTTCCTCTGGATCTCGCTGTGCGGCATCCCGCGGATCCGGCTGGAGGGCACGGCCGAGGACTGGGCGCTGCTGGCGCGGAGGGTCGGGGAGCTCGCCGGGTGGTTCGAGCCGCTCCGGCCTTGGCTCGCCGAGCTGCGCCCGGTGGTGGCGGAGATCGCGGCGACGGCGGCGGGCGGGCCGGTCGACCAGGAGTTCTGGCGCTCGCTCTACAAGTGGGATTCGGAGTCCGGTGGCGACTTCGTCTCCGGGTGGATCACCGCCTTCTTCGCCCACACCCAGACCCTGTCCGGGCCGAAGGCGCGGACGGACTTCGGCTGGCGGGCCGGGCGGACGCGGTTCACCGAGAACGCCTTCCCGTCGCATGTGTCGAAGGTGCCCTTCGAGTGGCAGACGCCGGCCGGGATCCGGCGGATGGCCTTCGTCGGCGGGGTGCTCGGCATCGAGCGGGACGGCGAGTACGTCCGGCCCCGGCTCGGGACCGCGGTGCTGGAGGTGGAGCGGGAGGCCGTGGACCCGGCCGCCGAGCAGGGCCGGCTGGCCGCGGAGCAGCTGCCGGAGGGATGGACGGTCGAGCGGGTGCGGGACGTGACCGGGGTCGCGTTCGCCCGGCTGCTGGAGGCGGATCTGGAGGTTGTCCGGGAGGGGCCCGGTCATGCCGGGCTGGCTGCCGGGATCAAGCCGGGTGCGGTGATCGAGCTCGACCCGCCGCTCTGCCTGGTCCGGCTGGACGAGGAATGGTGGACGGGGCTCCTGATGCGCCGCAGCGGCGAGGTCGTCCCGGAGGTGCCGCAGGGGTCCGACCTGGAGGCCGCCCTCCGGATGGTCCGCCCCTGGTGACCCGCCCGGGACGGGGTCCGGTGGCGGTCCATTAACCTTGAGGGAGACAAATCCCCGGCCGTCCGCCCGCGCAGGCGTCGGCTTCCATGCTCAGAGAGAGGTTCGCCCCCGTGGACACTGCCGACCGAGCGCACGCCCCGGTCGTCGTCGCCATCGACGGACCCTCCGGCTCCGGCAAGTCGACCGTCTCGCGGGCGGTCGCCGCCCGGCTGGGCCTGAGCTTCCTGGACACCGGTGCCATGTACCGGGCGATGACCTGGTGGATGCTGGCCAACGACGTCGACGTCAATGACGCGGAGGCGGTGGCCGTCGCGTGCGGCAAGCCGGTGATCGTGTCGGGCACGGACGCCGACGGCCCCACCATCACGGTGGACGGACAGGACGTCTCCGGCCCGATCCGGGGCCCCGAGGTGACGGCGCAGGTCAGCGCCGTGGCCGCGGTGCCGGCGGTGCGGGCCCGGCTGGTGGAGCTGCAGCGCGGCTGCGCCGAGGTCGCCGAGCGCGGCATCGTCGCCGAGGGCCGGGACATGGGAACCGTGGTGTTCCCGGAGGCCACCGTCAAGGTCTTCCTGACCGCCTCCGAGCGGGCCCGGGCCGAGCGCCGGGCGGCCGAGCTGCGCGCCAAGGGCGTGGACGAGGCGACCATCACCGCGATGGCCGCCGACCTCGCCCGCCGCGACGCCGCCGACTCCTCGCGCGAGACGGCGCCGCTGACCCAGGCCGGCGACGCGGTGCTGGTGGACACCAGTGACCTCACCCTGGAGCAGGTGATCGACCGGATCGCCGCGCTGGTGGAGGAGCGGGCCGGGCTGTCCTCGGTCTGACCAGCCGGCCATCCGGCCATCTGGTCGTCCGACCACTGAATGAACCGCGGGCCGTCAAGGCGCCGCGGAGGAAACCATCGCGCTGCCCCGAGCGGGGCAGGTACGCACGGCACGCCCCTGGGAAGGGCCGGGCCGGGAAACGGAACAGACGAACATGACCGCAGAGCACTCCGACACCGGACACGGTGAGCTGGACGCCGCCGACTACGCCGAGTTCATGGCCCTCGCCGCCGAGGAGGGCTTCGACCTCGACGGCTTCGACGGCGTGGACGGCGCCGAGCACGTCCGGCTGCCCGTGCTGGCCGTCGTCGGCCGCCCGAACGTCGGCAAGTCGACCCTGGTGAACCGCATCATCGGCCGCCGCGAGGCCGTCGTCGAGGACAAGCCGGGCGTCACCCGCGACCGGGTCACCTACGAGGCCAGCTGGAACGGCCGCCGCTTCAAGGTGGTCGACACCGGCGGCTGGGAGATCGACGTCCTCGGCATCGACGCCATGGTGGCCGCGCAGGCCGAGCTGGGCATCGAGCAGGCCGACGCGGTGCTGTTCGTCGTGGACGCCACCGTCGGCGCCACCGACACCGACGAGGCCCTGATCAAGATCATCCGCCGGGCGGGCAAGCCGACCGTCCTGTGCGCCAACAAGGTGGACGGCCCGTCCACCGAGGCCGAGGCCGCCTACCTGTGGTCGCTGGGTCTCGGCGAGCCGTACCCCGTCTCCGCCCTCCACGGCCGCGGCTCCGGCGACCTGCTGGACGCCGTCATGGACGCCCTGCCCGAGGCCCCGCCGCAGACCTTCGGCGACGCCGCCCCCGGCGGCCCGCGCCGGATCGCGCTGATCGGCCGCCCCAACGTTGGCAAGTCCAGCCTGCTGAACAAGGTCGCCGGCGAGGAGCGCGTCGTCGTCAACGAGCTGGCCGGCACCACCCGTGACCCGGTCGACGAGATGATCGAACTCGGCGGCAAGACCTGGAAGTTCGTGGACACCGCCGGTATCCGCCGCCGGGTCCACCTGACCGCCGGCGCCGACTTCTACGCCTCGCTGCGCACCTCCTCCGCGCTGGAGAAGGCCGAGGTCGCGGTCGTCCTGATCGACGCCAGCGAGACCCTCGCCGAGCAGGACACCCGGATCATCTCGATGGCCGTCGAGGCCGGGCGCGCCGTCGTCGTCGCCTACAACAAGTGGGACCAGCTGGACGAGGAGCGCCGCTACTACCTGGAGCGCGAGATCGAGCGCGACCTCGTCCAGGTGCAGTGGGCCCCGCGCGTCAACGTCTCGGCCAAGACCGGCCGGCACATGGAGAAGCTCGTCCCGGCGATCGAGACCGCGCTGGAGGGCTGGGAGACCCGCATCCCCACCGCGCGCCTGAACGCCTTCCTCGGCGAGCTGGTGGCCGCCCACCCGCACCCGATCCGGGGCGGCAAGCAGCCCCGCATCCTGTTCGGCACCCAGGCGGGCATCCGTCCGCCGCGCTTCGTGCTGTTCGCCTCGGGCTTCCTGGAGGCGGGCTACCGGCGCTTCATCGAGCGCCGGCTGCGCGAGGAGTTCGGCTTCGTCGGGACGCCGATCTCGATCTCGGTGCGGGTGCGGGAGAAGCGCAACAACAAGAAGAAGTAGAAGCAGCGGTTCTCGGACCGCGTTGGAAGGGCTCCGTCACGGTGGTGGCGGGGCCCTTTCGGTGTTCCGGGTGCGGTTCTCCGCGTGCCGCTTTACCGGGGGCGTTCGTGCGGGCGCCGTTCTCAGGGGGTCCCAGGGGGTCTCAGGGGGACGTTTCCACGGGCGCCGTTCCTACGGGCGTCAGTGGTGGTCGCCGGTGCGGCCCGGGGGGAGGGAGAGCATCTGACGGTGGCGGCCGCCGGTGGACGGGGTGTCGGCGAGGCCGGCGGTCGTGCCGAGCGTCGGGGAGGGGGCCGGGGGCGGCGCGGGCACGGCGTGCGGCACCGGGCCGAGGTAACCGGCGGCGACCCAGCCCTGGCCGTTGGTGAACTGGGCGCCGGGCGGTGCGGCCGGGGCGGCCTGGCCGAAGCCGTCGCTGGTGGGAGCCGTGGTGGGAGCGGTGGTGGGGACGGCGGGCTCGGGGTGGGGGTGCTGGTGGGAGTACTGCTGCTGGGCCGGCAGGAACTGGGGGAGGCCGGGCACCTGGCCCGCGTAGGTGTGGAAGGACTGCTGCTGGGGCGCGTAGGGGCGCTGCTCGCCGAGTCGCGGATAGCCGTCGCGGACCGCGAAGCCGGTGAACTTCAGGTCCTCCTCGCCGGAGCGGTCGCCCGGCAGGGCGCGGAACAGCCGTCGGTACTCGAAGTACAGCTCGTCGTAGATCGGGGTCGTCGAGTGGGGGTGCTCCGCGTCGTACGACGGGCGCATGTTGGGGATCGCGCGGGGAGTGGTGGCGGACCGGCCGGAGGGCGCGGAGACGTCGTAGCTGTACACGTAGGGGCCAACGAGTGAGAGGCGGCGGGGATGCGGGCCGTTCGGCGTACGGCGGCGCCTGGGGGTGTTCCCGGCGCCGGGGGGCTGAGCGCCGGGGCTGAGCGGCGGGGCTGAGCGATGGTGGCGGGGCTGAGCGATGGTGGCGGGCCGGGCCCTGGATGGTGGCCGCTGCCGGGTCGGTCCGGCAGCGGCCACCATCCGGCGCGTCGGAGCGGCCGATCAGGTGCCGGCGAGCGGCAGGGAAGCGGCGACCACCTGGCCCAGCGCCACCGCCCGCTCCAGCGCCTGGCGCAGCAGGTCCTCGCGGGGCTGACGGCCCACCATGCCGGCCGGCACGGCGTACATCGTCACCTCGGAGAGCTGACTGGCCGCCATCCGCCAGGCGTCGGTGACCTGGAGCGGTTGGTGCGCCTGCCACCATCCGGTGCTGCCGCCGGCCGCGGCGGGCTGCAGGATCGCGTGCAGCTTGCCCATCGCGACCAGGACCGACCAGCCGGGCAGCTGGTCCGGGGTCTCGTCGAGGTCGGTGACCCGCTGGAAGCCGGCGTCCTGGAGGAGGTCGAGGAACTCGTCCTCGCCGGAGGTGCTGCCGGGGCGGCCGACCGGGCCGGTGGGCTCGACCACGAGAGAGGCGTGGCCGACCTTGCCGTGCAGGACCAGCCCGCAGGTGATGCCGAGGATGGCGGCCTGGCCGGGCGCGGTCGGCTGGGCCAGAGGCTCGGTGGGGGCGGCCGGGGCGGGGACGGCGAGGTGCGGGGCGGCGGCGGGCTGGGTCTGGCTGATGCTGCGGACGGCGCCGGCCAGCTGCTCCTCGGAGACCGGGACCACCTGGGACGGGATGCAGCGGGAGTGCGCGAAGGCGAGGACGGCCGTCTCCTCGCCGACGAACAGCACCGTGCTGGTGGGGTCCGCGTGGGTGTTGCCGGGGGTGCGGCAGGAGGTGCATTCGTAGCTGTCGGGGGCGCGGCCGCCGCCGAGTAGGCGGTCGGCCTCGTCGTCGCCGATCTCGGACCGGACCTCGTCGCTGACGTCGAGCATGCGCGGCACAGGGTCTCCTCGGGTGGATGCGGATGGGGTTCGGGGGCGGACACGGGGAGGTCGACATGCCCAACGGGCCCTTGTGTCAGGCGTCACGGGTGCTCGTCGAGGCTGACGGGAATTGCCCCGGATCCGACCGCGCCGCGTGTTCTCCTGGTCGCAATCTGTCGATGTAGGTGACAGGACTGCCGGAATGAACCCGTGAGGTGAGTCACGCCACCCCGGCGTTTGATCTAGGAATCAATGGTCAAAACGGACATTTCAGTCAAGATTGCGCGGCCATTACCGCCGGTAACCCTTCGCTGAGCTGGGCAGACCGGTGGAGTTTTGGTTTCCCCGCCGACCGGCTCGTAGCTTCTTGGGCGGCGCAACGAGCGCCACCCGGGCTCACCCCCGACGCACAGCCCCCCGGCTCAGGCCGGGCGCGGCAGGTGCCCGCCGACGCGACCGCTCGAACAGGTCGTCGGTGTGCGGCTGGGTGGCCGGGGCGGCAGCGGCACGTCCGACACGTGCACGGCCGCCCGACGGACGCGGCAAGCGAACGCGGCCCTCTCCAGGGCCTGGTTCCGCATGCCCGCCCGGGGCTGTCGAGAGGAACCTCATGACCTTCCGTAACGAGAACGCCGCTGCCACCACCTCCGCCGCCACCAAGCGCAACCGCGTTCGGATGGCCGTCGTGGCGGGCGCCGCTGTCGCGGCCCTGCCGGTGGCCGGCCTCGTCACGGCCACCTCGGCCTCCGCCGCCCCCGTCTCCACCTGGGACGCTGTCGCCCAGTGCGAGAGCGGCGGCAACTGGGCCATCAACACCGGCAACGGTTTCTACGGCGGTCTGCAGTTCACCTCCAGCACCTGGGCCGCCTACGGCGGCACCGCCTACGCCGCGCAGGCCAACCAGGCCACCAAGGCGCAGCAGATCTCCGTCGCCGAGAAGGTTCTCGCCTCGCAGGGCCCCGGCGCCTGGCCGGTCTGCTCCGTCAAGGCGGGTCTGACCAAGGGCGGCGCCCCGGCCGCCGTCGACACCTCGGCGGGTTCCGGTGCCGCTGCCGCCAAGCCGGCGCAGACCCCGGCGCCGAAGGCTGCCGCCCCGAAGGCTGCCGCGCCCAAGGCCGCCGCCCCGAAGGCCGCCGCCCCGAAGGCTGAGGCCGCGCCGAAGGCTGACGCCGCGTCGAAGAACGACGCCGCCAAGTCCTGGACCGGCTCCAACGCCGCCAAGCCGGCGGCCAAGGGCAGCTACACCGTCAAGTCCGGTGACACCCTGAGCTCCATCGCCACCGCGCAGGGCCTGGACTGGCACGAGCTGTACAAGAACAACGCCAAGGTCATCGGTGGCAACCCCGACCTGATCTTCCCCGGTCAGACCCTGAGCATCTGAGGCTCGGGCTTCCGGGCGACCTGTCGCTCTCGGGCTTTCGCCGCTCGGGCTTCGGCGCTCGTGCTTTCGCCGCTCGGGCGGTGATGCTCGGGCTTCGGCGCTCCGAATCTGACGGCCGCTTCTCCGCTGTGCGGGGGAGCGGCCGTCGGCGTTTTCGGCGTGTCGGGGTGGGTGGGGGTACGGGCTGTCTAGGGTCGGCTGCCGTGCCGGAATCGTCTGACGAGCGGGTTGGGGGAGTCGGGGTACTACGGGTGGGGGTCGCCGTCGCGGTGGTGATGGTCGTCGCCGCGGCCGTGGTGATGGTCGTCGTCTCGGGCGGTCTCCGGGCCGGTGCGGCGATGCGGGTCGCCGACCTGGTGTGGGACGGGCTCGCCGAGTGCGAGAGCGGCGGCAACTGGCAGGCGAACACCGGCAACGGCTTCTACGGCGGGCTGCAGATCCGGCCCTCCACCTGGGAGGAGTCCGGGGGCCTGCACTTCGCGGACCGGCCCGACCGCGCGAGCCGGCGGGAGCAGACGACGGTCGGGGAGGAGATCCTGCGGCAACAGGGGTGGGAGGCCTGGCCGTCCTGCGCGCGGGAGTTGGGGTTGATCGGCGGGGCGTAGGCGGGTGGGCTGCCGTCCGGGTGGTGGGGGAGGATGGTGGGGTGATCCAGGGCGAGCTGTTCGGTGACCTGCCCGGGGGCTCCGCGGCCCGGGAGCGCGTCGAGCCCGCGCCCGGGGCCGTGCTCCTGCCCGGCTGGCTGGACCCCGACGCGCAGCTGAGCCTGATCGCCGCCTGCCGGGAGTGGGCGCGCCCGCCGGCCGGGCTGCACGCGGTGCGGATGCCGACGGGCGGGGTGATGTCGGTGCGGATGGTCAGCCTCGGCCGGCACTGGTACCCGTACGGGTACGCGCGGGTCGCCGAGGACGGTGCGCCGGTCAAGCCGTTCCCGCCGTTGCTCGGGGACCTGGCCCGGCGGGCGGTGGCGGACGCGTACGGGGAGCGGGTCGGCGAGATCGCGGGAGCGGCGGCGTACGAGCCGGACATCGCGATCGTCAACCACTACCCGCACGGCGCGAAGATGGGCCTCCACCAGGACCGCGACGAGCGCACGGATGCGCCCGTGGTCTCGCTCTCGCTCGGCGACGGCTGCGTGTTCAGGCTCGGGAACACCGAGACCAGGACTCGGCCGTGGACGGATCTGGAGCTGCGCAGCGGGGACCTGCTGGTGTTCGGCGGGCCGGTCCGGTTCGCGTACCACGGGGTGGTGCGGACGCTCCCCGGGACGGCGGATCCGGGGCTGGGGCTGGTCGGGCGGCTCAACATCACGGTGCGGGAGTCGGGGTTGGCGGGGTAGGGGCCCGCCGTGAGGTGCCCGCGTCCTGAGGTGTCCGTCATCTGTGCGCATGATCGATTACTCGCTCGAGTGAATTGCTCGGTCGGGCCCGGTGCGCGGGAATGACCCGGGTCGCCGGAGAATTCGATTGAGCTGGAGAATCGATCGAAGTCCTGAGAGGGAGCGCGCGCATGGGTACCCCCGTCGACGACCTTGTGGATCTGCTCGACCTGGAGCAGATAGAACTGAACATCTTCCGCGGGCGCAGCCCTGAGGAGGCGCTGCAGCGCACCTTCGGCGGCCAGGTCGCCGGACAGGCGCTGGTCGCGGCGGGGCGAACGGTGGAGGGCGGGCGTCCCGTCCACTCGCTGCACGCGTACTTCCTGCGCCCCGGGGTGCCCGGCGTGCCGATCGTCTACCAGGTCGACCGCATCCGCGACGGCCGCTCCTTCACCACCCGTCGGGTGCTCGCCATCCAGGGCGGCCGGTCGATCTTCGCGCTCACCGCCGACTTCCACAGACCGGAGGAGGGCGGCATCGAGCACCAGCACCCGATGCCGGCGGTCCCCGCCCCCGAGGAGCTGCCCAGCGCCCTGGAGGAGGTCGGCTCCCGGCTCGGCGAGCTGCCCCCGTTCATCAGCCGCCACCAGCCCTTCGACATCCGCTACGTCGACCGGCTGCGCTGGAGCAAGGAGGAGCTGGCGGGCGTCGAGGCGCGCAGCGGCGTGTGGCTGCGCACCAACGGTCCGCTGCCGGACGATCCGCTGATCCACGTCTGCGCCCTCACCTACGCCAGTGACATGACGCTGCTGGACGCGGTCCGCGCCCCCGTCGAGCCGCTGTGGGGCACCCGGCACTTCGACATGGCCTCGCTGGACCACGCGATGTGGTTCCACCAGCCGTTCCGGACCGACGACTGGCTGCTCTACCAGCAGGAGTCCCCGATCGCCCACGGCGCGCGCGGCCTCGCGCGCGGGCAGATCTTCGACCGGAACGGGCAGCTGGTGGTGTCGGTGGTGCAGGAGGGCCTGTTCCGGCCGCTGAAGGGCTGAGCTTCGGGTGTTGCCGCCGTATTGCACCCTCCGTGCGGTCCCGTTGCAGTCTGCTTGCGGTATCGGCGGCTTCCCGGGAGCGGGGAATGATCCGGCCCGGCGGACGGTGTTGTGGAGGATGAGGTTGTCGAGGATGACCGAGACGGACGGCTCGAACGGCGGGCCGCCCGCAGACCGGACCGGGAGGGTTGACCGATGACGGCGACGGCAGCGGAGGACTGGAAGCACTGGAGCGACAGTCGGGCGGCATCGGTGAGCGCGCCGCACGGCCAGCTCGCACTCACCGGCACGCACTGGCTGGAGCCCGAGCCCGCCGAGGTCCCGGGCCTGCCCGGGCACTGGTGGGCCGATGCCGAGGGCGTCCGGGTACGGGCGGCTGCGGCCGACGGCATCAGCGTCGCGGGCGCGAACGGGCCGGTGGACGGCGAGGTGCTGCTGCGCCCGGACACCGACCGGGCCGCCGACACCGCCGTCCTCGGCGACCTGCTGCTCGTCCCGATCGAGCGGGAGGGCGAGCTCGCCCTGCGGGTGTTCGACCCGGCCGCGCCCGGCCGGGCCGCCTTCGCGGGCATCTCGGCCTACCCCTACGCCCCCGAGTGGGCCGTACCCGCCGTCTACGCCCCCTTCGACGACGAGACGCAGTCGGTCGTCGTCCCGAACGCGGACGGCAAGGACCGCCCACTGGCCGTCACCGGCAAGATCGAGTTCACCGTGGCCGGCGAGCACCGCACGCTGACCGTCGGCCGTTCCGGCGAGCGCCTCAGCGGCGTCATCGCGGACGCGACCAGCGGCGTCGACACCTACCGCTTCCGCTTCATCACCTTGCCGGCGCCGGACGCGGAGGGCCGCACCGTTCTGGACTTCAACCGGGCCTACCTGCCGCCCTGCGCCTTCGCGGACCACTTCATCTGCCCGTTCCCGCCGCCGGGCAACCGGCTGGACTTCGCGGTGGAGGCGGGGGAGAAGCAGGTGCTGACGCGGTAGTCCGGCGGGGGTTCGGCGGGGCGGGGCGTCGGGTACGGGGCGCGGGGCGTCGGGTGCGGGGCTGACCCGGTGTCCGCGCCGGTGTCCGCGCCGATGCGCGCGCCGGTGTCCGACTCGGTGTCGGCCCCGGTGTGGAGTGGGTGAGGGGCGGGGCGGAGCATGGGGGCTGTGTCGACCAATCATCCTGCCAATTCAGCCACCGATCCCGCCCCGCCCTCCGAACCCGCTCCGTCGTCCGATCCTGCTCCGCCCTCCGACCCCGTTCCGTCAGCCGATTCCGCTTCGTCGTCCGGACCGGCCTCTGAGGTGGTCGTGGGGCCCGCGCCCTGGTACCGACGGGCCTTCGCCGATCTGAGCCCGCTGCGCGACCACCCCGACTACCGCCGGGTCTGGTTCGGGCAGGTGGTGTCCTCCATAGGCCAGCAGATGACGGCCGTGGCCGTTTCCGTCCAGATCTACGCCATGACCGGCTCGGCCTTCGCGACCGGCCTGGTCGGGCTGTTCTCCTTCGTCCCGCTGGTCGCCTTCGGCCTGTACGGCGGCGCGATCGCCGACACCGCCGACCGGCGCAAGCTGGGCCTGATCGGCTCGGCCGGCCTCGCCGCCGTATCCGCCGTCCTTGCCGTCCAGGCCATCGCCGGGCTCGGTCTGGTCGCCGTCCTCTACGCGGCCGTCGCCGTTCAGGCCGGGTTCTTCGCGCTCAGCTCGCCCGCCCGCTCCGCGATGATCCCCCGGCTGGTCCCCAGCCACCAGCTCCCGGCGGCCAACGCCCTGGCCACCGTCAGCATGAACCTCGGTATGACCGTCGGCCCGATGCTCGGTGGCATCCTGATCGGCGCCTACGGAGCCCAGGCCGCCTACCTGGTCGACACCGCCGCCTTCACCGGCACCCTGTACGCGATGTGGCGCCTGCCCGCCATCCGACCGCTCGGCGAACGCAAGGGCCGCGCCTCCGTCCTCGACGGGCTGCGCTTCCTGCGCGAGCAGCCCAACCTGCGCACCAGCTTCCTCGCCGACCTGGCCGCGATGATCTTCGGCCTGCCGCGCGCCCTCTTCCCGGCGATCGCCGTCACCTTCTACGGCGGCGACGCCCGCACCGTCGGCCTGCTGGTCGCCGGCCCCGCCGTCGGCGCCCTGATCGGCGCGCTGTTCTCCGGCTGGGTCAGCCGGGTCCACCGCCAGGGCGCCGCCGTGCTCGCCGCCGTCTCCGCCTGGGGCCTCGCCATCGCCGCCTTCGGAGCCCTCCACAACCTCTGGCTCGGTCTCCTGCTGCTCGCCGTGGCCGGCTGCGCGGACACCATCAGCATGATCTTCCGCAACACGATGATGCAGGTCGCCGCCCCCGACGAGATGCGCGGCCGCCTCCAGGGCATCTTCACCGTCGTCGTCGCCGGCGGCCCCCGCCTCGGCGACTTCGAGTCCGGAGCCGTCGCGGCCCTCACCAGCCCCGCCACCTCCGTGATCACCGGCGGCCTCGCCTGCGTCGCCGCCGTCCTCCTCCTCGCCGCCCGCCGCCCCGCCTTCCTCACCTACGACGCCCGCCACCCGACCCCCTGACCCACCCACCCCAAACCTGGCAGCGAGCACCCCCCGACGTGCTGTATTGTTTTCCACGTCGCCGGGACAACCGGAGACAAGGTCGAAAAGCCACCCGGCTGAGCCCCCCAGGCCCCGCCGCACGGCACGAGACCACGGGACGTGGCGCAGCTTGGTAGCGCACTTGACTGGGGGTCAAGGGGTCGCAGGTTCAAATCCTGTCGTCCCGACTGGAGTTCGCTCCATTGTCGCAGGTCAGGGCCTTGTTTCACGAGAGTGGAGCGGGGCCCTTGATCGTTTTCAGGGCCTGCCTCTCACAACTTCTCACATTGGTGATGATCATGGTCAGCCGAGCAGCTCGCCGAGCTTCTCCGAGCCTGCCTTGAGGCTCTGCGGGTCGGGGTGCACGTAGACCCGCTTCGTGAAGCTGAGGTCCGAGTGACCGGCCCAGGCGGAGACCACGGTGTCCGGGACGCCGTTGTTGGCCATCCAGGAGAGCGTGGCGTGGCGGGCGTCGTAGAGGCGAACCTTTCGAACGCCGGCGGTCTCCATGAGCTTGTACGCCTCGCGTCGGAGCTTGTCCGTCTTGAGTGGGTTTCCCAGCTCGTCCACGAGAACATATCCGGTGTCGTTGTAGGCGGTTCCGGCCGCGAGTTTCTCTGCCGCCTGGATCGCCTTGAAATTCTTCAGGGCCTTGAGGGCGGGTGCCGGTAGGGGAAGAGTGCGCTTTCCGGCTTCGGTTTTGGTGTCCTTCTCTACGACCTTGTTGCGCAATCCCTTCTCCAGCGTGCGGTCGTAGACGATGGTGCGGGTGTTCTGGACGGCGATCGTGCCGCTTGAGTTGAGGTCGACATCCTCGTCCCAGCGCGCGCCGCAGACTTCGGCGGGGCGCTCGGCGATGAGCGCCAGCATCATCGCGGCGTAGAGGCGGTGACCCTTGATGGCACCGAGGAACGTCTTGACCTCGGCCTCGTGCCACGGGATGTTGTTGGGCTTGTTCGCCTCCGCCTTCTTCTTGGCCTCGCGTGAGATCGTGACGTGCTGGGCGACGTTGCGCACCACCAGGCCGCGGCGTACGGCGAGGTTCAGCGCGGCCCGCAGGCGGCCCAGCGCCAGCCGCACGCTCCTGACTCCGAGTCCGGTGCCGGGTCGCCCGCCGCGACGCCGACCGCTCGTCAGCATCCAGTCCACGAGGGCCTCGATGTCGTCCTCGGTGAGGCTCTGGAGTTCCTTGTGGCCGCTGTGGGCGCGTACCGGCACCATCGCGCTCTCGTAGTTGGACGCGGTACCTTCCTCGACGTCGCGCGTCGCGCTCTTGAGCCAGATGTCCAGCAGGTCGTTCAGCGTCATCTTGCTCGGGGCCACGAATGCGCCGGTGCCGAGCTCGTGACGGATACGGGAAAGCTCGGCCATCGCCTCCTTCTTGGTCTTGAAGGTCCGAGTGAGCTGCTTGCGCTTGCCCTCGGCGGTGACGCCGATGTCAACGACCAGGCGGTAGCGGACGCTGCCGTCCTTGTGGACGATCTTGCGTATGGGTTCCTTCACGTAGCTTCCTTCGTTCTCTGTCTTCTGTGCGTACTGCGTCCTCGGCCTGATCGACGGCCGAGAGATCGTCGGGGAGCATAGGCGGGACGAGACCCCGCTCGCGCATCCGCTTCCGGAAGGAGGCCAGCTCCTTGCGGTCGGCGTCCGCGTACTCCTCATAACCAGCGGCCAGCTCCAGAAGAGCGGCTTTGCGATCCGGAGCCGGCGTGGTGCTCGCGGCCCGGCGCCGCTCCGTTGCCAGTGCTGCGGATGCTCTGGCTGCGGCGGCGAGGTCGGCGTGCGCCCGGAAGGTGTCTAGCACGTCGCGAGCGCTCCCTGGCGGTGCCGGATCTGTGGTCGGTGTTTCCCCGGTGAACCAGGCAAGCGCATTCCAGGTGGAGACCTCCTGGCCAGGCAGAACCTCGACGGTCTCGGCGGAACCGAGAGGGAACAGCAGGGTGATTGGTGGCACCCCGAGCACGTCTGCGAGGACGGCGAAGTCGGTGAGCGTGATGGTGCTCCGGCGTCCTGATTCCAGGTTCTTGATCGTCTGATCGGTGATCTCCGGCAGGCCACGAGCGGCGCAGCCGTCCGCGACCGCCGACATCGTGAGGCCGGCCGCCTTCCGGGCCTCGCGCATGGACTGTGCCACCCGGGTGGTGAAGGTCGTCGACCAATGCTCTGGGGTCATAGATGCACTTTACGATCAGAAAAAGTGCTGCCACAACTCCGTGATACAAACTGATGGCGTCACCGCAGCACGTCTAGCGACCAGGAGAGCATCATGACGGCACCCACCTCTGGCGGCATGAGCGCGCCCGAACTGCTCGCCCTTCCGGTGGCGATCGACCTCGACACAGCCAACCGGGCGCTGAGGATCGGCCGGTCCACCGGGTATGCGCTCGCGAAGGCGGGCGACTACCCCGTCCGCGTCCTGCGACTCGGCAGTGCCTACCGCGTTGTGACCTCGGACCTGCTGGCGCTGCTCGGCGTCACAGGCTACGGCGGGGCGGCCGAGGGCCATGGAGCCTTCGGGGCGGGAGAGGCGCACAAGTTGTGTGCATAGAAAGCTCATCCTGGCCGCCCGCGCGGGGAGGCCAGGATGGGAGCGGTAATCAGTTGGCGTCTGAGCGCAGGGTCGACCGCGGAACCTGTACGCACGCGCAAGAGCGGCACCAGGACGTGCTGGCCCGATCCCCGCTCGCCCGGATCGAGACCGCGTGCTGGAGCCGCGTGGTCAACCGCATGGTGGACGAGGTGGTGGGCTTGCATGTCCTACAGCTTCAGCATCCCGGGCCAACTGGGCGCGGACGGGAAGGCGTTCACGACTGATGTGTGCGAGGCCCTGCTGTCCGCCGAGCCCTCGGGCATATTCGAGGGGGCAGTGCGCACGGAGGCCGTCACCGCCCGCCGTCGTTGACGGTGCCGGGGCTGTCGTCTGGTGCTGGCGTAGTGAACTCCAGCAGTGCGTTGGTGACGGCCTCGCGCCACCGCCCGCGGTGACCGTCGGCGCGGAGTCGGAAGTACACGGTTTCCCGGCGCTCGTCGTCGGCGGTACCGAAGTGGCCGCCGATGTTGTGGGCGAGCAGGTAGTGAACGAGGACCAGGCTTCCGGCCGTGCCGGTCACCTGGAGCGGGGTGGGCAGGTCCACGGGCGGGTAGGGCGTGGCGTCGCGCAGCGCGTCCGCGCCGTGGTGGCGCAGCCACGCTGCCGTGCTCAGGTGCGTGCCTGGCCAGACCCATAGGTTGCCGCGGTCGCGCTGGCGCTGGTCAGTGAGTAGGAGGCCGGCCAGAACGGTGAACGTGCCGGGGCGGCCGTCGTCCTCGGTGGGGGTGAGGCCGTCGATGTGAGGGGCACCGGGGCGGTGCAGGTGCGGCGGCAGGGTGAGCGCCAGCTGTGCGACCTCCGGGGCTGGCAAGGTGAGGTCGGACCGCAGAAACGCGCGGACGGCGTCGCCGATGCCGCTTTCCTCGTACAGGGCGCGCAGGGCGGCATGGTCGGCGAGGCTCGGCCACAGGAAGTACGGACCGGTGCGGCCGGGCTCGGGCGGCTGGGCCGCAACGTGCCGCGCGAGCGCCGAACGCCAGTGGCTCACCTGCTCGGTGGTGAGGACATCGGGCACAACGCAGTAGCCGTCACGGCGAAAGCTGCTGACAGCCAAGGGAGTTGTCGTCTCCATTTGGCCATGGAATCGTTAGCCGGCCCGGGCGGGCAACGGAATTTCCGCTGTCCGCCCGGGCGTCCCACGAGATGGGACCCCGCCGGTCGGGCAGAAGACCTGCCGCCGGCATCCGGCTAACCCTGAGTCCGCCGACTACTTGCCGTTCCGCTTCCTCTTCGGCTGGCGCTTGGGCTGGATCCGCTTGCCGATCGGGCGCACCATGGGCGCCTTCGGCTTTTCGACCGTGGCCACGGCGGCCTGCAGGATGGTCACGAGCTTGGCCTTGAGCGCCTGGGCCTGTTCGGGGGTGGTGGCGGCGGCCGGGGTTTCCAACAGGTGGGTTTTGAGGACGGCCAGCATGTCCCACTCCCAGGGGCCGCGGTCACGGGGGCCGGGGATCAGCCGGACATAGTCCTCGTTGTACAGGGTGGCGAGCAGAGCGAGCGCGTCAGCGTCGCTGACGTCGTTGACCTGCTCGCGCTCCGGGGCACCGGAGGCCGTGCTCTCGGCGTAACGCACCTGCTTGAGCAGGGCCAACCGAACGGACTGCTGCATTGCCATGCGCCCACCGGCGCCACCGATCATCCACGCGGCTGCCGCCGCGGCGATGACGAAGTCGACGGCCCCGGCTTCCTCGCCGCCGGAGAGGTTCATCGGCTCGCTGCCTGGCGGCAAGGTGGCCAGCTTCTCTAGGGCGGCGTCGCGGTACTCCGCAGGGGCGAACCGTTCGATCAACGGGCGGGCGCCCTCCACCACGGCCTCGTTGGGCAGCGGGCCGACCTCCTCGATGGCGGTGAAGGCGTCGTTGATGATCCGCAGCACCTCGGTGACGGCGAACTGGTAACGGGGCCGCGGGTACGGCGGGCGCCCCGGATCGTCGTCCCAGGTGCCGATCCGCTCTACCAGAGCGGCGAAGGTGTCGGGTTGCTCGTCGACCAGGGCGAAGATGCCGCGCAGTGCCATGCCGCTCATCCGGCCCATCCGCTCAACCAGCGGACGTGGCAGCTGGTTCATCAGATCGTTCACCGAGTTTCCCTCCCGTACCCCTTCGGTGGCGCCGTGATGTCCGGTCGAGCTGCTGGGAGCTGGCGACCCCGGAGAGCGGCGTCCGGCGAGCCTGTTTGGGGCCTACGCCGAGGCCTGACCCTATCGTGAAGTCGGGTCGCCAGCCGGGTTGTTCGGGGTGGCAAGTGGGGAGCTGGGCCGGCTGTGTCCGTCCGTGTGGCCGGTGAGCTGGCCAGCGTCGATCTCTATCGTGTCGTCGAGGTCGTCGAGGTTCACGATGTACGTGGTGGGAGGCACCACGATCTGCAAGGTCTCGCGGTCCAGCCTCCAGACGGGGCGCCGTACGAAGCCGGTACGGCCCTCGTACGGGCCGGCCGTGACGCGGATGCGCTGATGCTCGGTGAAACCGCCCTCCAGAACGGCGTGGACGGCGGCTGCGGCAAGAGGGACGCACGACTTGATGATCGGGTCGGGTCGGCTGCGGCGGCTGCCATGTACATCGGGCCCGTGATCGGGGCCGTCGGGTGGCCCGGCCGCAGGCGAGTCCTGCGGGTGACCCGTGTTCCGAGTGCGGTTCAGCCGTTCCCACCGCCGGGTAACGGGGTCGGCCCTCCTCTGGTCGGGCGACCTGAAGCTGAGCCGTGGGATCACGTCGTGGCCGCTGTCCTGGAGCGTTTGCTCCACCAGGTCGATGACGTGCTGGTCGTCCTGAAGGTGGAACAGCACGGTCCACCACGACACATCGCCAACCGGCTGTCGTTCGCGCAGGTGGAGGGCATAGAGGATCAGCGTGATGATGTCCCGGACGGCGGCAGAATCCGATCCCTCGTGGTGGGGAGCGGCGAGGGCGGTGGCCCGGGTAACGGCCTCGCGCCACTGCAGCATCCTCTGGCGCGCGGCCCACGGGTCAAGGGATGCGGCCGGCAGGTTGGGCTGCACGGCGGTGGTGATGGCGCCCAGCGTGGCCCAGTCGCAGACCGAGTTCGCCATGAGGTCAGCCAACCGGTGCACCTCCGGCGCGCCGGGCGGGCTCAGCTCCAGTCGGTCCTGGAGGTCGTCGAACTCCTCGTCGGTCAACGCCACGGGGACGACGCTGCGGTGGGCAGAGGTGAGCTGGCTGTCGTTGCGGACCTCGCTCCGGCGCAGGCGACTGGAGTCGAGGAACAGGTTCAGCCCTTCCACGAGGAACGACCAGGCGCGGTCGGTGTTGCCTCCGCCGGCGCGCACGTTGTTGGTGACAGTGGGAAGGCGCAGGAACTCGCGTGCTTTCCCGCGTGCGGCGGCGGGGCTGGGAAGGAGGACGACCTCGGTGTCCGTCCACGGCTCCTGCGCGTGGTAGACGACCACGCTCAGTAGGCCCGGGTGCGCGAGCACGGTCTCCTCGCTTCGAGAGCCGTCCTGGTACCGGAGGCGGGTGCGCAGGGCCCACCACGAGATCGGCTCACCGGCATCCTCCTCGCGGCACGCCCACTCCACCCGGGCTTCCTCCAGCACCGTGCCTGCCGTCAGCTGTTCCACGGACCAGCCGATGAACGCCGCGGAGCGGGCGACGAGAAGCGGCACCTGGCGATACCCGGCGGTCCGTTGGTGCCCTCGGCCGATCCGGCTCAGCGCGGCCTCGACCGCTGCGGTGATCGTGGGCGCAACGGCGACGCGGTGGGTCCGGGCCCAGGAGGGAGCGTCTTCGGGGGCCGGCGCCCGTCCGGGAGCGGCTGCGAGGGTCAGGCGCGCAGGGCGGTGGAGGGCGTCGGCTGGCTGGTCGATCGTGAGGCGAGGCGGCGAGGAACGGTCGTCGGCTTCGAGGGCGATGATCTCGTCGGCCCAGGCGGCGGCCGAGTCAACCCACCGCTCCTCCTCGGCGCTCAGCGCCTGGCCGTGCCGCGGCCGGGCCACGAGGACGACCATGCGTCCGTCGCCTTGCCACCGCCGAAGGCGTTCCGTCGCTTCGTCGTGCCAGGCGGGCGACGGACCGGCGGCGGCCAGCAGAACCGAGGCAGCCCACTCGGTCGGCAGCGGCTCGCCCGCGTGGACAACGACGAACCGGCGGTCCCACTCAGGCAGCTTCTCCACGTCGCCGGGGGCGATGTCGGCACTCTCGTGGCGGTCGTCGAAGTTGACCCGGAAGACTGCGGGGGCGTCGGTGCAGGTGCGCTGCTCGTCGTTGGCGCCCCAGGTGACCGCGCGGAGGCGGCCGGTTCGTCCGGCGTGGAGGCCGCCGGTGACCTTGACGTGGGCCCGCAGGTTCAACGCTCCGCTGGTCGGCAGGAGAAGCTGGTCGACTTGGCCGGTCAGCTCGCGTACCGCGTGCTCGAAGACGGTCATCCCGCTCGACTTGTACCTGCCGTACACGTCCTCGGTGACCATGTCGGACGTCAGGGTGTCCTCTAGCGGCACGCCGTGCCGGGCGTTCAGCGCGTGCCAGAGCCTCCAGACCGTTCCCTCCACGGGGGGCGGGCCGGTGAACGGGCCGTGGTCCTGGCCGTGCTCGGCCAGCCGTGCCTGCGTCAGATCGGCCATGCCCTTCTCAACAGGCCTGGTCCAGTCCTCCTCACGTGCTGGGCCGGGCAGCAGGTCGGCGAGGTCTTGGTGCAGGCGCTGCGGATCGGCGAGGCGGTAGCGGACAGACCGCAGGGAGACCTGGTCCATGGCGGCGCCGTCCTGAACCGCGATCAGGTAGTAGATCAGGGCGAGGACATCTCGGACGTCGCGATCTAGGCACTGGAACTCGCGGGCCTTGGCCCGGGCGTCCTCCCACAATCGCCCACTATTGCTGACCATGCGTCGATCCTAGGCGGTGTGCCGCCAAGGCCGACCGAACACCTCGTGGGGCAAGGGGTGGTGCGGCAGATCGTGGTCGGCGTCAGTAATCGACGTCGCCTGTGGCGCCCGCGGTCAGTACGACGTGGACGCTGCCGAGCGCCCCTCGGGCGTCATCGAGTACGGGCGGCATGCGGGACCACGTCTTCCCGGGTTCCAGGTCGTCCATGGTCAGTAGGGCGGCCGGTCGCAGCGCGGCGGCGCAGTCCGATAGGAACTGCCCGAGACGGCCGCGGGTCGTCCTGCCGTGATCCTCCAGCGCCTGGAGGTTTTCATGAACCCACTTGAGGTGGTCCTCGTCGGTCCGCCTTTCCTGCGCCAGGGCCTCAAGTGCCTCGGGGCTCCAGTACGACCGGCAGCCGGCCCGCGTCAGCAGGTTGGAGGCCACAGAGCACTCGCTGTCGCTGAACTGCCACTCTCGACGGTTGAGTGCGCGAGAGGCGTCGGCGACGTACGGGTGGACGGCCTGCTGGAGCGGCGTGGGAGGCTCGGCGTCGTGGTCGGCCCGCATCCGCCACAACGGCATACCGGGACCGGGATCCGATGCGAGGGCCAGGCGCACGAGCTTCCGCAGAACATCCTCGGGTGAGAGGCCGGGCAGCCGGGGCGTCCAGGAGTGAGTGCACACGCAGGTCAGCCGGGCGGGACCGCCCCAGGCCCCGGAGACGGTCAGGCCGCGGTCTGCCATACACAGCGGGCAGCACACGTCCAGCTCGGGCGTACCGTCCGGCGGTGGCGGGGTGCTGAGCCAGAACACCCCGCCGAAACGGTTGCCGTAGTCCGCGCGACGGTGGCAGACCTCCAGCGTGAGGTTGCCGGCGCCGTCGTGGCCGATGTGGCTCGTGGCGAAGTTCCAGGTCACCGCCCCACCATAGTCGTGTTGGTTGTCATCGATCCCCTGGTTGGCTGCATAGCTGTTTCCGATTCTGGTTTCCTCGGATCACGGGCAGCCGGGTTGCGGAGCGGCGAGTAGCCAGTGGGCGAGGGCGGCGTCGTCGGAGGGCTTGTATCGGGGGTGGCGGCGGGCGTCCGGGTCCTGGGTTTCGAAGTCGCGGATGGTGTCGATGACGGCGTCCGGCCCGACTGCGCGGGAGAGGGCGGCGACCTGTTGCCAGGTGAGGAGGCCGTAGGCATCGACGGCCTCGGTGATGCCGTCGGTGGCCAGGAGCAGGTCGGTGAGCCCCTCGGCCGGCCAGGTTGCGACGAAGGCGTTCTGGCCGGCCTCGGGGGCGGCTTCGGCGATCCAGTACCCGCCGGGGCGGTTGACCTGGGTGTTCTGGAAGTCCCGTAGCTCGCGCAGAATTTCGCGGTGCTGCTGGTCGAAGCCGCGGCCGGCGCGGAGCCGGGACCGGTAGAGGGCCGCCTGGGGCTGGGCGTCGACGAGGTGCGCGAGACGGTCGTCCCGGAGCTGAAGAAGGGTGCCGTCGTGGTGAATTGCGGTGATCGGGCTGTCGCCGAGGACGGCGACGTCGATCTGGTGGTTCGCGAGGCGGGCGACGGCGACGGTCGCGGCTGGGGAGCGCCCGGGGATCAAGTGGTGGTCGCGGGCGAGGCCGCCGATGGCGGCGGTGAGGACCTCGCGAAGATCGGATCGGGGTGTGCGGGTCAGCAGGTTGGCGATCCGCTCGCCGAGGGCCCCGGCGTACCAGCCGCCGCGCGGCTGATCGTCGGTGACGGTACTGACGCCGTCCAGAACGACCAGGGCGTGGTCAAGCACCACGATCCGGTCCTCGGTGGGGCGGTTGTCCTGTCCGGCGCGCTCGCCCGTGCGGACGACGGGCACGGTGGAGGTGGTCGACATCGGCGGTGTCCTTCGCGGGTGTGAAAGCGGCGGCCGGAGCTCAGCAGGTGTGCAGGGCCGTGGTGATGATGGCCCGGGCGTCGTCGCCGTACACGGCGGACTCGTGGAGCCGATCGAAGGCCCGGTGGAAGATCTGAACACGGTCGTCAGTGATCGTCTCGCCCCCTCGGTAGCCCTCGACCTCGACGCGAGCGCCGTCGAAGATCCCGAATCCGTCGCCGGGATAGACGGCGAGCCGGGCGCGGGCGGGGATGATGCCGAGGGTGAGGCCGGGCAACTTCAGGGCCTCCAGGAGGTGTTCGAGCTGGGCGCGCATGACCTCGGGGCCACCGATGCCGGTGAGCAGCGCCTGCTCACCGAGTAGGACGTGGAAGCTGCGCCCGCCGACGCCGAAGTACTGGGCGCGGGCGACGCGCTCGGCGGCACCGGCCTCGATGTCCCGCGGGATGCCGTGCAGGTCGACGACCAGACGCAGGACCTCCTCGGCGTAGGCGCGGGTCTGCAGGTTTCCCCAGACGAGGTTGGGGCTGTAGCCGTGGTAGTGCGTGGTCTGCTCGACGAGCCGGCGGAACTCGGCCTGGGTCGGCCCGGTTCCCTGCCGGAGAAGACCCGGCCAGTCGATGGCGGCCGGGCCGGCAGCTGTGAGGTCCGGGGCGGGGACGGTGGGGTCGGACATGCGGTTCCTCCTGGTTACGGGCTGCGGTGTGGAGCCTGGTGGAAGGGTTGTCCCGCCCGACGCGTGCCTGCGCCGGGCGGGACGGCGAACGGGTGTCAGTGAGCGGGCTGCGACGGCTGGGCGTCGTCGGAGCCGTTACTGAGGGCGATGGCTGCGACCGGCTCCCACGTCAGTTCCCAGGCCAACTCGCCCCCCGGACGCGGGACCTGCTGGAACTTCACGTCGAGCAGGTGGAGCGCGGTGAAACGAACGGGGACGTGGCTGGGCGAGATCCTCCGCAGGGCCGTCTGCAGCGCGTCGGAAGACGCCTCGGCCCAGGCATAGCCGAGTGAGATGTGGTGCCGGCCGCCGTCGTGGAGCAGCGCGCCGGGCCCGCGGACCTCGCGGATCGCGTCGCGGACATGCTCGCGCAGGTCGACCAGCCTCGCGTCGGGCGAAAGGTCCAGGAAGGCCCCGGCCCGGTTGGCGATCGGGCTGCCGGCCGTGACCTCCAGCGGGCCGGTGAAGGCCAGGTGCGTGTGCAGGGCGGCCACAAGGTCGTCGCGCTCTTCCGGCGTGATCTTGTCGGCGGTGGTGTCGGCGACCATCTCGATGGTGCAGTGCAGCGTGCCGTCGCCGATCGAGGTGATCGGATAGGGGCTCATCGCGTCCCGGCACTCGTTGACCAGCCGGGCCAGGGGGAGGTCGGTCTGCAGGTCCGGAACGGCGTAGACGTGCAGGACGCGGGCGCCGTCGGGCCACGGCGCGCCCTGGAATTTCGGAACGAACTTCTCCACGATCGCTTCTCCGTCACATTGGTGCGGCGGCCGTTCGCGTGGGCGGCTCGGCCTGGCCGCTGTTGGTCAGGACTTGCCCAGGTGCAGCTGGTGGACGCGCTCGAAGGTGTAGCGGGGGACCGGGGCGGGGTGCTGGCGTTCCCACACCAGCCACACGCTGGAGACGGTGGCGTTGGTGCGGATTCCCGGCCGGATCTGGCGGCCGAGGTCGGAGGCGAGGCGGTCCGAGCGGGCGGCGAGTTCGGGGGTATCGGTGTCCTGGACACCGTAGCCGCACGACATGTGGCACCAGAAGTGCTTCTCGGCGGGCGGGAGTTCCAGACCGGCGTCGGTGAGCCCGGCCCGCACACGCTGGTACAGCCGGTCAGGGCCGTGCTCCGGCCAGATGTCCACGAGGCCGGCGGAGCCGGAGGCGCGGGCCGGGCCGATCTCGATGGTGAACGGCTCCATGTCGGCGAGTTCCTTCTGGACGGCGGTGGCGGCGCTCGCGAGGATCGCCCCGTCGACCCGCGCGCCGGCGGCAGTCAGCGGGTGGATCTTCTGGATCGTCATGTGCAGGTCGTCATCGGCAATTGGTGCGATCACGTCCGGGTACTGCTCGGTCATTTCGCGCAGCCGGGCGAAGTACTCGAGGACCTGCGGCTGGTCCTGGGGTAACCACAGGACGTGTGGTCGCACCCAGTCCTCAGCTGGGCCGTCCTGGCGTCCCCACCAGCGGCTGATGGTCATGAACTTCCTCACCGCGTCTCCTGCGGGGCCGGGATAGCGCTGACGTCCAGGTCGGCGTAGACGGGGCGGTGGTCGGCCGCAGCCTCGCTGGCCGGGCTGACGTGGGCAAGGTAGTGGACCAGGGCGGGGGCGACGGGCCGGGTCGCAAGGATCAGGTCGATGCGTCGCTCGCCCCACGGGTCCGGATCGCCTTGCCCGTCGGCCCAGTAGCCGACGGTCGGCTGCCACGGTGCCGCCAGGTGGGCGGCGGCGTCGACCATGTAGCCGGCGCGCAGCAGCGCTGCGGTCTGGCGCCGGTCGGCCAGCTGGGTGCCCCCGGCCGTGCCGGGCTGGAGCTGGTACTCCAGGTCGTCGTGGTCCTGGTCGAGGTACGGCTCGGGGTCGTAGAACCGCGTGCCGCCGGGGATGGTGGTCGCGGCGGAGATGGAGTTGAAGTCGCCCGCCAGGATGCCCGGCTTCGCTCCGCCGGTGCGGCGGAAGATCCCCTTGAGTCGCAAAGCCTCGTTCGCGCGGAAGTCGGGCCGGAACGGGTCACCGTGGTAGCTCGCGACGAGGAGGGGCTCCGCCGCGCCGACATCGAGTTGCACGGTGGTACAGCCGTGCCAGAAGTCCGGTGCGCCGAACGGGCGGAATCCTCCGGGTACCGCGCGCACGGTGTCCGGATTCCAGAGGATGGCGGTGTACCAGCCCCGGTGCTGGTTGTTCGCCATGGCGATGCCACCGCGGGTTCCGTCCGCACGTATCGTCGTGGCGGTCAGGCCGCAGTCGGCCGCGAGGGATCCGATGATCTCGCCGGCCTCGGCCCGCCATCGCTGCGCGCGGTCAAGCTCTGTCTCGCCTTGCTTCAGTTCCTCGTCGACGAGGACTTCTTGGAGGGTCAAGATGTCGGGCGCCACCTCCTGAATGGCAGTGACACGGGCCCTCCAGCCAGCGGTGTTGCGGTCGGTGAGTTTGAGCTTGTAGGCGTTGAAGTTGGTGATGCGGACCAAGGTCGGCTCCTCGGGCAGGTATGGCTGCGGTGTCGCGAAGTGGTCTTGGCGGTCAGTTGGCTTGGCGTGCGGGGACGTCGGAGGCGAGGCGTTGGCCTGGGATGTCGGGCTCGTGGTCGGCGAAGCTGTAGTCGTAGCGCAGCCGGCAGCCGAACAGGAACCGCTCGCTGTCGGAGACCGCGCCTTCCTGTTCGCGCGTGGAGGGGCGGGCCTTCAAGCGGTCTCCTCAGCAGGACTCGGACGGGCCGCCGGTAACACCGCGTCTTCCTGGGCGGGTTGGTGGAGCCGGGCGCGGAGCTGGGCGGCGAGGCGCTCGGACTCCTCGGGGTCGTCCGGCAGGACGCCGGCTCCCTCGGTCATCAGGGCGTGGAACTGCTGCTGCTCGTACGGGACGCCGGGCGGCAGGGCTGCGACGTGCCAGTGGACGTGCGCGTTGCCCTGCTGGCTTCCCAAGCTGAGCACGTAGAGGCGCTCGGTCGGGACGGTCGCGGCGAGGGCGGTGGCGACCCGGTGGACCACCAGCTGCAGGGCCAGGTACTGCTCCTCGGTGAAGCCGCCGATGGCGTCCTCGACGTGGGCGCGCGGGGCCACCAGCACCTTGCCCGGAAGCGTCGGATAGCGGTCGAGGAACGCGACGTGGACGCCGTCGTCCAGGACGATCCGGTGCTCGTATCCGGGAACGTCGGCGAGCATCGAGCAGATGAAGCATGGCCCGTTGCGGGCTTGCTCGTTGTAGGTGTCGAGGTCGAAGCCGTTCACCGCGTCCAGCCCTCGGGGCCGGGGCGCAGCGCCATGTAGCCGTCCAGCGGTCCGAAGCCGAGGGAGTGGTAGAGCGGGGCGCCGGCCTCGGTGGCGCGCAGTTCGATCGAGCCGCACCCGGTCGCCTTGAGCGCGTCGATGAGGGCTTCGGTGGCGGCGCGGGCGTGGCCGCGGCGCCGGTGGGCGGGGTCGGTGGCCACCGTGTGGACGCGGCCCCACAGCCCGGTGGGGTGGGTGGGCCCGAGGTAGCCGCGGTAGACGATGCCGATGGCGCACGAGGCGAGCGTGTGCTCGTCGGCGGGGACGACGTATGCGAGCAGGTGCGGATCGGTGCCGAGGCGGGCGTGCATGTCGTCGCGGAAGGTCGAGCGCCACTCGTCGGTGAGCTGGGCGCCGTCGAGGACCGCGACGCGCAGGCGCAGTAGCTCGTCGGCGTCCTGCGGGCCGGCGGCGCGAACGGATTGACCGGGCAAGGGGATTCCTCCGGGAAGGGCGGTCAGTGGGACAGCTGCGGTGGCGGTGGATCCAGGCGGACGAGGTGACGGTCGGTCCCGCCGTCCGGCCGGTGCACGGTCCGGTAGGCGTAGGGGACGGTGCTGTCGTGGAAGACGACGACGCCTTCTTCCACGATGGGCTGCTTGTTGGCGATGGCGTGCAGCCGGGCGTCGGCGTCGTCCGGCAGCTGAGGGTCGGGCGGTCGTCGGTGTCGTCCCATCGCTCTCACGCGCGGACCAGGGCGTGCGGGTCGAAGGGCTTGCCGTCCCAGCCGTGGGTGGAGAAGCCCCGTCCGCCGGACAGGTAGAGGGTGAGGGCGGCGTGGGAGGTCGGGAACATCGGCAGGGGCAGTGCGTCGGCCGGGGTCCAGGTGACGGCGAGGTGCTTGGCCGGCTCGGTGTTCGTCAGCTCGCCACGCCAGGCGGTGGCGAGGAACACGCTGAGCAGGAAGGGCCCCTTGCCGTCCCAGCCGACACGGACCTGGGCGGTGTGGACGAGCCGCAGGTGCTCGGGCTCGACGATCAGCCCGGTCTCTTCGCGTAGTTCACGGGCGGCGGCCTCGTCGAGGCGCTCGCCGACCTCGACCTTGCCGCCGGGGATCGTCCACGCCGGCGTCGCGCTCCAGCTGTTCGCCGCGTAGTGGATCGTCGCGATCCGGCCCCGGGGCTGGTCGTGGGCGATCACGGCCACGGCCTGGCGAAGGCTCTCCACAGTGTTACCTCCAAGTTGGCTGAGTGGATGGGGATTTCAGGCGGTCGGCGCGGGGTGGCGGAGCTGTTCCAGGACGGTGCGGGCGTAGCCGATGATCTCTTCGTCGTGGTGGTGGTCGAGGGCCCAGCGCAGGGCGGCGGGGCAGTCGATCGCTGCCCAGGCCCGGCACGCCGCCCACTCGTCAGCGGTGAGGTCTCGTCCGTAGCCGGCGAGGAACGCCGTGCGGAGGTCGGGCCGGTGTGGGGTGAGCTGGAGCATGACCCGCATCAGGTCGCGCCGCACCGGCGCCTCGACCTGGCTGCGCTCGAAGTCGATCACGCTAACGATCAGGTTGTTACCCTGATGGTGGACGAGCCAGTTCCTGGGGCCGAAGTCGCCGTGACAGTACGCGAGAGCTACGTGTGGAGGCTCGATGCAGGTGGCGTCGGCCAGGACCTCGATGTCCTCGTCGGACAGTTGAGCGTCGCGGGCGCGGGCGAGCGCCCGGTCACGCTCTTCGGCCCAGGGCAGCTGCTCCCCGACGGGGGCACCAGCTGTCGGGTGGGCATGGATGACGGCCGCGAGCTGCCCGGCTTGCCGGTACACCTCCCGCTCCTCGGCCGCGGTAAGGGCGGTCCTGGTGGCCGGGGTGCCGGGCAACGCGGCGGTGACGACGAGCAACGATCGGGCGTCCTCGGCCAGCAGGTCCGGTGCCAGACCGGCGCCGAGGACCGGCGCGAGGATCCGGTAGGCGGTGGTCTCGCGCTGGTGCATGAACTCGTTCTTGTGCCGTTTGGCGAACAGGCGGCTGCCGTCATCGGTACGGACCTCCCACACCGTCGCCCTTCCGGTGGGGTCAGGCGAGCATGCGCACAGCAGCTCGTACGGACCTGCCGTCTCGCGCAGTAGCCGGTCGGCGTCGTCGGGGAGGGCGGGTGCGGTCATGCCGGCCAGCCGACGGTGGACAGCGGGTTGCCGCAGGCGATTTCGCCGAGCGCGTGCGCGGTGTAGGGCACGATATCGGCCGGCAGCCGGTCGAGTGGCCATCGCCGCAGTTCCTCGCACTTGTGCGGCTCCGCGTTGCGAACCCGGCCTTCATAGCGCGCGGCATGGAAGAACAACTGGAGACGGCTGCGGCCGTCGTCGGCGTCGAGGTGGTGCAGCGTGTGGACGAGTTCGAGGTCGTTCTCGGCGATGGTGATACCGAGTTCCTCCTCCGCCTCGCGGGTCATCGAGCGGGTGATGGGCTCGCCCCGCTCCATGTGTCCCGCCGGGAGGTGCCACAGTCCGTTGGCGTAGCTGGTGTTGCGCCGCCGCCCGAGTAGCACGGTCCCGTCGTCGAGCAAGACGAGGTGGACGCCGACGACCAGCGTCAGCGGGTCCGTCCCCGGTTTGCGGGGCTCCCTGTCCGCTGGCCGGCTGGGGTGGTCGAGCTGGGTCACGAGATCCTCCCGGTGGGCCGGTCGGCCGCAGCGTCGAGCAGCGGCAGGTAGTGGTGCATGTAGGGCGGCACCTTCAGGTCCAGTACCTCGTCGAGGGGAACCATGCGTACGGCCAGGCCCTCGTCACCGAGCCGCAGGTCGCTGTCGGTGCCGTCCCAGACGGCGTGCAGGACGCGGGTGAGCGGGAGGCCGAGGTCATGGTGCGGGTCGGGGAGGGGCCGCAGCCTGGTGATCTCGATACCGGCCTCCTCGCGAACCTCGCGCACCGCGCTCTCCCGGGCACTCTCGTCGGCCTCGCGCCACCCGCCGATCGGAGTCCAGTAGCCGGGCCAGGCCATGCCCGGCCCGGCTTCGCGTAGGTGCATCAGCAGTCGACCCACCCGGTCGGTGACGAAGACCAGGACGCCCTCGAAGTCGTCGTCGGCCGGTGTGGGGCGCTCCAGGTAGAGCGGGACACCGGAGCGGTGGGCGCGCAGCACCTGCCGGAGCCGCCGGTAGCGGTCCGGGTTCATGTGGGCGCGCCAGTCGTGGGCGGTCTCGAACCGCCACTCGGTGTGCTCGGCTGGATCGAGGTGGATCCGGGCCCGCTGCTCGGTGGTGAGGATGCCGCCGTCGAAGACGTAGCCGCAGACGGGGACGGGGTACTCGGTGCCGGCCTGCTCGTGGATGACGGCGACCAGGCGCTTTCGGGCGATGACCTCGGGGTTCTCCGCTGCGAGGTCGAGGCTCAGTTCTTCTTGGGCCTCGCGAAGGGCGGTGGTGAAGGGGGTCTCGCCGTGTTCGACGTTGCCGCCCGGGAAGTTCCACACGCCCGGGTTGATGGTGGAGCGCATCCCGAGGACGCGGCCTTGCGGGTCGGTGACGAGGAAGCAGGCGTAGGAGCTGGGACGGGCGATGGTGAGGAGGTAGCCGCCGACCGGCCGCCAGCCGGGGACGGCGAGGCGGTGGGTGAGCCACTCGATGACCGCGCGCTGGCCCTCGCTGGTCGGCGGCAGCTGGTCGGCGCCGGCCCACTGGTGGCCGTCGTGGTCGGGCGACAGGACGACCGGGGTGCCGTCGGGGACGACGGTGGTGAAGACGAACTGCCGGACCCGCAGGCCGCGCTGGTTGGTGAAGTCCAGGTGCCGTGCGTACTCCAGCGCCAGGCCAGTGAGCCCGGTCTCCTCGGCCAGCTCACGCGCCGCGCCCGCCGGCACGGGTTCTCCGTTCTCCCGGCCGCCGCCCGGGTACTCCCACAGGCCGGGCAGGACGTCGTGTGCGGCCCTGCGGATCATCAGGATGCGGCCGGAGGCGTCGCGGACGACCACGCCTACGCCGATCCCCTCGATGCCTTCGCGGGAGGCCAGGTCGGTCAGCACGTCGAAGTCGATCACTGGAGGGGCTCCTTGCTCTCTCGGACCGGTACGGCTCGTTGGGCGGGCACGCCGGTGCGCTCGTTCTGCAGGTCCCACAGCTCCCTGAACCGGCCGCCCGCGTCGGCTACCAGCTCGGCGAAGGTTCCTTCCTGGAGGACCTTTCCGTCTTCGAGGACCACGATCCGGTCGGCGATGGCGACGTTGGTGAGCCGATGGGTGACCAGGACGACCGCCCGATCGCGGGCGACGACCCGCAGGTTCTGGAAGATCCGGTGCTCGGCCCGCGGGTCGAGGGCGGCGGTGGGCTCGTCCAGGACCAGCAGTCCGGCCTCGCGGTGGAACGCCCGGGCGATGGCCAGTCGCTGCCACTGTCCGCCGGACAGCTCCTCTCCTCCCATCCACTCCACGGCCAGGAGCGTGGACAGGCCCCGGCGGAGCTTGGCGACGACCTCGCCCGCTCCGGAGGCTTCGGCGGCGCGCATCACCGCCTCGTCGCCGTCGGGGCCCGGCTGTCCCAGCGTGATGTTCTCCCGGCAGGTCAACGGCCAGCGTGCGTAGTCCTGGGGCACGACCGCGACCTGGCGCCACAGGGCGTGCGGGTCGAGGTCGCGCGTGTCGTGTCCGTCCCAGCGCACCGATCCGTCGGCCGGAAGATACAAACCGGCGAGGAGTTTCGCGAGGGTGGTCTTGCCCGAGCCGTTCTCGCCCACCAGGGCCAGGATCTCGCCGCGGTCGACGTGCAGATTCACCTTGTCCAGCGCGGTGCGCTCGGAGGAGGGGTAGGCGTAGGTGAGGTCTTTGACCGTGATCCGGTGCGGTGCTTGCGGGACGGCGGCGCCGCGCTGCAGTCGGTGGCCGCCGGCGGTGTCGAGGAAGCTCGACCAGTCGTCCAGGTACATGCCGGTGCGGAACAGGTCGGCGCCGTAGCCGACGATGCCGTGGAGGCTGGTGCTGACCGCGCCGAGGGCGAACACGGCCGCGCCGCCGTGGGGCAGGCTCATCCGGCCGGTGCTGACCAGCCACAGCATCGCGGCCCACACCAGGGTGGTGCCGAGGCCGGACGCGGCGGCGCCGATTACCGAGACCTTGGCGCCCTTCATCGCCGCCTGCCGGGAGCTGGCGTCCAGCCGTCGGCCGACCAGCTCGTACTTGGCGAGCAGGAAGTCGCCCATGGTGTCGGAGCGGACCTGGTCGGCGTTGCGCTTGAGGTGGATGTACCAGCGCAGGTTCGCCATGATCCGGCGGTCGCCGATGGCGGCCCGGTTCGCGAGGAACTGGACTCTGGCGGCGTGAACCGACGCGATGCCCTGCGGCAGTGCGGCCAGCACGAGGAGCGGAAGCAGCAGCGGGTGGAGCACCGTCAGCACACTCGCGGCGCCGACGAGGGAGGCGAGTGAGGCGATCAGGTTCTGTGCCTCGCCGACGATGTCCACGCACACCTCGGCGCCGCGGTCGGCGGCCTCCAGCTCGTCGTTGTAGCCGGCGTGGTCGTAGGCGGTCAGCTCGGCGGCCACGGTGGCGCGCAGCACCGCCGCTTCCGCCTCGCGGGAGATCCGTGGGGACAGGTGGACGGTGATAGTGCGGATGGTGATGCCAAGCAGCGAGCGGGCGCCAGCTGCTGCGGCGATCACCAGGATGGACGGCGCGGCGTGGGCGAGCTTGTCGCTGATCCGGCCCGGGTCGAACAGGGCCGCGATCGTGCCGGTGGTCGCGAACAGTCCGGCCGCGCCGAGTACGGCGGAGACGACCTGGCAGGCCAGCAGCAGCGCGACGGAGGCGCGGTCGATGCGCCAGCCGAGTCGGAAGGCGCGGACCACCAGCGTGGGCAGACGGCGGGCCATGGCGCTGACGCTGATCGCCTCGATGGCCTCGATGCGACGGCCGTCGGCCAGCCATTGCAGCTCCTCGTCGGCGGCCTCGGCCGATTGGGTCGCGGCACTCACGCGTTCGCCTCCTTGCACGGGTCGCTGACCATCAAGGCGGGGGTCTTCACCACAGCTCCTCCAGACACGGACAGTGCGCGGGCATACGGAGCCGCCGAATCGGCAGGAAAGGATGGCCCAAGTGGGCATCGGGTAAGCCGAGTTGGGGCTGGTTCACAGACGGGGAGGGTCTGATGATGGTGCTGTTCGAGTGTGCCGTTCAAGCGGATTACCACCGGGCGAGCCCGGGTCGAACGGGGAGTTTTCGAGCACCGCCGAGGCGCTGCCCAGCGCCTCCTCCAACTGCTCGCGAAGGGGGGTGGGCAGTGTTCCGGAGCCCAGTGCGCAGGCGGCGAGAGCGCGTTCGAGCGCGGCTGTCCGGTCGGGTTCGAGGCCGTCACGGACGCTCGGGTGGGCGAGGAGGTCGCGCAGCGCGTAACCATCACCCATTTCACCCGTTCGGCTGGACAGCTGCTCGATCAGGTTTCGGGCGGCGGGTGTGTCCTGGCCGGCGGCGTCGAGTGCGGTCAGGGCGAGGCGGGTGCTGAAGACGGCCAGGCCCTCGTCCGGTTCGAAGGTGATGCAGTGGTCGATGGCGGCTTCGGCGGTGCGCGCGTCGTCGGGGCGGCATAGCGCGGTGAGGATGGCGGTGACGGCGTCCTCCCAAGGGTCGCCGGGGTCGGTGGCGGCCAGCAGTGCGAGTGCACCGGGCAGGTCGGCGTTGGTGATGCGGGTGAGGATGGCGACCTGGCGGCCGTCGAGGATGCGCTGGCCGATGCCGCGGTGTTCCTCGATGTGGCGCAGGGCATCCGTCCAGCGGCCGGCGGCGGTGAGGGCGCGGGTGCCGTCGGCGATGACGACGCGCCACAGCCACTGGCGGACCTTGCCACGCTGCTCGTCGGTCTCGGTGAGGTGGGCGGGGACGGCGAGGCCGTCGAGGACGGTCTCGGTGGCGCGGGTGACAGCGCTGTAGAGGTCGAGCAGGAGCTGGTGGCCGTGCTGGTGGTGGCCGGCGCGGATGTGGAGGCGGGCGAGGTTGACCAGGGGTTCGAGGCCGCGGATGGCGCTCATCGCCGGGAGCGGCCCGCGGGTGAGGTAGAGGGCGGCGTGGCGGTGGCACAGCTCGCGGGCGTACCCGGGCAGGCCTACGTCGGAGGCGAGGAGCGCTGCCTGGTTGAAGACGACAGATGCGTGGCCCGGGTCGACCTGCCGCGAGGCCGTGTCGGCCAGCTCCACGAGCTGGCCGACACGGGCGTCGAGGGGTAGGCACGCGGGCCGGATCCGCGGTACCAGCGGGAAGCGCTGGGCAATCGGTCCGGTCGGGTGCACGCGGGTCACTCCCAGGCGAGGGTGATCGGGTGGTTGGGGCGGTCCATGACGAACCGGCCAGCGGACGGGTCCGCGGTGGCGGGGGTGTCGGGGAGTTCGATGCGCAAGGTCCGGCCGCGGAAGCCGGCGTTCCAGACGCGGATCTGCTCGGCGACGAGATCGGCGAGGGCGGCGCCCGCGGGGCCGTGGCCGATCACGCCGGTCTCGTAGGTCTTGCGGCCGTCGGCGTCGGGCTCGCCGAGGCGCAGGGTGAGGTAGGCGAGGGAGCCGGCGTCGACGGTGGCCATGGCGCCCCAGCCGAACATGGGGTTCACGCCGCGCTCGCGCGCGTTGCCGGTGACGCTCATTCGCATGAGGGAGTTCGGGAGTGTGAGGGCCAGCCAGAGGTCCTGGTACTCGTAGGTGGTGCCGGCCGGGATGGTCACGCCGGTCCAGGTCTCGTGTCGTTCGCTGTCGAGGACGTCGGCCAGTAGGTCGGCGTCGATGGCCTGGTCCTGGTCCTTGTGGACCTGGAGGGTGACGTCGCCCTCGCTGGTGAGGGAGACGGTGCGGCGGGCGTCGTCCATGCTGCCTCGTAGCGGCATGAAGACGGCGAGCTGGTCGTCGACCGATGCCCAGCCGCCCTCGCCGCGCTCGAAGGCGATGACGCGGCTGGCGGTGCCGCGCAGGCGCAGCGGCAGGACGATCCGGCCGGTCGGCTTGACCTGCTGGAGCCAGGCGGTGGGCATCTCACTGGTGCTCACCGTGGCGATGACGCGGTCGTACGGGGCACCGTCCGGGTGGCCGAGGGCGCCGTCGCCGAGGACGACCTCGACGTTGGTGATGCCGGCGTCGGCAAGGTGCTTGCGGGCGCCGTCGACAAGGTCCTCGTCCACGTCCACGGTCACCACGTGCCCGCCGGGGCCGACGATGTGGCCCATGTAGGCGGCGTTGACGCCGGTGCCGGCTCCGGCCTCGAAGATCTTCTCGCCGGGTTGCGGGTCGAGCTGTTCGAGCATCAGGGCGACGATCGCGGGCTGGGAGGCGGCGCTGATCTGCGTGCCGCTGCCGTCGGTCTTGGTGTAGTTCGGGTTGTCCGCATAGGTGGCCTCCAGCGGGAAGCCGGGCAGGAAGGGTTCGCGGGGCACGGCGCGGAAGGCGGCCTCGACCGCGCCGGTGCGGATGGCGCCCTGGTCGAGCAGGCGGTCGGTGAGGGCGCCGCGCAGTTGCTCGGCGGAATCGGCTTCATTGCTGAGAGTAGTCATGTGGGTGACCCTAGTGGTTGCGTGGATGGCGGACGTCGAGGGCACGGGACCCTCGTCGGAGCGGAAGACGGCGTCCAACGCCCTTGCGGCCATGGCGGCTTGGTGATCGACCGGCAGGCCGGCGCGGTTGGCGTGGAAGACGATGTGGTGCGCGAGGACGGCGCGCAGACCGCGGGTGAGAACACCGTCGCGGGCGAGGCGGGCGAGATCCTGCCCGGTCTGTTGGAAGGCGTCGACCCAATCGCCGTGGTGGGCGAGCGGGGTGGTGCCGCGGGTGAGCGCCCAGGTGTCGAGGCGCATCAGATGCTGCATGGCGGCGGTCAGGGCAGCCGCCCGCTCGGGGGCCACGGGGGCGGCGACGTCGCGAAGCAGGGCGAACTTCGCCCAGACGTCGCCCTGTTCGTACCAGTCGAGTCCGGCGGCGCGGAGCATGGCGGAGACGAGGACGACGACGGTCTCGGCTCGTCCGAGCGTGGGCGTGCAGGGCTCGGCGGCCCGGGCCAGCAGGTGCCGGCTGTCGGCGTGGAAGAGCTGGTGGGCGACCTCCATGGCCTCGGGGCCACCGAAGACATGAGCCTCCGGCTCGTAGATCACGGTGGCCCAGCCCTCGACGAGCTCCTCCTTGACGAGTGTGTTCAGCAACGTGGTGACGGAGGGTTCGGGGACGGCGGCGCGGTAGCGCAGCCGCAGGCCCTCCTTGCGCATGTACCACCAACCCTCCAGCGATCCGGCCTCCTGGCCGGCGTTGAGGACGGGGGCGAGGCGGTCGGCGGCGAGGTGCTCGGTGGCTTTTCGGTCGACGGGGGTGATGGTGTGCTGAATCCAGTCGGTGGTCATCGGATCGGTCCTCGGTCAGGTGGTCAGGAGGCAGGTGTCCCAGCGGGTCGCGGGCGCGATGCCGGTGGCCGGGGCGAGCAGGGCGAGGGCGGTGCCGGCCGCGCCCTCCAGGAACGCGGGCCCCGCCGTCTCCAGGAGGCGGCGTGCTTGCTCGTCGGGGTCGGTGTGCGGAGGGTGGGTGGTATCCAGGAGCAGGTCGGCGGCCGAGCGCAGCCGGGCGGCGTTGCGCGGCGAGGCGTCGTCGGCGGCGCGGTGGGCGATGTGGGCGAGCCCGGCGTAGCCGTGGCAGGCCGACAGGCCGGTGGTCGCGGCGAGTGCCTTCGGGTCCGCCAGTGCGGTGGCGAGGGCGTTCTCGGCGTCGTGGCGCAGGTGAAGGTTGCCGAGGGCGAGGGCGGCGAGCTGCTGGGCGCGCGCGGTGCCGGCGGTGCCGTAGCACCAGCTCGGCCGCTGCGGCGCCAGTGGCTTGCGGCCGGGGCTGGTCAGGTGTGAGGGCGTGATCCAGTACGGCCAGGCGTGGCCGTCACGCCAGCGCTCCAGCCAGGCCAGGATGGTGCGGATCGCCTCGCGCTGGCCGTCGACCTCGACACCTTGCCGAAGCGCGAGGGAGAGCAGTGCGAGCGGGCCCGCGATGCCGTGCGCCACACCGGTGTTGGCGTGCCCGCCTGGGAATCGCTCGTCCGGCGTGCCGGACGGTCCGTCCGGGGTCCACCAGCCCGGCAGGACCTCGCCGTTGTGCTTGACGTCTTCGGTCAGGCGGACCAGGTAGCCCAGGACCTGGCGGATCGTCTCGCCGCCGGGGGCCCGGCGCAGGAGCACGGCGCCGACGCCGGCCAGGCCGCGGACGGCGTCGAACTCGGCCAGCGCGGGTAAGTCGGCGCGGTCGATCCGGGCGAGAGCTTCGTTGCAGCGACGCACCGCGTCGGCCGCCACGGTCTGGTCGAGGTGGGCGAGGGCGCGTTGGTAAGAGCCTGGCTGCGCCTGGGCGGCGCAGGTGAGAGCATGCGCGAGCGCAGGCGCGCCGTAGTACAGGTAGCTGTCCGCTCCGCTCGTGACCGGGGCGCCGGCCGCGACCGACAGCCAGGCGCGCACCGGCTCCCATGGGCCCCGGCCGGCGGCGGCGCGTTCGATGTGGAGCAGGGCGATACCCGAGGCGCCGTGGGCGAGGGACTGGCGCCACTGCGGCCGGGACGTCCACGTCGTCGGGGCATTGGCCGGGTTGGCGAGCAGCTCGGCGATCCGGTCGGACAGTCGCAGGGCGGGGTGCGGCGTGGTCACTGGTCACCGTCCCGGGAGAGGCGGGCGAGGGCGGCGGCACGGGCCAGGTAGAGGACCCGAGCCTCGTCGTCGAAGTCGATGCGGTACGCGCGGACGTAGGAGCAGTGCAGGAGAGAGCCGAGCACGTCGTCCGCCTCCACGCCCTGGGTGTGCGGACCGGGAAAGAAGTGGCGATAGGCGTCGAGCGCCTGGTGGCGCCGCGCCCAGGCGTCGACGATGGCGGCGCCCCTGGGCTCGGCACGCAGTGCCGCCCAGCCGCGAGCCGGGTCCGCAAGGCGTACGGCCTCCTTGAACACCGGCCTGGGCACGGCGGCCGGGGCCTGGGCGGGGACGTTGTTGACGAGCCAGCGCAGCCCGGCGGTGGCCGAGCCGGTGAACCCTGCCGCGATGGCGACCGCGTGGGCGGCGAGCAGTGCCTGCCGATCGGGCAGCGCGGGCTGGGACAGCTGGGCAAGGACGGCGGTGGAGTCCGCGCGGAAGACCTCCTCCGCTGCGGCCCAGGCCGGCCCCTCGCCCCAGCGGCCGGTCTCCGCGTACGAGGTCGGGTACACGACCTCGGACAGCAGGCCGGCCTGGTGGAGTTCGGCGGTCCAGGTGCTGATCACGGCGGCGGCGGGGCCGAAGGTGGCCGGGTCGGGCAGGGCGATGCGCAGCCGCAGGTGCTGGCGCGGGTCGCGGAAGCGCACGAACCACCACTTCGGGTGCCCGAGCCGTGCGAGGAGGTCGGGTAGGTGCCGGGCGAGGACGGTGTCCTGGCGTTCCAGGTCGCCGTAGAGGGAGGCGAGGAGCACGCGGGAGGTGCCCGGGGCGTCGCCGTGGCCTCGCTGCAGGATCCGGGCTGCGGTGGGTGTGGGCAGTCGTGGCCAGGCCGGAGCGCGGGTGGCGGTGACCGGGATGGCGATCTCGTGGGCCCGGCTGCCTGCCCAGCCGAGGTCGGCTGGGTCGGGCTCCTCGACGAGGACCGCGTGCGGCGCGGAGCGCAGGTGATCGCGCAGCAGCGCCCGGTGGCCGGGGTGGTCGAGGTCGAGCGGCAGGCCCTGGCTGTCGGCGGCCAGCATCACGTGCCGCGGGGCCCGGCGCCGCGTCACCCACGACGTGAGGACTTCGTCCCACACCTCCTGGGCGACGTTGCCGGAAGGGAGTTCAGCGGCGGTGAGCCGCCAGGCGGCCGGAGAGAGGATGACACGGCCGTGCCGCAGCCGGGGCCGGAACGGCAGCGCGTGGAGCGAGCCCCAGCCGAACCGGGTCACCTGCGCGGCCTGCGCACGGGACAGCTCGGTGATCAGCCGCGCGAGCGGCGGGGTGTGCGTGCGCAGGTTCAGGGCGTGGACGGCGGCGGCTTCAACCCGCACCCCAAGCGCCGGCGCCGCCAGGTACATGCGCCGTCCGTCGCAGCCCACCGCCAGGTCCTGCGGACCGAGGACACCTTCGGCGGCGCGGCGGTGCTCGGCGAGACTGATCACCAGCTGGCCGGTCGCCGTGCTGCGGGCGACGTGCCCGGTCGCCGCGTCCAGCGGCGGGAACGAGAGCTGCGCGGTCACGGCGTGCTCGTCCATCGTCGGCAGGTTCGTCAGCACGTCGACGAACGCCGCCCGGTGCCCAGGTTCGAGAAGGTGGAGGAAGCGGCCGACCGAGACACCGGCCGCCCGGGACGCCGACACCACCTCCAGCCGGAAGTCGCCCTGGCCGAGGGCCTGCTGGGATCCGGCGTGAAGGCGCGCCAGGATCTCCAGGTGCGGGGGCAGCCGAAGCGCGGCCGGGCCAAGGTCGAGCGCGGTCAATAGCGCCTCGTCGAGAACGACCTCGCGCTCGCCGTCGAGTGCGGCCCGCTGGGCGAGGGCGGCGAGTAGCTCGTCGCGTTCGTCGAAGCGTGGCACCTCGGAAGGCCGGGCGCCGGGGTAGCCGTCGGGCCAGCCGATACCGCTGTCCGCCACCATGTCGAGCAGTGGCACCAGGGCGCCGCGGCCGTAGCGCTCGTAGAACTTCTGATGGTAGGCCCGCCACGCTGCCGTGCCGTTGGGAGCGGCGCTGAGTCTGGCCAGAAGCTGGGCAGCTTGCTCAGCCTCGTCGGCCACCGCGTGCGGGAGGACGAGGTCGGCGTCCAGCCGCAGGTCGACAGCCGGAGCCGGAAGGCTGCCGTCAGCGGTACGCAGATCCACCAGGATCCCGGCCGCATCGGCGACTTGCTCGGCTCCGGCCTTCTCCACTGCGGTCAGGAGGTGCCCGAGATGGTCCGGGTCGGTCGCCGGTGCGTGAAGGTTCGTGATGAGTGCCCGCTGGGTGACGAGCTCGGACAGGATGCCGGTGACCTGTTCGGCGGTTGCGGCGGGGAACTCGGCGTGGACCTTGTCGGCCAGGTCCTGGAAGCGGAGCGGCTGGCGTGCGGCGGCGAGGACGAAGGCGACGGGCCGGGTGTGGCGCAGGGTCGTCTCGCCCGCGGCCGTGCCGCCGCCGGGCCGGACGACCGGCCGGTGGGGGACGACGAGCCGGTCGCCGCGCACATGGACGGTGTTGTTCGCGGTCACGTCCAGATTGGCCAGCAGGGCGGGGAGGTGCTCCAGCTGCTCGATCGCTCGTGCGAGCCGGGTTGCCGAGATGCGGGTGACAACGTGGTGCCCGTCGCCCCACCGCAGGTCGCAGGACGGTCCGAACGATGCTGCCTGCACGCCGGCGAAGTACCCGAACGGCGTGGGCCGGCCGGCCATACGCAGGAGGTAGCGGGCGGTGGAACGCACGACGCGCCGCACTTCGCGCGGATCGGGCTGAGGGGCGGCGGTGAGGCGGGCGACACGATCGGCGAGCACCGGGCTGGCCAGACCGAGAGCCTGGGCCAGGCGATCGTCGGCCCACACGGTGCGCAGCCATCCAGTCTGCTGGTGCGTCACAGCGGGGCCGTTACCGTCGAGGTCCGGCCAGGCAGGAACCGGCAGGTCGGGGCGCGCGACGGCGCGCACGAGCGCCACGCCGGCGGCGCGGTAGGAGGCCGTGGGAGCGGATGGGCGCATGGCGGCGAACCTCGGATCTCGGAGACGGGACAGGGCGGCGGCTGGTGCCCCGGGCGTACACCCGGGGCACCAGCCGGCAGGGTCAGTGCACGCCGGTGGTGCAGGCGCCGCAGGTGGCGCCGCAGCCGTCGTCGGTGAGGACCTGCAGGCTGGCCGCGTCGGTGGTCTCGACGGTGCTGACGTCGAGGTCGAACTCGTCGCCGACGACGGACATGGCGGCCTTGGTCTCGGCCGGGATCTTCTGAGCCATGGTGGCTCCTCCTTCGGAGGTTTCCCTTGCGGGACCTGGAGCCGGGGCGCGGGATGCGCCCCGCATCACCAGGAGACGGTGGGGCGGCAGTGCCGCCTGTCGACGGCCAGTTGCCCTGCGCGGGGCCGCAGTTCGCCGGGAGTGCCCGCGGAGTGGGCTTCCGCGGGCGGGGCGGTGGGGCTGGGTTGCGACCACGGCGCGAGGAAGCCGGGGCCGAGAGCGAGCGCGGAGTGCGGCTCACCCAGAGCGCGGAGTATCAGCCGCTCGCCCGAAAAGGCCGTGCGTCCGTGCAGCAAGCGGTGGTTGTCCAGCACGACGCCCTGTCCGGGGGCCAGGCGCAACCGCTGAGTGTTCCGGTCGATGGCCTGGCGAAGAGCGGGCAGATGCGCCTCGGCGTCGGGCGAGAACCGGGCGAGGTCATCCTGCCGCAACCGCAGTCGCCAGCGCCCGGCGGGCAGCTGCTGGAGGACCGGGGCGAAGTGGCCGCTCGATCCTCCGAAGTACGCGGCCCGGTCCGCAGCGAGTGCCTCGATCGCGGCGGGGTGGTGCGCGGCCAGCTCGGCGAGGACGTCCTGGGCGTCGACCAGCAGACTCTCGCCTCCCGTGTCGCCGGCCCGCGCGCACACCAACAGGAGCAGACGGGGCGGATCCGGGTACTGCGCGCACTCGGTGTGCAGGGCCAGGGCGCCGCGTCCCAGGCCGGCGAAGCCCGCCCGTCCGGCGTGGCGGCCGGTGTCGCGGATGACGGTCAGACCGTCCGGGTCGGCATCCCGGTGCTTCCAGAGCGAGGACATCAGCCGGCCGGCCGCGAGGAGCACATCGTCGCGCCCGCCCAGCCTGGCGAGCCTCACCAGCCCGTGCTCGCGCAGCACCGCTCCGGCTCGCTCGCGCACTGCTCCGTCCAGCACGCCTGCGGTGAACTCCTGGCCGCTGGTGCCGTTGATGTCGAAAGACGGCATGGTGGATCTCCCTCGTGGGGCCGAGTGGATGGGAGGCGACACACTCTCCACGCCGGACCGCTCCCATGGGAAGTGACAGATTGTCAAAGAGCGATCACCGGGCAACGGGGCGTTGCGCCACCGCGCAACTGCTACCTTCGACAAGCCCGTGCCCGCCCACGCGCCCCGGAAGAAGCGATGACCGGACAGACAGAACAGCCCTACGTGCCAACGGCTTTCCCGATCTCCATCAAGGGCGTGGTGCTCGACCCGCAGGGACGAGTGCTGCTGCTGAAGAACGAGCGCCAGGAGTGGGAACTGCCGGGCGGGAAGCTGGAGGGGACGGAGACGCCCGAGGAGCGGGTGGTCACGGAGATCAAGGAGGAGAGCGGCTGGACGGCGACCGCCGGCCCCCTGCTGGACGTGTGGATGTACGAGCCGATCCCCGGCCGCAAGGTCTTCATCGTCACCTACGGTTGCACCGCCACCGACGCGCACCAGGCCCCGGTCGTCAGCCATGAGCACAAGGAGGCCGGCCTCTTCCACCGCGACGAAGTGCCCGGCCTGGTCATGCCGCAGGGCTACAAGGACTCCATCGCCCACTGGTGCGAACTGCAGGACCGGGCCTGACCGGTGGTCCGGATCGACCCCTACGGTGGGATCCGCTGGCACTGGACCACCCCCAAAGCCCAGGACATCCTGCGCCGCCGCGCCCTGCCCGAGATCCTGCAGCTCTACCGCGACCTCCACGGCCTGCCACAACAGGAACTCGCCGACCTCCTCGGCTACTCCACCAGCTACGTCTCCCGCATCGAGACCGGCTCGCGCACGATCACCGACATCGGCGTCCTGCGGCACATCGCCGAACGCCTGGGCCTGCCGCCGCACTGCTTCGGCATCACCGACGACGCCGACGGAGACCACCAGCTCGTGATCCAGCTCGCCGAGTCCGTTCTGCGCCTGGCCGAGATCGCCCGCCAGGCCGGCCAGGCCACCACCGCCGTCGCCGAGTTGTGGCCACTCGTCGCCCGCCTGGAGGCCCGCACCGCCGACGGCCACACCGACCTCGACACCCTGCGCCTGCTCGCCCGAGCCCGGATCGGCCTCGGCGTTGCGCTCGGCCACGTGCTGCCCGAGGAGCGCCTGGCCACCGCGGCCCGCTGGACCGGCAAAGGCCTGAGCGTCGCCCGGCGCCTGGGCGATCCGGGCCTGCACGCCCACGCACTGCGTCACCATGGCAACGAGCTGCGCAAGTCCGGCTTTCACCCTCGCGCGCTGGACCGGCTCGGGCAGGCCCGCGACACCGCCAGCACCACCACCGAACGCGCCGAGGCGGTCATCCTGCTCGCCCGCGCCGCCGGAGCCGCCGGTAACGCCGCAGTCTTCGACGAAGCGGTCGAGGACGGCCGCCGACTCCTGAACGAAGTGGCGCCCAGTGCCCTGTTCTCCGAGTTCACCCTTCATGAGGTGCGCCTTCGCGGCCTCATGGGCACCGGCCGGGTCGCGGAAGCGGTCCGGCAGCTCGACCAGGCGCCGGCCGCCGGACTCGCAGCGACCTCCCAGTGGCGAATCATCGCGGCGATCACCGCCGGCGAGGTGCTGCTGCGCCAAGGGGATGCGACCGGAGCCGCGCAACAGCTGACCGCCGCAGTCGACGGGGCGACCCTCCACCGTCTGCCGCACCAGCTCCAGCGCGTCGTACGGGCCGGTCGCCGCCTGCCCGAAGTCCAAGGACGGGCGAACGACGCCCTGGCGCGGCTGAGGGCGGAGATAGCAGCCTGATGGCCGGCTCGGGGTTGCAGCGACGGACACGGCTGGTCCTCCTCTCCTTCGGGTGAACGGGTTTCGGGCAAGGAAGCTGGCGGGAGTCAGCGGGTGTGGGCCTGCCGGTAGTCGAATTCCTGCTGGTTGGCGAGACCGGTCATGAACGCCTCCTCGTCCCAGACCGAGACGAGGAGCGGGTGGTCGGACAGCCCAGGCAGAGGGATGACCTTGAACTCCCTGAGCGCTGGCAGCAGGACGCGGGAGGCGCGCTGGAAGTCGATGCGCTGGCGGGGCCCTTGGCGACCGGCGACGTGGGGATACTGGCTGGCGGTCGGTACGAGGGCGTCGGCCTGGCCGAGGTGGGTGGCCGCGTGGAGGGCGACGTCGTCGATTCCGACTCGGGTGAGGGCACGGTCGGGCTTGGTGTCGCTCTCGTTCCCGCCGCGGGTGCGGTGTTCCTGGTGGGTGCGGTCGAGGATGGTCGGCCAGTCCGGGAAGGGCTGCTGCTCCTGGCCAGAGGCGCTGTAGGAGTTGAAGTCCCCGCCGAGGAGCACCGCCCGGTCGGGCCGGTGCCAGGTGGCGATGTTGCCGGCCTCGATCCGGCGGCGTTCGGGCGAGCGGAAGCTCAGGTGCACCGAGGCGAGTTGGAGCGGGACGCCGCTCTCGCCGTGCTTCACGGACACGGCGCACGGCGGCAGCCACCACTCCTTTTCCTGCGGCCAGACGCCGGTCACGCGGAAGGTGTCCGGCCGGATGAACATCCCCGGAGGGTTGTCCGACTCCGGGGGAGCGGGCGGGGCGAGGAAGCCGCGCATGCCGAGCATGTGCTCGGCCTCGTGGAGCAGCCGTCCGCCCTCGGCGCGGGAGTGGCTCATCTCCTGCCGGAAGAGGACGTCGAACGGGTACTTCGCGAGGACCTCGTGGGCGGCGTACCACTTGTCGAAGTGGCCGCCTCCCCTGGGGTGCTTGGTGAAGCCGTCGTGGTCGAGGTTGAAGCTGCCGATCGTGATCGTGCCCATGGGCGTTCTCCTGGATGTGGGTGGACTGGGGCGTCAGGACCGGGTGCCCGCCAGGGCGCCTGTGGGAAGGCGGTCTCGCTGTCCGGGAAGGTGGACGCCGCCGCAGGCGGTCAGGCGCAGCGCGGTGTCGATCAGCGGGACGTGGCTGAAGGCCTGCGGGAAGTTGCCGACCTGGCGCTTGAGGTGCGGGTCCCACTCCTCGGCGAGCAGGCCGAGGTCGTTGCGCAGTGACAGCAGCCGGTCGAACAGGTCGCGCGCCTCCTGGACCCGGCCGATCATGGCGAGGTCGTCGGCCAGCCAGAACGAACAGGCCAGGAAGGCGCCCTCGTGGCCGGAGAGGCCGTCGACGTTGCTGCCGGTCTCGTCGTGGGTGGGGTAGCGCAGCACGAAGCCGTCCTCGGTGGACAGTTCGCGCTGGATCGCCTCGATGGTGCCGATGACGCGCTTGTCGTCCGGCGGCAGGAAGCCGACCTGGGGGATGAGTAGCAGGGAGGCGTCCAGCTCCTGGCCGCCGTAGTACTGGGTGAAGGTGTTGCGCTCCGGGTCGTAGCCCTTCGCACAGACGTCGGCGTGGATCGCCTCGCGCAGCCGTTCCCAGTGGGCGAGTTCGTCGGCGGTGGTGGTGGCACGGCGTCGCAGGAAGGTGATGGTGCGGTCGATGGCGACCCAGGCCATCACCTTGGAGTGGACGAAGTGCCGGCGCGGGCCGCGGACCTCCCAGATGCCTTCGTCCGGGTTCTGCCAGTGGTCTTCGGTCCAGCGGGCGAGGGCGTGCAGCATCGCGTCGGCGTCGCGGGAGGGGTGCAGTCCGGCGTTCTCGGCGGTGAGCAGGGCGTCGGCGACCTCGCCGGGGACGTCGAGCTGGAGCTGGCCGGCCGCGCCGTTGCCGATGCGGACCGGGCGGGAGTTCTCGTAGCCGGGCAGGTGGTCCAACTCGAATTCGGTCAGGTCGCGTTCGCCGCCGAGGCCGTACATGATCTGCAGCCGGTCGGCGTCGCGGCCGAGGGTGCCGAGCAGCCAGTCGCGCCAGGCCTCGGCCTCGTCGGTGTAGCCGAGGCGGGCGAGGGTGGTGATGGTCAGGGCGGCGTCGCGTAGCCAGGTGTAGCGGTAGTCCCAGTTGCGCTCGCCGCCGATGTCCTCCGGCAGGGAGGTGGTGGGGGCGGCGACGATTCCGCCGCCCGGGTGGCAGAGGCTCTTGAGGGCGAGCGCCGACCGCAGGACCTCCTCGCGGTAGTGGCCTTGGTAGGTGCAGCGGGACGCCCACTCGCGCCAGGACGCCGCGGCGCGGGTGAGCGCCGCGCGGGGGCTGCGTATGGCGGGGGCTGGGTTGAAGGAGGGGCACCAGGTGAGGGAGAAGGTGACGGATTCGCCTGCGGTGACGGTGAAGTTGGCGCGGGCGCCGTCCTCGGTGACGGTGTGGTGGAGGCCGTCGAGCCAGTAGGAGTCGGGGAGGACGGTGGCGCACAGGCGGGCGGTGTCGCCTCGTTCGGTGCGGGTGAACAGGGGAGTGGCGGAGCCGTAGCCGGGGCGGGCGCGGAACAGCGAGGTCATCTCGACCGTGCCGGTGAGGCCTTGGACGATCCGCACGATCCGGGCCGCCGTGGTGTCCAGCGGCATGAAGTCGATGAGCCGGACGCTGCCGGTAGGGGTCTCCCACTCGTGTTCCAGGACCATGGTGGCGTCGCGGTAGCGGCGCCGGTCGGCCACCAGGGGGAACCCGGCGGCGGCGGGGCCGATGCGCCAGAAGCCGTGTTCCTCGGTGCCGAGCAAGGCGGCGAACACGGCCGGGGAGTCGAACCGGGGCAGGCACAGCCAGTTGACGGTGCCGTCGGAGCGGACGAGGGCGCCGGTGGCGGTGCTGCCGATGAGGCCATGGTCCTCGATGAGCGACCGGGAGCGGTGCGGGGCAGAGAGCGCGGGCATGGGGTTCCTGACGGCGGTGGTGGCGTTCAGCGTCGGGCAGTGGCCGAGGCGCTGAGGTGGTCGAGGGCGGCGCGCACGGCGGCGGCGAGATCGGTGGCGACGGCCAAGCGGGGCATCGCGCCGAGCAGTTCGGCGCGGACGAACCGCTGGACCCGGTCCTCCCCGTCGCACCCGACGACCAGCTCGGTGCGCGAGCGGTGGAGGAACCGCTGCCGGACATCGAGGACCTGCTGCGCGCCGTGCGGGCACCAGAGGAGGACGACGCCGATGCGCCGCAGGTTGTGCTCCTGCCAGCCGGCCGGTGCTCCCGTTCCGGAGTCAGGGTGGGGCGCGGGCTGGGGGTTGAGGACGGTGCCGGTGAAGCCGGCCGCGGCCAGGAGGGCGACGGCGCTGGCCTGCCAGCTGGGTTGGCCGGCACCCGAACCGGCCAGGTACAGCGACGGGTTGCCGTCGGAGCTGTAGTGCTGCGGGTACTCGACCAGCCTCACGGTGCACCGCCGGAATCGGTGGCCGGGCCGGGCCGGGCGAGCAGGAGAACCATGACGACGGCGTGGGTGCGGCTGCGGGCTCCGATGGCGGCGGTGGCCCGCGTGATGACCCGGCCGATGGTGTCCTGGTTGATGCCGGTGATCCGCGCGACGGCGCGCGCCTCGTGGGTGGCGAGCAAGGTGAGCACTTGGTGCTCCTGCGGGGCGAGGTCGGGGAGGTTGCCGGGCAGGGCGGCGCGCAGCTCGATGGTGTCGAGCAAATTGGAGGCGATGAGGTCGGCGATGGCGCGGGTGCGGTCGCTGAGGCCCCGGCGGTGCATCACCCTCGACATCGTGTTGGCGGCGGAGCTGGCGGAGCAGCCGAGCTGTTCGGCGACGCCTTCGTAGGAGTATCCGAGGGCGACGTGCAGAGCGACGCTGTACTCGCGCTCGCTGAGTCCGGCGACGTCCCTGGCGGCCACGCTGAGGGCTCCGGTGCGGCTGAGGAGTGCACGGCGTGCTCCGGCGGCTTGGGCCTCGTGTAACGCCGCGTCCGTGGCGATCACCAGGCAGCTCTCGACCGGAAGGCTGAGCGCACGGGCAGCGGCACGGTAGGAGTTGAGGCCCTGCTCGCGGGACTCACCCGCCGACACGGACGCGGACCATACGTTGGGGACGCGCTGCGTGGTGAGCATGCCGGTCACGTCGAGCCCCAGGCGCTCGGTGACCAGGGCGCAGGGGATCGCCATGGAGCCGGCGCGCATGAGCAACCGCAGCAGTGGTGCGGGGACGGTGGCCGGAATGGGGGCGCCTGCGGCCAGGAGCATGGGTGCGGCCCCGGACAGGCGGGTGACGGGCAGTTCGGCGAGCGTGTTGGCGTCGACGAGGATGCCCGCGCGGTTGATCAGGTGGCGGTCCAGGTCGCGGGCCGCCAGTCCGTCGGCAGGTGGTCGTAAGGTGCTCATCTTCTGTCTGGGGTCGAAGGGGTGCGGCCCGGGCCCGAACGGCCGCCATGGGTGGTGCGGTGGTGCTCAGTCGGTCGGCGGGTGCGGTTTCTCCGCGGTGGGGCCGGATCGGCGCTTGGGCGCGGAGCGTGAGGCGATGAGGCGGTCGGCGACGGCCAGGGTGCCGAAGGCGACGAGGGCGAAGATCGCCAGATAGAGCGGCTGGGCGAGCTTGGTGCGGTGCTGGAGGAGGTAGATGGCGGCGGCCCCGACCTCGACTCCCAGCAGGAAGCAGACCAGCCCGACGGCGATCCGGCCGCTGGTGCGGCGGGTGTTCACGCCGCGTGTCCGCGGGGTGGGATGGCACGGTCGAGTGGTTCGGCGGGCCACGTGGGGTCTATGTCGCTGAGCAGGACCAGTCCGGCCAGGACGCCGGCGATGCTCGCCTGCACCTGGTTGGGCACACCCAGCCAGGCGCGCAGGTCCCTGCCGTAGCCGCGCATCGTGGTGGTCGAGACGCCGAAGTCGGCCGCAAGTTCCGGGGTGGTGCGCCCGCCGACCCAGCCCGCGAGGACCCGCTGAAGGCGGCGCGGGAGCTGAAGTGCGGTGGTGAGCGCGGTGCAGGGCTCGGTGGTGCCGGTGACGATGCCGTGCGCGGCGCCCCAGGCGACGAGCTGCAGCACGGTGCGCGTGCCGGTGGCGGTGAACAGCGCGCGGACGGCGGCGTCGACGTCGGCAGGGGCCAGGGTGAGGGCGGGGTCGGCCGCTATCGTGCGGGTCTGGGACTCGGTGGCGATGTGGACGAGGAGCCGGACGTCACGTTCGGGCAGGTTGTGGGCGGGCAGGGCGGTGGCCATGGCGGCACCTCTGGTGGTCGGCGGGCGGTTCACGGACGGTCAGTTGGCGGGGGAACTGCTGCGGGTGAGGCGGTCCAGCAGGCGGGGGCCGAGGCGGGTGGCTTCGCCGGTGCCGATGACGAGCACCAGGTCGCCGGGCTCGGCGAGGTGGGTGACGAGCTGCTCGACGCCGGGTTCGCACGGGCCCGAGTGGGTCCGGTGGACCCGGTCGGCGCTCAGGGTCGCGGTGGCGGCGGTGGCGACGGCGTCGAGCGGGTCGGGGACGTTCAGCGTGGTCAGCGGGGTGGCGGCCGGCAGCAGTACGGCCTGGTTGGCCTTGGCGAGGGCGGCGCCGAGCTCGGCGGCGTGCGCGCTGGTGCGGGCGATGCCGTCCGGCTCCAGCACCGCGATGACCGAGCCCTCCGTCAGGAGCCGGGCTGCCTCGACGTCCGCGCCGACCTCCTGGGGGTGCCGGGCACGGGACTCGAACACCGTGACGCGCGCCCTGGTGCCGAGTTCGGTGAGGGACCGCTCGACGCCCGCGAAGGCGGTCAGGCGCTCGGCGACCGCCTTGGCGTCCTCGCCGGCGACGAGGGCGGTGGCGATGGCGGCGCAGGCCGCCAGGGCGTGGTGGTCGCCGGCGATCGGCACGATGAATTGGTGCTTCGTGCTCTGGTAGTGGAGTGTGAGGAGGTACTCGCCGCCGAGCCACCGCGGCTTGAGGACCCACACGTCGGCGCTCTCGTCGAGGCCGACGGTGACGACGGTGGGGCCGGGGCGGTCGGTGAGCCTCTCGTGCACGATTCTGGCGCCGGTGTCCCAGGTCGGCAGGACCACGGTGCTCGCGGAGTGGGCGAGGCTGGTGGCGGCGTCCAGGGCTTCGATGTTGTCCGCGAAGTGCGGGGCGTTCGCTGCGACGGCGGCGATCAGCGCCACCGACGGAGACGGCCGCCGGTAGAGGTTCGGGCCGTACGGGCGGTAGTTCCAGGAGCCGGGCGGTGCGGCCTCGTGGGTGCCGGTGTCCGGGCACAGGTCCACGACGAGGCGCTGGCCGCCGCCCTGGCCGCAGGTGCTGCCGACGGCAGGGGCGTTGAGGATCCAGCCGGTTTGGCCGTCGGCCAGGGCTGCGGCCAGAACGGCTGCCGCGGTCGTGGTGCTGTGGCTGCCGCCGACGGAGACCAGTGGATGGCCGAAGTCCTCGCAGAGCATGGCGAGCGCGTGCGCGCGGGCGAGCACCGGCACTCCCAGCGCCTGGGCCCGGTCGAGTTCGGGGTGCGGGGCGACGACGACCCCGGACCACACCACGGCCGTTCGGTCGGTGCGGACGTGCCCGGCGTCGGAGCCGACTGTGAGTTCCACGCCGGCCGCGCGCAGCCGGTCGGCGGCGGGGCTGTTCTGGTGCGCGGGGTCGATGCTGCCGGTGACGTCCAGGCCGCGGGAGGCCAGCCACAGGGCCAGGCCCTCCATGCCGGACTCGGTGGCGCCGACCAGGTGGGTCTTGGCCAGCAGGCCGGGCCCGGTAGGGGCGGGCGTCGCGCTCTTCTTCTGGGGGTGGACGGTGGTGTCCATCAGGGTCTCCGGCATGGTCAGGAACAGGGGTGGGGTGGAACCGGGCCGGTCGCGGGCTCGGGGGTGTGGCTCCGCGACCGGCCCGGGGCTCAGGCCTGGGCGAACCCGCGCGCCAGCTCCGCGTCGGTGACGCGGGCGGCGTGGTGGTCGACTTCCAGGTGGGCGAGCGAGGCCAGGTGGGCGACGACCGGCCCGCCCAGCAGCGACGCGACGACGCGGCTCTCCTCGAACGCCTCGATGCCGTACAAGGGGTCACGGGGCACCATCGGCAGGTCCTCGTCCCAGTCGGCATTGCCGGTGACCGGCTCGCCGAGCTTGAGCTCGCCGGTGATGCCGTGGCGGACGGCGGCCACGGCGGCGGCAAGCGCCAGGTAGGGGTTGGCGTCCGCGCCGGGCAGACGGACCTCCAGGTGCAGACCGCGTCCGTGGCCGACCACCCGCACCGCACAGGAGCGATTGTCCCGCCCCCACGCGAACCGGGACGGCGCGAACGGACCCCCGAGGCGCTTGTAGCTGTTCACGTACGGCGCCCACATCGGCGCGGTGGCGGGCAGCACCTCCAGCAGCCCGGCGACGGCCCGCTCACCCAGTTCCGACAGCGCGTGCGGGTCGTCGGCGCGGGCGAGCAGCGGGTCGCCGTCACGCCAGAGCGACAGGTGCAGGTGCATCCCGGAATCCACCCCAGCCGCCGGGGCCGCCATGAACGTTGCCGCCAGCCCAAGTTGCTCCGCCACCGCCCTGGCGGCGTGCTTGAACAGCACGTGCTGCTCGCAGGCCTCCAGAGCCGGGCCGTACGGGAACGTCACCTCAACCTGTCCCGGCGCGCTCTCCAGCTTCACCGCCTCGACGGGCAGCCCCGCCCCGGCCAGAGCCTGCCGCAGGGACCGCGAGAAGCCGGCCGCCGCGCCCGGCCGATCGAGTGCGTAGTCGCGGTTGTCCCACGTCACCGGGCGCAGCCCGCGCCAGCCAGCCGCCGCTGCGGCGGCGCCTGTGCCCTCGTAGACGACGAACTCGGTCTCGATGCCGACCCGCACCTCGAAGCCGAGGCCCTCGAGCTGGTCGAGCTGTGTGTCCAGGACGGTGGCCGGGGCCAGCGGGTGCGGTCGGTCGCCGTCGACGGGACTGGCGAACACCACGGCGGTGCCCGGTTCCCATGGGATCACGCGGGCGCGGTCGAGGTCGGGCACCAAAGAGGTGTCGCCGAAGCCGGACTCCCACGAGAACTCACCTGTGGCCTGGGGCGTCATTCCCAGGTCCGTGCCGAGCACGTACCCGCACATCTCCGGGCGGAGCCCCCCTGACGCCAGACGCTCCAGCAGCACGGAGGCGTCGTACTCCTTGCCCTTGAGCCGTCCTTGTGGATCGACGGCCGCCAGCATCACGGTGTCGAGGCCGAAGGCCTCCGCCAGCTCCGCCAGCTGGCCGACCGGTTCGATGGTCCGGGTGGAGCGGTTCGGCAGAGGGCGGGTGGTGCGCATCGTGGGCCTCATACGATCTGCTCCTCGATCTCGGCCAGGTGCGGGTCCTCGACGACCGGGACGGAGAACCGCTTGCCGGCCAGCCGCCACCACAGCGCCGCCAGTGCCAGGACCACCAGCAGGGTGATGGGTGCGTAGTTGAACGTCTCGGCGTTCACGGGGTAGCGCTGGGGCAGGCACACGAGCACGGTCAGCACGACCACCCACGCCACGGCGGCGATCCCCACGGGACGGCTCCACCGGCCGAGGTGCCATGGTCCCGGGACGAACCGGTCCCGCTGCCGTAGCCGCAGGTAGACGGGGATGATGTACGAGGGCGTCATCCCGATCACATTCACCGCGGTGACCGCCCCGTATGCCGCCGCGTTCCACATGGACGGCACTGCCAGCACGAACGCCACCGACACCGACAACCACACGGCTGCCACCGGGACCCGGTTGGGTGACACCCGGCGCCACGTGGCCGAGCCGGGCAGGGCGTTGTCCCGCGAGAAGGCGTAGACCATCCGCGAACACGCAGTGACCTCGGCCGAGCCGCAGAACAGCTGGGCACCGATCACGATCAGCAGCAGCGCCTTGGCGCCGGTCGTTCCGAGAGCGTCCAGGAACACCTGCGCGGGCGGCACGTCCGCAGCGGCGGCGCCTGCGTAGTCCTGGACCGCGAACAGCATGCCGGCCAGCAGTACGAACCCGGCGATCAGGGAGATCCAGATCGAGCGGACGATGCCCTGCGGCGCGGAGACCCGCGCGTTCGTGGTCTCTTCACTCAAGTGAGCGGAAGCGTCGTAGCCGCAGAAGGTGTAGCCCGCGAGCAGCAGGCCGACCGCCGAGACGTAGATCGGGTTCGACCAGCCGGTTTCGTTGGCGAAGTGCCCGAAGACGAAGGAAGCCGACTGGTGGTGGGAGGGGACGACCGCGAGTACACCGACGATCACCAGCACGCCCAGCAGATGCCACCACACCGAGATGCTGTTGAGCGCGCTCACCACGCGCACGGCGAAGACGTTCAGCAGGGCGTGGAGCAACAGCACCCCGGCGAAGATCTCCAGGATCAGGCCCGGAGACGCCTGGACTCCCCACTGCAGGTCGGCGAACGCGGCCATGAACGAGGCGGCGCCGTAGTCGATTCCGGCGATCCCGCCCAATAGGCCCAGAAGATTCAGCCAGCCGGTGCCCCACGCCCAGCGCGGGCCGCCCAGCCGCAGCGCCATGTAGTAGAGGCCGCCGCTGGTCGGGTAGGCGGACGTCACCTCGGCCAGGGCCATGCCGACCAGCAGCACGGCCAGGCCGACGCCGAGCCAGCCCCACATCATGACGACGGGGCCGCCACTGACGAGCCCGAACCCGAACAGCGTCATACACCCGGACAGCACGCTGATGACCGTGAGGGAGATGGCAAGGTTCCCGAAGCCGCCCATCCTGCGCACCAGTTCGGGCTTGATCCCGAGCAGCTGCAGATGGTCGTCGTCCTCGTGGGCGAGAGGGATGCGGTCAGAGCGCGGCATGAGGAAATCTCCGGAGGAAGAAGGACAGTGGTGTAGGCCCCCGGCACCTAGCCAGGGAGTGGGCAAGGGGTCAGCGGGTGGCCGCCATCGACTGGGCCAGGGCCTCGCGGAGGACCGCGTCCGGGCGATCGCCGACGCTCACCCACGGCTGAGAGGAGATGAAGGGTGCCATGGACGCGAACACCTCGGCAGCCTGCGCGCGGCATCGGGTCGCCCAGAGCGCGTGCGCCAGGTGGCTCTCATCCACCAGAGGCCACCGGCCCTGTTCGCCGGGCGCCGCACGCCAGTTCTCGTAGGCCCGCAGCACCGTGGCGCGGACCTGCTCGTTCTTCGTCCACCGCAGCCGCGCCCGCTCCTTGTCCCTGCGCTCGGCCCGCCGGTAAAGGTCGACATACAGGTACAGCGGCAGGGCATGCAGAGGCGAGCCCGTCGGCGCACCCGGCAGGAACGCCGCCAGGAAGTCGCTCGCGGAGCCGCCGTCACCCTGGGCGAGCCAGAATCGGAGCAGCCGGTGGAAGGCTTCGCGGTTCCACGGATCCGCCCGTCGGACCTGGGCGAGGAGCCCCCACGGCCCGGGCGGGAGCATCTGGTCGGGCGCCGAAATCCGGTGCTCCGGACGGGACTGGGAGAGATCCAGCTGCGCCAGGGCGAGCATGCAAATCCAGGGCACCGGATCGTCGGCGAGTGTGGCGGCAGCGTCCCAGCACAGTTGCCGGGCCGACTGTTCCAGGCCGGCAACCACCCGCGGATCCGTCGGCTGCACACCGGTCAGGAGCGCCCGCTCCACGGCCACCCGTGCCAGCAGCGTCACCAGCCCGGTGCTGTCCGGGGCCTCGGCATACCAGTAGTCGAGCACGTTGGTCCGCGCGGCAACGGCGGCCAGGACCTGGGTACGACCGGTCCACAGCGGCCAGCTGCCCCACGAGCTCGCCAGCACCGCACGGGCAGCCATCCATCGTCCCTGCTGCAACTCCTCAACAGCCACACGAAGGTCGCCGTCGTGGCCCGCAGGGTGCTGGACGAACCGACCAGGATCAAGGGCGAATGCAGTGTCCATGGCCGGGTCCTTCCTGGAGGGGATGCCGATCGCGCCCGGAACAAGGGCGGAAGGGCTGAGCAAATCCGAGGGCCCGGCGCCTGCGTGATGGCCGGGTCCGATCGGCGCTGCCGAATCTTGGGCGGGTCATACGGAACCACCAGCCAAAGCCCGTGCGACAGTGCAGACTTGTTGCATCGTGTGGCGTTGATGTTGAAAATCTGCCCATGACCTGCGAAGTCGGCGGACAATCTTTCTCTGGGGGAGCGCGATGACGCGATGGGGACGGCTTGCCGCGCTGCGCAGGGCTGCCGGCTACACCCAGGAACAGCTTGCGACGTTGATGGATGTGGACCGCACAACAGTCCACCGATGGGAGAACGGCAAAGCGACACCGCAGCCGTGGCAAATGCCGAAGCTCGCCCGACTGCTGAAGATCTCCCGGGACGAGTTGCGCTCCACACTCCTCGAGAACCCGGACGCCGACCACGCGCCGAAAACAGGAACAGAAGCACGGCGAGACGAGTCGGCGGCGGCCACGCTTTCGCTACCGGGACCAGGTATGACCGGGCAAGGGGCCGCTTCCAACGCCGGCGATGCCGGACTGCGCCTTGCCACGGTAGACGCGCTGGTCAGCGACTGGGCATCCGTCAACTCGGGAGCTCCGCTTGCCACCATGTCGCTGTGGGTCACAGAAGAAGACGTCGTTGTCGCCGAGGGAGTGCTCGGTATGTTCCGCCAGCTCGACCACACGCATGGGGCCCGGCAGCATTGGCGGCAGGTGAGCTCCTACATCGACAACGAACTCGAAGCCCTGCTCCGCCGGCCCGCCGCCGACGAACAGGCAGCGCGCCAACGCGCCAGGCTCACGGTCGGGTTCTGCGAGCTTGCCGGATATCAGGCCGTCGACATCGGCAACCCCGACCGGGCCCAGGAGTACTACCAGCGAGCCCTGGCCCTGACGACCGCGACAGGCGACCAGGCGTACGGTGCCTACCTGGTGGCCGTGAACCTCGGGCACCTCGCCCTGCACTGCGGGAATCCGGAGATCGCCCTGCGCTGGGCCTCCTCCGCCCACGCTGCGGCCGGTACCGCCGCGAGCCCGGCCACTCGGGCGGCCATCACCGCCGTCGTCGCCCGCGCGAACGCCAGGATGCACAGGGAGAGCGAGGCGACCCGGCTGATCCTCGAAGCCGAGAAGCTGCTCGACGCAGCCAGCGTGGACGACGAACCCACCTGGATCCGCTACTTCACCCACGCCTACCTCGCGGATGAGGCCGCACACTGCCTCCACGACCTCGGCCGTGCGCCGGACGCCAGAATCCAGATCGCCGACGCCCTCGACGGCGTAGGCAAGGACAAGGTCCGCCGACGCGCGATCGACGCCGCCCTGCTCGCCTCCACCTGGCTGCGCAGCGGGAACGTCGACCGGGCGTGCGCGGTCGGCCGGGAAGCCGTCGCCTACACCGCTAGGACAGGGTCAGGCCGGTGCGTTCAGCGGGTGGCCGGCCTCCTGGCCGACCTGCAGATCCATGCCGACTACCTTCCGGTCCGGGAACTGCGCGAGTTCGCCCGGGCCGTGCTGCCGGAAGCCGATAGGTTGGCGATCACGCTGGCAGGCGGCTCATGATGCTCCGGTAGAAGTCGAGTTCGGCGCGGAGCGCCTGCTCCCGCGCCGAGGGCGCCGACAGGTAGTGGTCGCCGTCCTCCAACAGCAGGCTGCCGTGGTCACCGCTCTGGCCGACCAGCTCCTCGGCCAAGCGCATAGCCTCCTCCGCGGACGTGATCGTGTCGGCCGAGCCGTGGATCACCAGCACGGGGCAGCGGATCCGCTCAGGCTTCACCGCACCGGCCGGGCCTCGCAGCGCAGCTGCGTGCGGACGCTGGAACGCCGGAACGGACAGCTCCCACCGTGCGGGGTCGGTGATCGCCGAGATGGCTGTCGCGGCAGTGAACGGTCCCGGACGGCATGCCGCCTGGAGCGCCGTGTAGCCGCCGGCGCTCGCCCCGCTGACGAACACCGCTCCAGGAGTCGCCTGGCCGATCGTCAGGAGATGTTCTGCGACGGCCGCGCAGTCGTCGACGTCGTAGGTGCCCCAGTGGCCGTGTAGCGACTGCCGGAAGGCGCGTCCCTGACCCGTGCTGCCTCGGTAGAGAACTTCGGCGACGGTGAAGCCGTGGCTGACGAAGTACTGAGTACCCCAGTCCAGCCGTAGGGGGACGTCGTCCGTCGGGCCGGGATGGGCCCGCACGAGGAGAGGACCGGGTCGCGTGTCTCCGGGCGGCAGGTGCAGCAGGAAGCGCACCGGCCCGCCCGGACCCGCGATGGTCTCGACCGACGGAGGAACCGGCGTCCAGGGCACAGGGAACTCGGAGGCCTTGCCCACCGGGGAGGCCAGGGAGTCCGTCTGCGCGGCCAGATCGACCCACCAGATGGCTGGCGGGCTGCTTGCCGTGGAGCCGACCACGGCCAGGAGGCTGCCGTCGACGGCGACGTACGGCTTCACGGACGTGAGATTCGAGCCGAGCCGTCGCCGACGGCCCTTGGCGTCGACGGCGAGCAGCTCGGTGGCGAACCCGTCCATCACCGTCAGTACGACGGTGCCGTCGGCGGTGAAACCGTAGGACTGGTAGCCGCCTTCCCAGGGCGCAGGCGCGCAGTCCGCCTCGATGGGCGCGACCGCCTCCACCACGCCATCGCGTAGCCGGTACAGGTTCCACCACCCTGTCCGGTCCGACATGAAGTACAGCAGGCCGTCCGGCCCCCAGGACGGTTGCACCGCCGACTCCCCGGGGCCGCCCGCGACAACGCGAGTCGGCCCGACGGTGTCCGACCGGATGTCGGCCAGCACGAGGCGAGTGCTGTCCCACGGCATCTGGTCGCGCTGCCACTCCACGTACGCCAGGGTGCCCGCCGCCAGCCGAGGGGAGCCGAGGAAGTCGCGGGAGCGAACCAGGACCCGGGTCTGCCCGGCCCGGGACACGGCGATGATCTCGTCCACGGCGTCGTTCCCGCGAACCGCGAGCAGACCGCCGCCCGGTGCCGGAGCCAGCTCTCCGTACTGCGCGGACCCGACGACAGAGTCGAGCCGCTCGGGCATGCGGCCAGCTGCTTGCCGGAGGAGGGAACCGTCGTCATCGACGAACCACACTTCCTCCGATGTCACCGCGAAGGCGCCGCCGCCGTAGGCATGGAGCTGACCTCCGACCGAGAAGCCGGGGGGCGTCACCACGACGACTGTGCCCGACCGGTCGGCGCGCATGACCCGACGGCATCCGCCGTGATCGGGATCCGACTGCAACCACCACAGTGAGCCCGACGCCGACCGGAGCTCGTCGTACGCCACCACCTTCCGGGCCACCCAGTTGGGCGAGAGCCCGAAGCTCTCGGTCATACGGTCGCGTCCTCTCGGCCGGCCTACTGGCTGCTCGTAGGCTACCCGCCGTCTGGAGAGCCACCGCACCCGGCCGGGCGCCGAGAAAGCGCCCGAGCCAACGGCGGTGGTCCTCCAGTGGGGGAGCACTCGACGACGGGCGGCGTGAGCCCTCGAAGATCAGTTGGACGCAGGCTTGGGGGAGTACCGCAGCAGCACGACGTCGCCGATCGTCCGGGCTTCCAGAAGCATCATCCGCCGGCTGCTGCCGCCGGGGTAGTTCGCCGGGTGAAGGAAGCGGGGTGCGGCGGCGTCGCCGACGAGCAGCGGAGCGATGGCGAGGTGGATCTCGTCGGCCAGCCCTTGGGAGAGGAACTGGGTGTGGATCTTGCCACCGCCCTCGACCATGAGGCGTTCGACCCCGCGGGTAGCGAGGTCGTCGAGCAGTGCGCCAAAGTCGACGGTGGGGCCGGTGCTGACGACGTCGGCAAGGCCGTCGAGCGTCTCCCGGAGCTTCGGTGCGGCAGCGTCAGTGGTGTAGACGACCTTCTTGTCGCCGAAGTGCCAGAACTTGAGGTCCCGACCCAGGTCGCCGCTGGCGGAGATGGTGACCTTGAGCGGGTACTCGGGCTTGCCAGCCGCGATCCGGTCGGCCCGGCGCTTGTCGCTGTTGACCAGCAGCCGCGGGTTGTCGCTGCGCAGGGTGTTGCCACCGATGAGGATGGCGTCGGATTCGGCGCGGACCTGGTCGACGCGGTCGAAGTCCTCGGCATTCGACAGCAGTAGACGTTCGGGGGAGGCGTCGTCGATGTGACCGTCGACGGAGGTTGCGACGCTCAGCAGGACGAAGGGGCGGGAGGCCATCAGCGGGTCCGTTCTCTCGAGGCGACAAGGACTCTGATCACACTTCATGGAGCAGGACGCTGTCGAGCGCCTGCCGGAACTGGGTGACTTCGGGCACGCGATCACACCTTTGCAGTAGTGCGTCGAGGCGCGCCAGTTCGGTGAGGATCCGGGCGGATCCGGTGGTCGTCGCAATCGACAACGCCGAGTACGCGGTTGTGGCGGCGTGCTCGGGGCCGTCGGCGTGGAACTGGGCGATGGCCGAGCGGGCGAGGTAGACGCCGCGGTCGCGCTGGTAGGTCGCGGGCAGGGCCCGGATCGCCTTCTCGAACCCGGACGTCGCCTCGCGGTGGCGGCCCAGTAGCGACAACGACTGTGCGCGCTGGGCCTCCACGTACGCCTCGTTGAGCCAGCGGCCTCGGCCAAACGGTGCCTCGGGCGGTTTGGCGAGCAGCGCGAGAGCCTGGTCGAAGGCGTACTGGGCTGTCCGTTCGTCGCCGAGCAACGCGTGTCCGTGCGCTGTGTACACCGCACCCATGGCACTCAGCCGACTTCCCGCGCCGGCCATGCGCTGGGCGGAGGCGCCGAGGTCGATGGCCTCGATCGAGTCCTGCATGTCGCCGGCGAGCTGGGACTTGCGGGCCATGATGTAGGCGGACAGGTCCTGGTCTCCGGAGGCGCTCGCCCAGTCGACGGCGCGGTCCGCCCAGTACTGGGCGGCAAGGTGGTCGCCGCTGTCCTGGTACAACCAGCTGCAGAACTCGGCGTACTCGGCTTGCACTTGCAGCAGGTCATGCCGGTCCCGGCCGGACGCCTCGCGGCGAAGGTGCTGGATGAGGCGGACCTGCTCCTGCGCCCTGGCGACAACCTCGCGAGGCCCGAGGACGTTGTCGCACTCGACGAGCGACCTGCGAAGGGACCTCATGTTCTCGACCGGGTGGATGTCCGGCGAGAGGGCAGGCGGGGTTGCCTGGATATCGGGTGCCGCGAGACCCGACGGAGCCGTGACGCCCGCAGCACCGGTGACGCCCCGCAGCAGGGCTCTACGCGGCACGGCCACGAAGATGATCCTCCCGTCTGCGGTCCGGCAGCCTACCCGGGCGCCGCCGTCCATGAGCGTCATCGAAGCGGCGCCGACTGCAGCGCCAGCTGTGTACCCGTCGCGGCCGGGCGTGTTCCATTCCGGCATCGTGACACGCTGAACGGCTCCACTGGGCAGCGAGGCTCCAAGCGCCGACGCCGTGTTGGCGGCCGGTACATCCTGCTCGAGAGGTGCCAGCAGCGCGGCGAGTTCGCTCGTGATAACCCCCAGCAGTCTGGCGAGCTTCGCCATCTGCCACGGGCGTGGGAGAGCGGAACCGCGCTCCCACCGGCCGACCGTCGTGCGGTCGACCCCCATCGCGGCCGCCAGGGACTCCTGCGTGAACCCCGCGCTCGCGCGTTGCGCGATGAACCGGTCGCGCCTAGTCGCCATAACCCACCCCCTGCCGCGCCGTGACTTTGTCGGTTGCATAAGTTGCCAGGCCAGACGCGGGTTTGCCACATGAATGCCTCATCGGTGCATCAATTCTGCTCTGTTCAAAGCTCATTCGCAGCGATTCCCTGGGGTCTCGCCGGAGGCACGAGTGCCGGCGCGCCGACCCGGCGCATCGAGAGGAGGTCTGCAATGTCCTACGACCACTGATCTTGATCGTCGGGCTGGGGCGGGAGCACGCAGCCCTGGCCCGACGCCAGAAGCCACGGAACGCTCTGGAGCCGCGAGGAGAGTTGATGCCGTCCCTGACGATGTACAACCCGCTGGACCCGGCGACGTTGGAGGACCCCTACCCGGTACTCGCCGCACTGCGCGAAGCCACGCCGGTGTTCTGGCATGAGGGCATGCGGTCGTGGACGCTGACCCGCTACACGGATTGCGTCGCTGTGCTGCGCGACCACCAACGCTTCGCCCGCGACCGCCGCCGCACGGGCGCCCTGGTGCCGGAGCCGAGCCTGAGCGTGCAGTCGCTGGATCCACCTGACCAGGCTCTGGTGCGCTCGCTGTTCATGAACGCGCTGCGCGCCCAGGACCTTCGAGCGATCGAGGAGCGTGGCCGCCGCCTACTGGCCGCACGCTTCGAAGAGCTCACCGGTGAGGGCCCCTTCGATGTGATGGTCGAGATCGCGGCGCCACTCGCGCTCGCCGTCATCTCGGATCTCCTCGGAGTGGAGCAGCCTGACCTCCATTCCTTCGCCGAGATCTCTGACCGGATCATGCGAAGCATGGACGCGGGCCTCGATCCGAGTCTCGCCGAGCCGGGCCAAGTCGCCCGGCAGCAATTGACCGCTCTTGTGGAGTCCTGGTTCACCGTCAGCAGCCGACCGGGGCTTCTGGCCCACGTCCGCCAGCACGCCGATCCGGCCGGCGGCGCCGACCTCGACCTGTTCGTCCGCAACACAGCCCGGGTCATGTTCCAGGGCGGCTACAGCACCATGGTTGCCGCCCTCGGCAACGCCGTGCACACCCTCCTGCGGTACCCCGACGCCCTGGAACAGATGGCCGACCCCAACCTGCTGCGCAGCGGAGTGGACGAGCTGGTCCGGTTCGACGGACCGGTGCAGGGCACCAGCAGGATCGCCACCGAAGACTGCGAGATAGGCGGTACCGCAGTGCGGGCGGGAGAGACCGTACTGGCGCTGTTCGCCGCCGCGAACCACGACCCGGAGCACTTCCCCAAGCCGGATCAGCTGGTGCTGGACCGTGCGCCCAACCGGCACCTTGGATTCGGCTGGGGCACCCATTCCTGCATCGGTACGGTCCCTGCCCAGGCCGCCCTGCGTGTCCTGGTGCACGCCCTCCTCGACCACCCGGCCCGCCTGCGCGCAGCGGGAGCACCGGTGCGGCGCCGCACCGCGACGATGCGCGTCTTCGACCGGTTTCCGGTCGTCTTCGGCGCGTGATCGCTCCCCCGCCGCCCCGGCGGCAGTCGCACGTCCCTCGTGACCTGGAGTGCCCTGATGAGAGTTCTGATCGGCAACCACATCGATCCCGCCATCCGCGACCGCGGTGACCTGCGAGCCTGGACCCAGCGTCTGCTGTGGTTCGCCCAGGACGGGGACCTGATCGTGCTCTGCGATGCCCCCGATCCGCAGTTCCTGGCCTACGTCACCGCGCTGACCGGTGTGGACCCGGCGAGCCTGAACGTGCTCATCACTCCGCCCGGACGCTTCGGTGGCCGCCTGCTCGACCCAGACGCCCTGACCAGTCCTCAGTTCCTCGACGCGGCACGCGAGGCGCTCACCGCCGCCAGTGGTCGGCTCGTGGAGGAGGTGTTCGCGCTGTGGCCGTCCGCTTCCGTGGCCCGCTTCGCCGCAGCCCTCGGCATGGCCAATCGGTTCCCCGGTGCCGCGTTCTTCGCCCAGGGCGGTGGAGAGCTCGGCAACAACAAGGCCGTCTTCCGGGCGCTCGCCGCCGGGGCTGGCGTGCCGATCGCCCCCGGCGCGGTGTGTCGCAGCGTGAGCGAGGCGATCGACGCGACCTACACCCTGCTCAGCAGCGCTGGGGCGGTCGTGGTCAAGCAGGCCCACAACGGAGCCGGCGTCGGCAACCAGCTCCTGGTCCGCGACCCGATGCTGGCCGTGGACCACGTCGGCGCCCGACACCTCCACCAGCTCGACCCCAGGCCGGACGCGATCGATGCGTATTGGCAGCAGCGCTGGGACTGGGCCAGTGGTGAGGGCCACTTCCCCGTCGTCGTCGAGGAGTTCACCCCCAACGCGACCTCCCTCTACTCCGAGCACTACGCCGCTGACACCGGCACCCGTCCCACCGAGATGGGCACCCTGCTGTACGTCGGCCGGCGGCTGAGCCACCAGATCATCCCCCTGCGCGACGTGGACGACAAGGTCCGCGCCCAGCTCCTGGACGGCGGAACCCGCCTGGCCGAGACCTGGCGGGCACTCGGCTACCGCGGTCACCTCAGCGCCGACGCGATCGCCACCCCGGACGGCCGCGTGCTGTTCACCGAGGTCAACGCGCAAGTCTCCGGCTCACTGCACATCTACCAGGTCATCGCTCACCGCATCGTCGACACGTCCGCCCTGCCCGAACGATCCGTTGTCGAGTACCACGTCCCCCCGACCTGGTCCGTCCCCGACGCCGACAGCTTCTTCACGGCCCTCACCGAGCTCGGCTGCGCCTGGGATGCCGGCAGCCGCACCGGCGTCATCGTCTCAATGCCGATCGTCCCGCTCCAGCCGGGTCTTGCGCAGTTCGTGTTCTGCCTCGCCTACGCCACCGAAGCCGACCGCCAGGCCGTCTGGGAACGCTTGAACGCCCGCTTCGCGACGGTGCCCGAGAGCGCATACAGCGCCAGCGACCACGTCGGTATCCCCGCGCACTTCGCGTCCTGAGTGCCGCCGCCACCTCGAAGGGTTCCACCATGAACGCGCCTGCCCGCCCCGGACCCGTCCGGCTCGCCGAAGCCGCCCGCCTCACCCCTACGTTCGACGCCGACCGGCTCGCCCGGGAGCTCGCTGCCGTCACAGGCCACCGCTGGCAGCGCCAGCGCATTCACGCCCCCGGCGGCCACATTGGCGAGGCGACCGCGATCGACTGGCGAGTCCTGTCACTGCGCAGCCCCGGTGGCGACGGGGAGCGCACCGACCCGGGCGGGCCCGGCCCGGTCGACTTCGCTCCCACCCAGTGGCTCGACCGCCTGCCCTACCTGCGCGAGATCCTCGCCGGCATCCCGGCGCCGCTGAATGCGGTGCGGCTGATGGCGCTCGGCCCCGGCGCTGCCTCGCAGCCCCACTGCGACCCCAAGTATCGCCTCGACCGCGGGTTCGTACGCCTGCACATCCCGATCGTCACCCACCCCGAGGCGGCACTCGTCCTGGACGGCGTCGAGCACTGCTGGCAGGCCGGGGAGTTCTGGTACGGCGACTTCTCCCGCGAGCACCTGGTGCGCAACACCGGCCACACGGTGCGGGTCCACACCGTCATCGACGCCCTTCTCACCGAGGATCTCGTCGACCTGTTCCCTACCGGCTGGCGGGCGATCCTCGCTGAAGCCGACGTCCTGTTCAACCGGCCGACCCCGCAGGCCACCGGCTTCGCGTTCCCGCTTCCGTACTCGGCGCTTCTGCCCAGCGGCTTCACCGACTTCGACCATGACGACCCGCTGGAGGGCCAACTCCAGCCCATCCAGATCACCCAGCAGCCTGACGGCCAGCTGACGCTGACCACCGCCGGACGCCTCCTCGCCCTCGCGCCAACTGGAGATGGCGAGTACCACTTCGCTGGCTGGAGCGAGCAGCGCACCCTCACGCCCGCCGCCGACGGGGTCCTGCTGCACGTGCGTCGCGGCCGCACCACCCTCCACCGTCACCTGCCGGCTGCGAACACCGCCCACTGACCAGCCCGGAGGGCCACCAGCCATGAAGCTGCACAGCTACGACGACTTCACCCCGCTGCGCGAGATCATCGTCGGCTCCGCCGCCAACTACCTCTCCCACGAGCGTGACGTCACCTTCGAACTGTTTCACCACGAGAACCTGACGGGCTTCCGCTCGGACTGGGCCTACCCCCGCCTGGCCACCACCCGCGGTGCCGGGCCGCAGAGCTGGCACATCAAGCGCCGCTACACCGAGGAACTCCACGAGGACGTTGAGAACCTGGCCGCCACCCTCGCCGGTCTCGGCGTCATCGTCCACCGGCCCCTGCCGCTGCCGCCGAACGCCGCCCCCATCGCCGGCCTCGGCTGGCAGGCCGTGGCGACCCCGGCACTGAACATCCGTGACAACACGCTCATCCTCGGCGAGGAGATCATCGAGACGCCGCCCGCGATCCGCTCCCGCTACCTGGAGACCCGCCTGCTCGCCCCGGTCTTCCACGCCTACTACGCGGCTGGCGCCCGCTGGACGACGATGCCTCGGCCCCTGCTCACCGACAACTCCTTCGACCTCTCCTACGCGCGTGACGCCACCACCACCCTCGGCGGTCCCACCGAACCGATCGCTTCCCCCCAGCCGTCCCCGTACGACGTCGGCTTCGAGATGATGCTCGACGGAGCCCAGGTCCTGCGCCTGGGGCACGACCTGGTGGTCAACATCGCCCACGAGAACCACGCGATGGCGGTCGAGTGGTTGGAACGGCACCTGGACGGCCACTACCGCGTCCACCGTGTCCACCGGATGGCCGACAACCACATCGACAGCATGCTCCTGGCGCTCAAGCCCGGGGTGTTCCTCGCCCGCCACGACGGCATCCGTGACCTGCTGCCCGAGCCGCTGCAACGTTGGCAGTTCATCGTCCCGCCGCAGCCCGACCCCGGCGCGTTCCCGGCCTACGACGACGCCGACCTGGTCCTGACCAGCCCCTACATCGACCTCAACGTGCTGTCGATCGACGAGAACACGGTGCTGGTCAACGAGGACTGCACGGGCTTGATCAAGACACTCGACGCAGCAGGCTTCACGACGGTGCCGGTCCGCCACCGGCACCGGCGACTGTTCGGCGGAGGCTTCCACTGCTTCACCCTCGACACCCACCGCTCTGGCGGATGCGAGGACTACCTGTCGTGACGACGCCCCGCGTCCTGCTCCTGGAGGCGGCCGGCCCCGAGTCCGGTGCCCTCGCCGCGACTGCGGTCGCAGCTGGCTACCAGGTACACGCCGCCACCGATCCCGAGACACATGCCACCTATGCCACCGACCTCCAAGCGCTGTTGTCCGGCCGCCTGCTGACAGACTTCTCGCGAACGGAGCAGGCACTGCGGGATGTCATCGACTACGCCCACCGCCACGGCATCGGCGCGGTACTCACCAGCAATGAGTACCTCACGGAGCTGCTCGCGCACGTGTGCGCGGCCCTCGGCCTGCCCGGCAACGATCCGGCCCGGGCTGCTGCGGCACGGAGCAAGGTCGCCATGAGCGAGGCGTTCGCCCGCCACGGCGTCACCGCGCCCCGCAGCCGGGCTGTCGGCACCGAGGACGAACTGCTCGCCCTGTGCTCCGCCCGACAGATCACCTTTCCATGCGTCATGAAACCCGCAGCAGGGGCAAGCTCCGCCGGCGTCACGGTAGTGACCAGTCCGGCCGAGGCCACCGCAGCCTTCAGGGCCGCAAAGGTGCCGCGTGGGATGTACGGGATGGATCCCGATCCGCGGGTCCTTGTCCAGGAATTCATCGAGGGCACCGAGTACAGCGTCGAATCCATCACCCAGGACGGGACAAGCACACACCTGTGCGTGACCCGTAAGACGGTCACCGGCGGTGCCCATCGGGTCGAGCTCGGCCATGCCCTTCCCGCCGTTCTCTCTCCGGTGGCCGAGCAGACCGTACTCAAGGAGGTAGACCTGGCCATCGCCGCGGTCGGGATACGCAACGGGGCGTCACACACGGAGGTGATGCTGACGCCGAACGGCCAGTGCACCGTGATCGAGATCGGAGCCCGTATCGGCGCTGGGCAGATCGGCTTCCTCATCCAGCACGCGCTCGGTATCGATCCGTGGGCGGCCTGTCTCGACACGGCCTTGGGCCGCCCAGCTCACCTAGCCCCAACCCGCAGCGGTTACGCCACCGTGCGCTTCCTGACCAGCCCGCACCCTGGACGCCTGGCGACCGTGACCGGACTACCCGACCCCAGTCCCCGAGTGCCGATCGTCCGTGCACGCAAGGTCGTCGGGCAGACCGTCAACGGAGCCACGGACAACACCGCCCGCCTCGGAAGCTTCGTCGTGGTAGGCCCCAACCAGCAGTCTGTCGACCTATATGCAGAGCAGCTGCTCGACCAGATCCGCATTGACGTCGAGCCCGGCGACTGGCCGGGCAGCCACTCCACGACCACGGAGACCTAGGATGTCCCGTCCAGCTCCCACGCTGATCACAGCTGAGTGCTTCCCGACACCGGACGTGGTTCTGCGTAGCAACGAGCCGACCACCCAGAGGGTCGTGCGCGAGTTCGCTCACTGTCAGGCTGAGGCAGCACTCTCACTCCACCAGTCGTTGACCGAAGTTCTGCCTACGGCCCGCGACATTGACGCGCGGGCCACGGCATTCACTACGGCGTTCGAAGCAGCGGAGGACTGGCGGTACCGGACCGCGGTGGCGAACCCGCACCCGACCGGCCGCTACGGCGCAGCCTCGGCGGAGCAGTTCCGCACACCGATCACCGACGACAACCCGAACCTCTTCCGGATCGGGGAGCACGAGCGGCTCCGCGACGGCGCCACCTGGGACCCGGCCACGCGGACCTACCTCGGCGGCGCCGAGACTCCCGCCAGCCGGACCATGCGACGGATCGCCGAGCTGATCGCCGCAAGGTTCACCCAATCGCCCGACGTGGACGTCGTGTGCAACCGCGTCACGTTGCCCGACGGTCAGGCAGCACACGGGATGCGATTACTGCGAGGCAGTGCCGCCCACAATGCTGCGGCCGTGATGGTCGCTCGAGTCGCCGCACGGGGCGGGGACACCTCCCGGATTGCCACCGACGGCCAGCTGCTGGTCTACAGCGCCAGCTCTCCGGAAACGGACCGAAGGGCGATCTTCCGCAGCGCCATGACTCTGCTCGCCCAGGACCACACCACCCCGGCCGCCGCGCTGACCGCTTGGCTGCAGGCGGCGTACCTGCTCTATCAGGCGCCGCGCACGAAGCGAGGCAGCGACGCCACGACCCGCACCTTCCTCATCGCTGCCGGCACGCATCGGCTGAGCCGGCCACCTGTGCTGCTGCACGACGTCGACCTGCGCGCCTACGTCCAGCCACAGGACCAGTTCATGACCGAGCTGCGAGCGGCGCAGATCAGCGTCAGACGCATGCCGAGCCGCGAGACCTCTCGCCAGCGCGATGCTGCGACTCACGCCTGAAGCTGGTCGAGTACGTCCCGCATCAGCTCGTACGTCTGCGGCACCGTGTCAACGTTTCCCAGCCGATGCCGCTCCAGGCGGATGGCACCGATGTGGCGGGCCTCGTAGATTCGCGAGCGCAGCACCGCGGAAGGGGAACGGTCCTGGGGGCCGTAGCTTTCCCAGAACGCCTCCCGCTCGTCGGCCTTCGCCATCGCCATGCGGATCGTCCAGTCAGCGGCGGGATCACCCCACCAGGTGCGGTCCAGGTCGAGGACTCCGGAGATCACTGGGTCGGGTGCGCTCTCGGCGAGCATTACATTGACGGTCCACAGGTCACCCGAGAGAAAGCGTGGCTCGGTGATCTCGTCGAGAACTGCACGGTGCTGGCTCGCTACTTCGGCTACCTTGCGCAGATCAGCGGAGTCCAGTCCGACAGCGTCGAGATCGACAGCGATGTCCTCCAGGGAGGCCGCCACGGCCGTGCTCCATGCGGAGTATGCCGGGCCGGCGATGGGGCCGAAGTGCGGACCGCGCACCCCGTGGATCTTCCGCGCGATCGAGCCCATCTGCCGGAAGAAGCTCGGCCAGCTCGTGCGGGAGTACCTACCGAGACCTTCGGGGGCGGGTACGCCGTCAAGATGGGTCTGGACCATGTAGTCCCGGCCGATCACCTCGTGCGACCAATCCGCGGCAATGACACGCGGCATGAGAGGCGCAATTGCCGTCAACCATGGCACGCTGGCGTACTCGTTGCGCATCAACTGCAGCTCGGAGCGGAACTGCCGACCCGGCTCTGGAGCGATCCGGAGGATCACCGGACGTTCGTGTCCGGCCACGGCCACGCGGTAGGTGTTGTTGTACATGCCCGAGCCCAATTCTCTGGCGGACAGCACGTCGGCACCGAAGACCCGATGGCAGACGGCCTGGATCTCGTCGGCGGTCACTGGCTGCTGGAACGCCTCAGCGGCGCGCTCGATCAGTAGAAATTCCATGCGGTTACCTTGAACTTCTAACAGGCGCAGTGAAGCGCAGGAGGAATATGATCCACAGTCAACTACGTTACCTGTGCGGCGAGTCGACGATACCGGTGCTCGCGGCTAATGCTTGCGGTTCTCCACAGTTATCCCGCGTCGAGCCGGAAGCGAGCCTGTAGCGCGTGGGGCTGCCCGGCCTGATGACACCCGAACTGGTGAACCTAATCCAGCCGGGACGACCTGCGCGCCGCCGCGTTCCAGGTCATCGGAGCATGCTCGGCGCTGGACGTCGTTCTCACCGTGACCAGCACCCGTCGGCACTGGGACGATGCCAGGGTGTCCCTCGCCGAACCGATCCCCGACAAGCGATTCAGGAGTGCTTGATGCCCTTTCAGCCGGATGGCGACACCCGGCACAGCCTGACGGCAGCACACCAGAAGGCCGCAGCGTTCCTCGGCCTCGTGTGCGCCGAACCGCCGGTCTTTGGTACCTCCGGAACCACCGTCGGCCGCCGGGCCGAGAACACCTGGCTCCGCGTCTCCAGAAGCAGCTGCCACCGGGCGCCCCGGCCGACCGGCCAGGGCGCCCTCGGCGCTGAACAGCTCGTCCCCGCCTCCGTCCCGCGCCCCCGGCTCCACGACACCGTGGACTGGACGGAAGCGGGCTGGTTTTACCAGGCCGACGTCTTCGACCTGGTAGGACCCGCGGTCTCCTCGACCCCGGATCTTCGCGACGATCCCGGCCTAGACGACAGCTGGTGGACCGGGCTGCGGAACGCGGTGGCCGGCATCGCGGAAGCACCGAGCACGAAGATCACTCTGCGCCAGACATGGGTCGAAGAGGTCTTCCCGAAGTACCTCGGCATCCCGGCCCCAGCCGAAATCGACCGGACCACCGGGCACGGTGATCTCCAGTGGGCCAACCTGACCGCCGCGCCGCTCAAGATCCTCGACTGGGAACGCTGGGGCCTGGTGCCGGTCGGCTACGACCCTGCGGTCCTGTGGGTCAGCAGCCTCCTCGTGCCCGAGGTCGCGGACCGCATCCGCGCGGAGTTCGCCGACATCCTCGACACCCCGGCCGGACGCGTCGGTCAGCTCATCGCTCTCGCGGAGATGCTCCAGGCTGTCGATCGGGGGTACTACCCAGAACTCGCGCCTCTCCTCGCCGAGCAGGCACGTGAGTTGACCGGTGTCACCCCACCGCAGGGCACCAACACCGGCCTCGTCCGGTAGACCATGGACCTCCGGCAGGAGCTCGTCGATCACATCCTGGACCAGGTGGAGCAGCGCCTCGGCACGAGGCTGGACCGGCGTAGCGTGGTGCGCAAGCGCCGGACGGTCGGAGCCGGCACCGACCGCGGTAGCTGGACCCGGGTCGAACGCCGCCCCTGGCCGCGGGCGCGGGAACAGGGCTGGGGCGGATTCGAAGCCGCAGCGGCGTTGGCCAGCGTGGCGATGCCACGCTGGTACGGGTCGACGACATGGCAGGACCCGGACGACCGAGCGATCTGGCACGTGGACGAGACCTCGCTGCTGCCCGAGCTCCCGGTCGGAGCCGCGGTGGTGACCATCGACCCGGAGCTGCCGGGCGACTGGTGGCGCTCGCTGAATGCCTCGCTGGCAGCGCTGGCCGTTCACCGAACGGCTCGGGTGGCGGCCCCGGATACGGAACGGATCACGCAGCAGCTGATCGACGACACAATAAAGGCTGCCTTCCCCGGAACGCATGACACTCGGGTGGACCAGTGGTGTCCTGCTCATGCCGACCTGAACTGGGCGAACGTCACCGGCCCCGGTGAGTTCTGCATGTTCGACTGGGAGGACTGGGGAATGGCGCCACGCGGCCTCGACTCGGCATCGCTGTACGCCGCCTCCCTCGCCGTACCCGCGCTCGCGGACCGGGTGCGTAGGGAGCGCTGGGCAGACCTTGAGAGCCGCGACGGTCTGCTGATGCAGCTGTTCGTGCTGGCGAAGATCGTCGGACCACACGCCAGTCCGAACGACCCCCGAATGGGGCTGGCACACCGGGAGGCCGCGCGGCTGATCCGCGTTCTTCAAGGGGACTGAACGTCACCCTGCCTACAAAGCGCCAACGTCAGCGAACAAGGAAGGAGTACGCATGGACCCCCCCACACGCCGTCCGGCCGACACCGACGCCGAGGACATCGCGAGCGCGAAGGAGCGAGGCTGGAGCGATTTGGCACCCATTGACGACGCGTACCAGGCGGGCGAGATCACGGCCACCGAGTGGCACGCCGCCGTCCTGGGCGTGATCGAACCGGCCTACCTCAACGGCGACAACCCGCGGGCCCAGTCCGGCCACAGCGGCGACGAGACCCGCTGGCGAGAAGCCCGCAGCCTGCTCGTCGACCTGCTCCCGCCCCACGGTGGGACCTTCCTCGACATCGGATGCGCCAACGGCCACCTCATGGAGAGCCTGACCGAGTGGGCGGCCGAAGCCGGGATCATCATCGAGCCCTACGGGGTGGAGATCTCCACCGCCCTCGCCGACCTCGCCCGAACCCGCTGCCCGAAGTGGGCGCGTCGAATCTGGACCGCCAACGCGATGGGCTGGAAGCCTCCGCATCGCTTCGATGCCGTCCGCACCGGCGTGGACTACGTGCCGGCGGACCTGCGTGGAGCGTACGTGGCCCATCTACTGGACCATGTTGTCGCTCCGGGCGGCCGATTGATCATCGGCGTCTACAACGAGGAACGAGACAAGTTCACGACGGCGGACCTGCTGCGGTCCTGCGGCTACACCCCGGCCGGTGCCACCACAAGAGACCACCGGCACCCCAAGATCCAGTACAAGGGTCTGTGGCTGGCCAACGCTTGAGTAAGCGCACCGCCGCTGGCGCCGGGGCACGCGCCCTCCAGCGCCCTGATTGGCAGCGTGCTCTTCTCGGCAGGCCGGTACCGTCGGCGAACAGCCAGCCATTGCGCGTAACGCTGGCATGGAGGCCAGAGCCTGGCCCATGTCGGTGTCGAACTCGCGGTCTTCGTGAAAACGACAGTTGGGCCTATGGGCGTAACGTCATCGTGCCCCGGTGGCTCGCACCAATAGGCGGGACGACCAGCATCCACCTCCCTCGGTAGACCCCCGATCCGGTCCCGCCGTCGCTCGCAGTGCGGTGGGACCCGGCTCCGCGCCGCCATCTGCGCGGGAGCCAGGCAGCCCCACCGGATACGTTTCGGGACGTCCCCAGAGCGTCCCGAAACGTGGTTGGAAGGCACCCAGTAGAGCCGCCAGAATCGGGAGAATTCTCCATTCTGGCGGTGCAAGGTAATCGCGGCCTGGAGAACAGCTTCTGGAACCGGCTCAATTCGCGCAGCTCTCTTCCTGGACGTTATTCCCCTGAAAGGCAGGTGCCCGTGAAGCACGAAGCCAGGCAGAAATCCCCGAAGGTGATGGACAACCGGTACTCGCCCGGCATGCGCAAATGGAACCTCCGGTTCGGCATCACGTCCCGCTGCAATATCCGCTGCCAGTACTGCCTGCCGGAGGGGAAGCAGGGAGTCATCGTTCAGCCTTCGCAGGAGGAGGCGATCGAGGTCCTGCAGGCCGGCTACGACATCGGCTTCCGGCGGGTCCACTACACCGGCGGAGAGCCGACCGTGAGGCGCGACTTCGTGGATCTGCTGCGCGCCGGCAAGGAGATCGGCTACGACCAGCAGATCGTCACGACCAACGGCTACCGCCTGCACCACTTCATCGAGGAGGCGGTCGACGCCGGCCTGACCCGGGCGATCGTCAGCATCGACACCCTGGACGAGCAGCGCAATCTGCTGATCACCCGCCGCGGCTTCCACAGTGACACCCTGCGCAGCATCGAGCGTTCGGTCGAGCTGCTGCCAACCCTGACGAAGATCTCGTGCGTGACCATGCGCGACACCCTCCACGAGCTGCCCGCCTTCATCGACTACGCCCGTCAGCTGAACAACAGCGGAGGGGCTGGCCAGCTGGCGATCAAGCTGAACCAGTTCTTCCCCTCGAACCCCGCCCAACTCGGTGCAGAGGGCGAGGCGTTCTGGAAGGACCAGTTCGTGGAGGAGCAGGCGATCCTCGAAGCGCTCGCAAAAGCGGGTGAGCTGCGGCCGGTGCGGCGGGAGTCGATCGAGGGCGACAACCCGAGCTACAACTACTACGAGATCGGCGACACAGGGGTGAAGGTCGCGGTGCTCGCGATGTTCTCCTGGGACTACCCGTGCGGCGGCTGCTGGAAGCTGCGGATCAGCCCGAACGGGATGACGACGGTCTGCATAAGCCAGAAGAACCCCCCGGTCCTGTGGGGGATGTCCCTGGACGAGAAGCGCGAGACGTTCAAGCGGCTGACCGGCTACCGCGACAGCGAGCAGTTCGACATCGACAACCCGAACCGCAAGCACTACCGCGACCAGCTCGGCGAGCTGCGGTTCGACAAAGTCGTCGGCGAGCAGAAGCCGATCGCGCACTTCCGCACCATCCTGACCCGCGAGGCGCTGGAAGCACGGGGCGAGATGTGACGGACCTGGAACGCCTGTGCTTCGGCACCTCGACGTTCGTCGCCGGCCGTCTGCTGCCCGGCAAGGATTCCCGGCCGGGGCTGGAAGCGCTGCGCACCGCGCTGAACGCCGGGGTCCGCACGATCCACTCCAACCCACACCTCGGCACGCAGTGGGCAGTGCGGGAGGTGCTGGACGAGGTAGGCCCCGTTGCCGGACTCCGCCACCTGGTCAAGGCGGAGTGCCCGCTGCGGGGAGATCTCGAAGCGCGCATCAACACGGCCATCGAGATGTCCACCGGCCAGCTGGGCATCGCCCGGATCGACGCGGTAGTACTCCAGGTTGACCTCAAGCGCACCGAGCGGGCCGAACTTCTCAACGACCCCAAGGCGTTGAGGGATTTCTACCGGCATGGCTCCCGGGTTGCGTTCGCCTCCGGGCGGATCAGCGCTGTTTACGCCTACTGCCATGGCCCGGCTGCGGTCCGTGCCGCCCTGCGAGAGGAGCCGATCACGGCTGTCGCCGCCCAGTACCACCTCGCCTCACCCTGGCCGATCTCCCACCTGGCCCAGATCTCGCAGGCCGGCCGCGGCTTCGTCGGGATGTCGCCGCTCAACCGCGGTGCCCTGATCGACCCGCTCGCCCGCACCGCCAGCAGCAGACTCCGTCCTCTTGCCTGGGTGCTACGTGATCCGCGTGTGGAGACCATCGCCATCACCATGTCCTCACCGGAGCACGTCAACGAAGTGATCGACACCGTTCGGAACTCGCAACGCTCAAGGCCTCCGGTCCCTGCACTGGCAGCACCGGGCTCAAGGAGGCCGTCCTGTGATTGACCTCGCCCTGCCACGAACGGCCCCCGAGAGCCACGTCCAGGCCGACAGCGTGACCGTCGCCTTCAGAGCCCAGCGCCCGTGCATGGGAGGCCGCGAGCGGATCGGCCGGCGCTGTTGACTCTGACCCTGGGGCTGAACTTCGGTACCCACGACGCGGCGGCGGCCATCGTTCACAACGGGACGGTGACCGCCGCCGTCGAAGAGGAGCGCCTGAATCGGATCAAGAACACGAAGGTGTTCCCCGAGCAGGCGATCCGGGCCTGCCTGGACCTGGCCGGCGCCCATCCGCAGGACCTCGACCAGGCAGCGCTGTTCGTCGACCCGAAGCTCCACCTTCTCCTGGCGCCGTCGAACCTGCGCTACGGCACACCGGCGTCGATCGGCTCGCTGCTGTCCGACCTGGACAAGTACCGCACGCGGCGCAGACTGCCCCAAGTGGTTCGTCGCAGCGGTCTCTTACCGGGCCACCTGCCGCTCACACCCGTGTCGCACCACCGGGCGCACGCCGCAAGCGCCTACCTGACCTCCCCCTTCGATGACGCCCTGGTCGTCACCCTCGACGGCCGCGGCGAGTACGAGACCGCCGCGATCTACGACGGCACAGACGGCCGGATGACGAGACGCCATCACATCGCCTACCCGCACTCATTCGGATACCTGTACAGCGCCCTGACCCGATACCTCGGCTTCCGGCCGCAGAACGACGAGTACAAGGTGATGGGCCTGGCAGCCTACGGAGGCCCTCGGTACTTCGACCAGATCAGGCGCCTCGCCTGGTTCGACCAGCGCACCGGCCGACTGCACCTGAACCTGCGCTACTTCGACCACCACCGCCGGCCCAGCGCCCAGCGCAACCTGTTCAGCCCCGCTCTGGTCGAACTCCTCGGGCCGCCCCGGCGCCCCGAGGACGCGATCACCGATCGACACCGCGACATCGCCCGCGCCCTCCAGCACCTCCTGGAGCAGCTGGTCGACTCCTTCCTCGCCTTCGCCCAGCACCTCGTACCGCGACGATCGCTCTGCCTGGCCGGCGGCGTCGCACTCAACTGCGTCGCCAACGCCACAGTGATCGCCTCGGGCCGGTTCGACCGGATCTTCATCCAGCCCGCAGCAGGCGACGCCGGCACCTCCATCGGCGCGGCGCTGGCCACCGCGGCCAGCCCAGTCCGGCGCCCGCTGCGACACGCCTTCCTCGGCCCCTCCTACGACGAGGAGACCATCCGCTCAGCCCTGAGCGGCATCCCTGCCGGCCGATACCGGGTACGGCGCACGGCCGAGCCGCACCAGGAAGCCGCCCAGCTACTGAGGGAAGAAAAGGTGATCGGCTGGTTCCAGGGCCGCATGGAGTTCGGGCCGCGGGCACTGGGAGCCCGCAGCATCCTCGCCTCTCCCCAGTGCGCCACGACCGCTTCCCGGATCAACGCCATGATCAAACAAAGGGAGGCGTTCCGCCCTTTCGCACCGGCCGTACTGGCTGAGCGCGCCGACGACTTCTTCGCCCTGCAGTCGGCCGGCGCACTCGTCTACCCGTACATGCTGGCGACCGGCACGGTGCGCCAGCACCAGCGGGATCGCCTTCCAGCCGTGGTCCACGTGGACGGCTCCGCCCGCGTCCAGACAGTGCACCGGGACACAAACCCGCTCCTGTGGAACGTCATCGATGCCTACCGCCAGCTTTCGGGTCTACCCGTCGTGCTGAACACCTCGTTCAACGGCGCGGACGAGCCGATCGTCTGCACGCCGAACGATGCAGTCAGCACCTTCCTGCGCTGCGGCCTGGACGCGCTCGTGGCCGGCCCATACATCATCGAGGAGACCACCCGTTGAACCACCCCGGCGGCATCATCCCCGCCCCCTTACGCATAGCGGTGGAACGAGAGTTCGGCCCCGTCCTCCATGTTGAGGAGCGCCCAGGCGGCCACACCCCCGGCATCAGCGCCGCCCTCACGCTGACCCGCCGAAGTGTCTTCCTCAAGGCGATAGCCGTCAGTCACCCGCGCTCGAAGGACCACCAGCTGGAAGCCGGGATCAACTCCGTCCTGCCCCCCGGCCTCGGGCCCCGGTTGCTGTGGACCGACACCGTGGACGGCTGGCTCGCCCTCGTCTTCGAGCACGTCGACGGGCGCCACCCCGATCTGAGCCCGCGCTCACCGGACATCCCCATGGTCCTGGAGAAGATCACCACGCTGATCGACCTCCTGACCCCGAGCCCGTTCGTCGGCGCCGCTGCGATCAGCGACCACCGTGCCTACCAGACAGCGCCGGCGGAACTTCTTGCCGGTGACACGCTGCTCCACTGCTCCCCGCGACCGGACAACCTGATCATCAACAGCGAGGTCCACGTGATCGACTGGGGCTCCAGCCGCCTCGGGGCGGGCTGGTTGGTGGCCGCGTTCATGGTGCCGCACTTCATCGTGGCCGGGCACAGCCCCTGCGGCGCCGAGGCACTCGTCCGGACCGTCCCGGCCTTCAAAGCGGCACCGCGCGAGGCCGTCACGACCGTCGCCCGGATCCTGGCGACCTACTGGAGCAGCCGCATCGACCACTACCCGCCTGGTGCGCTGTACGACTACCGCGTCCGGGCCGCCCATGCTGCCGGCAGATGGGCGGATCACGGCGACACGCCGTAGACGGACGGCTGGCCTGCGGCGGTCCCTCCCCAGGCCAACCACGGCACGAGAATGAGCCCGTAACGGCCCAGCTCACCATGAGCGGTCCAGACATGAGGAGCAGCGCATGTGCCGCAACATCCCGCCGTCCGTCCTTGCCCCCGTGGAGGATGCTGCTCGTGACGGCATCGAGCGCTTCGGTGCCGGGTGCCTGATCCGCGACCGTGGCCGGATCCTGCTCCTTCGACGGAAGCAGGGCGACTGCATGGCGGGCCAGTACGAGCTTCCGTCCGGAGGTGTGGAACCAGGTGAGAGCGTGGAGGAGGCCGCTCTGCGGGAGACCCTGGAGGAGTGCGGCCTGGCGGTGACGATCACCGGCTACCTCGGCTCCGTCGACTACACCAACCGCAAGGGGCAGCGAGGCCGGCAGTACGCCTTCACCGCCACCGCGCCGAGCACCGAGCCCATCATCCTGAGCGAGCACGACGACTTCGTCTGGGTCAGGCCGAACGCCCTGCCGCCGAACGTCTCGGACCCAGTGCGCGGGCTGATCGCGCTGGCCGAGCGGCGCTGATCAGCTTCGGCTGCCGGCCCTCATGAGAACCGCGGCATGGAGGCTGCCGAGTCGGCAGGACACTGATCCGTACCAACCGCCGTGACGTCACTCTGAGTGATAGTCCGAATCTGTACGGCGATTCTGCGTTGCTCGCGGCGCCCTGGGCGTTCTATCCTCTGGGCAACGCGCTGACGGAGACAAGTAGCCGCAGGGCACGCGAGCCGAGAGAGCTGCCGGCAGCTGGGAAGGCAGCCTCGCGTCCTGGGGTGAATCCCCTCCCGAGTGCGGGGAGGAACGGCCGATTGCGGCCCAATGCCCCGCCGGTTCGCTCCCGTTATCGAGCTGTCGAGGCCGTCCCCTCCGGGTGACGGCGAAGGCGTGGTGGCACCGCGAGTTCCCTTCTCGCCCACGCCCCCAAGGGATCACGTCGGACTCCGACTGATCGATGGGACCCTAAATGCTGGACATCACCGTGATCCGCGAGCACCCCCAGCGCGTCGAGCGCGCGCTGGCGAAGCGAGCCGTGCACATCGACCTCACCGCCTTCCTTGCTCTGGATGAGAAATACAGGCATGGCACGACCGAGGTCGAGACGCTACGCGCCGAGCGCAAGCAGATCTCTCGTGAGATCGCGCGGCTAGACCCGGTGGACCCGGCCGCCGTCGCCAAGCGCACCGAGGCAACCGAGCTCGGTACCCGCCTTGCCGCACTCGAAGAGCAGCTCACCGCGCTTGCCGGCGAGCGCCAGGCATTCCTCGACCAACTGCCCAACCTGCCCGATGAGGACGTGCCGACCGGCGGCAAGGAACAGAACCAGGTCGTCCGCGAGCACGGCACCCGGCCGGCCTTCGACTTCGAGCCGCACAATCACGTCGATCTGGCCCGCCGGCTGGGGCTGATCGACTACGAGCGCGGAGTCAAGCTCGGCGGCACCGGCAACTGGGTCTACCGTGGCAACGGCGCCCTCCTCGAATGGGCGCTGCTCAACTTCTTCATCGAGACCCACGTCCAGGACGGCTACGAGCTGATCCTGCCGCCCCACCTGCTGACCTATCAGGCTGGCTACGTAGCAGGCCAGTTCCCCAAGTTCGCCGACGACGTCTTCGCGCTCGAACAGGGTCCGGCCGGGCCTCAGCGGTTCCTGCTGCCGACCTCGGAGACCGCCCTGGTCAACCTCCACCGCGACGAGGTCCTGACGGAGGACGAACTTCCGCGCAAGTACGTCGCGTACTCGCCCTGCTACCGGCGCGAGGCCGGCAGCTACCGCGCCGCCGACCGTGGAACCCTTCGCGGCCACCAGTTCAACAAGGTCGAGATGTTTCAGTTCGCGCACCCCGACACCTCCGAAACCGCCCACGAGGAACTCCTGACCAAGGCGGCCAACCTGGTCGAGGCACTCGGCCTGCACCACCGAATCACCCGGCTGGCCGCCGAGGACACCAGCGCCTCGATGGCCAAGACCTTCGATGTCGAGGTCTGGCTGCCCAGCATCGACGGCTACGTCGAGGTGAGCTCGGTATCGAACGCCCGGGACTACCAGGCCCGGCGCGGCAACATCCGCTACCGCCCCGCAACGGGAAAGCCCGGCTACGTGCACACCCTCAACGGCTCTGGGCTGGCCACCAGCCGCCTGGTGCCGGCCCTGCTGGAACAGCACCAGCAGTCGGACGGGACTGTCGCGGTGCCGCCGGTGCTGCAGCGCTGGCTCGGCTGCAAGTCCCTGACCCCGGCAGCACCCAGGTAGTCGTACCGCCGGCAGGCCCGGAACAGCACATCCAGGCCTCCGGCGCAGGAGCGGCCACTGCCAGGGTCGCCGCCTCGGCGGCGGCCCTGGCAGTGCGTGCCCTCTTGCAGCAACGCATGGACCAGGCACCAGGTGAGGAGGCCGACAGCGTGATGGAGACCTTGACCCAGTGGGCATGGAGGATCGCCGAGCAGGAGCTGTCGGCCACCATGTCGAGGCGGTGGTCGCACTCCCAGGGGGTGGCGCGCCGAGCGGCGCAACTGGCTGCGGTCGTGGGGCTGGATGCTGGCCTGCTGGTCGCCGCCGCGGTGCTCCACGATGTCGGCTACGCGCCCCGCCTGGCGCTGACGGGCTTTCATCCGCTTGACGGTGCCAGGTTCCTGCGGGATGAGCACGGCGCGGACGCGCGTCTCGTGCGACTGGTGGCCAACCACTCGCTCGCCCTGCTGGAAGCTGAGGAGCGCGGGCTGCGCGAGGTGCTGGAGGACGAGTTCCCGATGCTCGATGATCAGGTGCTGGTGGACGCCCTGATCTTCTGCGACATGACCACCACCCCCGACGGAGGGCCGACCAGCGCCCGTGACCGGGTCGCGGAGATCGTTGCCCGGTACGGAGTCGGCACGCTGGTGGGACGGTTCATCCAGCGCGCGCAGCCGGAGCTCGAGGCGGCGGTGGCCCGCACCGAACACCGGCTTGCTCTTGCGAGTCAGCCGAGGTAGGGGTACCGGCCGCTGAGGTAGTGGCCGATCTGCTGGCGCATGCTCGGGTGGATGTCGTAGTCGTCCAGGTCGCCCGGCCGCACCCAGCGCACACCGTCGGCCTCATCGTTGATCGTCGGGGTACCGCTGATCGGGCGGCCGATGTACGCCACCTCGAACTGCTGGCGGGCTTCACCGTTGCTGCTGTAGACGACGATGTGCTCCGGGTTGGAGTAGACCCCGAGGAGTCCGGTGATCTCCGCCTTGATCCCGGTCTCCTCCTCGCACTCGCGTACCGCGCAGTCGGCGGCGGACTCGCCGATGTCCTGCTTACCGCCGGGCAGCGCCCACTGCCCGGTGTCGCGTCGGCGCTGCAGCAGGATCTCGCCGGCCTCGTTCTGCACGAGCAGGTTGCTCGCAGGGACTAGCGAGTTCGCGGCCGGTGCGTCCGGATCGCTGTAGTACTCAGTCCTGCCGGCCATAAGACTGGCCCCCCTGTGCGTCGTCGGTCCACGGCCGGGCGGAGTCCCAGACCGCGTCGAAGCTCGAAGCGTAGCTGTCGAACCAGCCAAGCCCGCCGCCCTTCTGAAGGTGCAGCAGCGGGTTCGCGGACGCCGGCTGGCCCCAGACGTGCGGGTTGACCAGCAGGTCGTCGTCGTAGCGGAACAGTGAGTTGTACAACGTGGTGTCGTGCAGACGGATCTCGCAGCCGGGCGTGCCCAGCAGCGGCCGGTAGTAGGTCAGCGAGGCACCGATCTTCGCCGCGAGGGCGTCGCCGATGCCCTCCTCCCGTCCGCGGATCGCCACCGCGCGGCCCTGCGGATCACCGAAGCACAGCCGGACGTTCACGCCGGCCGCCGCGCGCTGCGCCAGCATCCTGGCGATGCGCGGGTTCGACTGGGCGAAGAACGTCCCCGAGAACACCAGCACGTCGATGTCCCGCTCTGCCTCGAGGAGCAGGGATAACCACATCTCCCGCGGGACGCTGGCACGGTCGGGGTAGGTCGCCACGAGGCCGGCACCGGGACCGGTGACCTGCGCGACCCGGGGACGGGGCTCCGGCCAGAGGAAGGTCTCGTCCACCTGGAGGTGATGGGCAACAGCCCACCGGTGACGGGCATGGGGCACGCGCCCCCCTAACCAGCGGATCACGGTCTTGGGGTCCACCTCGCAGACCGTTGCGAGTGCCGCAGGGGGCACACCGCGCTGGGCGAGTGCGGAGCGCAATCGCTCGTTCACAGCGGATATCCAACCGGACTGCGCCGGGACTCGCAAGGACGTCTTGGGACGCGATGAGGCCGACGATTGCGCCACGTGCTGCCTACGCTGATCCAATGGCGCTCATCGTCTTGTGGGACATCGATCACACCCTCATTGACAACGGGGGCGTGAGCAAAGAGATCTATGCCAGCGCGTTGTCGTCCATCGCAGGGAACCTACCCGTGGCACCGGCAGCAACAGACGGCCGGACCGACCGCCTGATCATGCGTGAAATGTTCCTTCTGCACGGCCTGGCATAGGTTCTGCCCGCGGATCATGGCAGCGACGGCTGGTACTCACGCCCCCGCTTTGCCCGTTCCCTGTCGGGTTGGCGAACACCCATGCCAGCATGTGCTCATGGATGCTGGGATCGCAGCGCTTCTGGGCGCAGCCGTCGGATCGGTGGCAACTCTCGGTACCGCTTACATCACTGGTGTGACTCAGGACCGGCTCCAGGAACGGCAGTGGCTGCGTCAAGTCCGGCGAGAAGCATACGGAGCTTTCCTAGGCATGGTGATGGAGAGACTGGAGGCCGGCGAAGCGGCAGCGAAAGCCGTTGCACAGGGGCGGTACGACGATTCCCGTGAGCACACCAGCGAAGCCGCGTCTCGCGGTGCCGCCATGCGCCGCGCCGCTGCGGTCGTGGCTGTGGAAGGTCCCGCTGAGGTCAGCGCCGCTGCCGTACTGCTATGCAACGGATTCGATCGCTGGGTACTCGCTCTCGGGGAATGGACTACACCCGGTCCCGCACAGGTCGGCGATGCGGGACACATGGCCGTTACGGCCGTCTGGGAGGTGGTACGCGCGGACATCGACGTATTCACGGACCAGGCGCGCCAGTCCCTCAGCGCCAACAGTCGGCGACGCAACTGGAGAAGGATCCAACCGAACGCAGTCGCGTGATCCGTCGATCCCCCATCGTGCGCCTCAAGGAGGCGCTGTGGAGCGGGGCGCACCGGTGATCGACGTCTATCGTGCGGCGCTCGACTACGGGGTGGAAAGCGTCGAGGAGTACGACCGGCGGTACCGTCCGTACTCCTCGACGGGGCTGATCAACTGGCGTCCTGCCCCACCCCGGTAGCCGGTGGGGCAACCGCGTCACATCTGGTTGGGCGCGTCGATCCCGAGCAGTTCCAGGCCGAGCGCCAAGGTCCGCGCGGTGAGGTCGCACAGCGCCAATCGGCTCTGCCGGATGTCGCCCTCGGCACGGAGTACATGGCACTTCTCGTAGAACGACGTGAAGGTGCTGGCCAGCCCGTAGAGGTAGTGCGCGAGCCGGTGGAACTCCAGGTTCTCTGCGACCTCGGAGATCAGGGTGCCGAAGCCGAGTAGCTCCAGTGCCAGGGCACGCTCGGCCGGCTCCGCGATGACCAGTGTGTCGAGGGTGCGGTCGGGCTCGATCCCGGCGCGTCGGAAGATCGAGCAGATCCGGGCCCGTGCGTATTGGAGGTAGGGGGCGGTGTTGCCCTCGAACGAGAGCATCCGGTCATAGTCGAAGACGTAGTCCTTGAGGCGGTCGGTCGACAGATCGGAGTACTTGACCGCGCCGATTCCCACAGCCCGCGCAACGGCGGCACGGGTCTCCTCGTCCAGATCCGGGTTCTTCTCCGCGATGACGGCAGAGGCCCGGATGATCGCCTCCTCCAGGAGGTCGACGAGCTTGACGGAGATGCCGGCGCGGGTGCGCAGCATCTTGCCGTCACTGCCGAGGATTGAGCCGTGGCCGATGTGCTCGGCACGGGCCGGCGGGGCGAGCCAGCCGGCCTCGCGGGCGGTCTCATAGACCATCTCGAGGTGCTGGTGCTGGGGCAGGCCAACGACGTAGAGCAGCCGGGTGGCGTGCAGGTTCCTCAGGCGGTGCCGGATGGTGGCGAGGTCCGTGGCGCCGTAGCCGAACCCGCCGTCGCCCTTCTGGACGATGATCGGCAGCGGGTCGCCGTTGCGGTTGAGATAGTCGCCGGGGAAGACGCACCTGGCGCCTTCACTGTCACGGAGCAGCCCGAGCTCGTCCAACTCGTCCAGAATCGACTGGAGTTGGTCGTTGTAGTAGCTCTCCCCGAAGAAGTCGTCCTCGTTCAGGCGCACGCCCAACGTGCTGTAGACGGTGAGGAAGTACTTCTTCGACTCGTCGACCAGGGTGCGCCACAGGCGCAGCGTGGTCTCGTCCCCGCTCTGCAGCAGAACCACGCGCTTGCGGGCCCGGTCCTTGAAGGTCTCGTCGGCGTCGAACTTCGTGCGAGCGGCCCGGTAGAAGCCGTTGAGGTCACCTACGGACAGCTCGTGGGCGGCCTCGGACTCGCCGATGTCGAGGAGGTGTTCGACGAGCATGCCGAACGGCGTGCCCCACTCTCCGATGTGGTTCTGGCGGATCACCGTGTGCCCCTGCCATTCGAGCAGGCGTACGGCGGTGTCGCCGATGATCGTCGACCGGAGGTGGCCGACGTGCATCTCCTTGGCGGCGTTCGGGGCCGAGTAGTCGATAGTGATCGTCTCGGGGGCCTCGACCTGCAAAACGCCCAGACGGGCGTCATCGAGCGTATCGGCCAGCAACTGGCCGAGGACCTCGTCGGAGATGGTCAGGTTGATGAAACCCGGTCCGGAGATCTCTACGGACGAGCACAGGTCGTCGAGCTTGGCCTTTACTACCACCTGCGCGGCGATCTCGCGCGGGTTGCCGCCGATCTTGCGGACGAGGGGCAGGGCGGCGTCGGACTGGAAGTGCGCGTGCTGGGATCGTCGGAGGAGGGGGTCCACGGAAGTTCCCGCCACTGCCTCGAACGCCGACTTGAGCCGCTGACCCAGCAGCTCTTCCAGGTTAGCCATTTCAAAAATCTAGCCGAGCCGAGGAGACGCGTCCAATCCCAGCCGCAGATCTGACGAGGAGTAGATCCGGCGATCGCCCTCTTGTTGCTGCAGAGCCCGACTGCCCTACCAGCTGTCGGGCTCGCCCATGCGAAATCATCCGGACGGGCCGCAGCAAGCGTCGATGATTGTCCGTCAAGGATGTGTAGCTTATGAATCACCACAGGTCAGAACTGCCCGAGATGTCATGGCCGGTACCGCCCTCAGCTCACCCAGAACATCGGTGGCGCTACTGGCTGGCGGTGAGAAATCCGTGCTTCCGGCTTCACGCAGCCGGTCACCGTTCTTCTTGCGCAGGATGGTCAGTTGTCCGCTGGTCGCAGCATCGATGGAGAAGCCGGGATGTCCGAAGAGGATGAGCTGATTCACCATCACCTAGTCGACTCGGCGAAACCACCGCCAAGCGGGCGAGTGATCGATCTCGGCTGTGGAAGGGGACCCACGCTGGCGGCCTTCGCTCGCCGGTTCCCGATAGTGCATCTGACCGGCGTCGATCGCTCTGCCGCAAGTGTCGAAGCAGCCCGGGAGCTGCTTGCTGATCACGCCGGCGGTAGCGAAGTTCTGGTGACGGACCTCCGACAGCCCGTTCCCCTGCCAGATGGCTGTGCTGATGCGGTTGTCTCGTACAACGTGCTCGAGTGCCTTCCGGACGCATCTGCGTTCCTCGCGGAGACCTGGCGGCTACTCAAACCCGGAGGCCGCGCGGTCGTGGCGCACGTGGACTTCGACTCGATCGTGATTGCGGGCGCGCACCGCGACCTGGACAGACGAATCTGCCATGCCTTCACCGATGATCAACAGCAGTGGATGGATCACGCGGATGGACGAATTGGCCGGAAGCTCCCCGGACTGGTCCAGGCATCGCCGTTGGTCTCGGAGCGGGTTGCCACCTGGGTCACGTCCTCAACTGAGCTGGTCGGCCAAGCAGCTCGGCGCATCGAGAACATGAGGCAAGCGTTGACCCACACAGCCTCTCGGGGGAAGGGCCTTGTAGACATCGAGGAGGTCGAGGCATGGCACGCGGCGGTGCAGGAAGCGGCTGCGGGCGCGCGGTTCTTCTTCGCGGAGACGGCAGTAGTCGTCACTGCCATGCGTCTGGCGTAGTGTGAGGCTCGCCCCAAGGCGGCAAGCATCCGGTCCTCGACGTCGCCGACCAGGGCGTTGACTCGCCTTGTCCCTCGCTTCCGGGCCGACGTCCAGCTCCGCAACGGCAGCCTTGCTCACCACCACGCCGGCCTTCTTACGCGCCGTGGCGTCCTCGACGTCACCACCGAGGCCCCGCATGCTCGTCGTACGAGCCCCCGTGAGGCCGACAGTTGCCGGGGCTGCGGACCTGGGCGACTGCTGCGGCTGAGCAAGGGCATATCACCCGCGTTGACGCGGAGCAGTTCACGGCCCAGTTTCGACGAGGCCGTTCGCAAGGGACGGTTCACCTACGCCCTGATCTTCTGCGTCATCGTTGGCACCCTCGCCCCGAGTGGCCGGGCCTGACCTTCCCGCCCGGAGATATGCCTGGTCCGCAGGCGATAAGGGCTTTCTCACCGGCGGATTGATCCATCCAGGCAAAGAGGCAGCGACCGCGCTCGTCGGCGCTCAGGCTGGCGCATTCAATGCTTGATCGAACGTCTGGCGATGGGTGTGGACGAAAGCATGCGCAAGTCGGCTCCACTGGATCCGGGAGGCGATGGTGGATGCGCTGGCCCCGGTGCGGTCGGCGGGCGGTTGCTCGGCCCAGAAGCGGGCGTTGCGGATCTGCCGCTCCAGGATGGCGTCGACCAGCGCCGCCCGTCCGGCGGCTTCGAGGCGGTAGGCGTCCGCGAGGAGCCGAACCTGGGCCGCTTGCTTCTGGACGGTTGGCGCGGTCGGCTTCGCCGCGATGCACCAGGTCCAGGCCATGTATCCGATGTCCTCGAGCGCCGATCCGGGGGCCGCAGTATCGAAGTCGATGAACGCGGTCGGCATCCCATTGAGGAAGGTCATATTGTTCGGGCCTGGGTCGTGGTGGCACACCACGGGGTGCCGGCCAGCGAGCGTACTGCCCCTGGTCGCGTCGTGCAGCGCGCGCAGGAGGGCGCCGGCGGCGGCGACTTGTTCGTTCGACCAGGTGCGGAAGCGTGCCGGGACATCGCCAGGCATGTAGGTGAGGACATCCGTGGTGCCCTCGCGGCGGAGGTAGCGGGGCGCGCCGTCGAAGCCGCGGGCTTCCAGCAGCCTGAGGAGGGACGCGACGAATGGCGATGCGGGGGTGGCGGGGCGTCGGACGGTGTCGCCGTCACGGACGACGCCCGGAGTCATGCGTCCGCCGGTCAGTTCGACGAGTTCCTGTGTGCCGGGTGCCGACCTGGGTGGCGGGGCGGGGGTTGGTTGGTCGGGCCAGCCGGTGAGACTGACGGTGTCCTCGATGGCCAGGCCGGTGTCGAGCATGATGCGGTCGACAGTTTGGGTGAGGGTGCTGTCGGGGCCAATGACGGTTTCATCCACGTTGGGAAGGAGATCGAGCGGCCTGTACCAGCCGTGCATCTCGTGCTCGCCGTACTGGGCCGCCTCGGCCTTGGTCGCGTGCCGGGCGAGCGTTTCCTCGAAGGGGACGTCCAGGTAGTAGCAGTGGGTCGGGCCGCGGTGGTCCTTGCGCAGTTGCTGCAGCATGTCGCCGTAGTGGTCGACATAGAGGATGCCTTCGAGGACGACGTGGTAGCCGGCGTCGAGGGTGTAGCGAGTGACAGTGTCGATCAGGCCGATGTTCGCAGCGCCAGGGTGGTCGCGTTCGCGCAGGATGACCCTGCGGAGGTTGTCCTGGCCGACCAGGGCAAGGCCGTGGCCGAAGCGTCGGCGGAGCTCGGCGGCTGTGGCCGACTTCCCCGAAGCCGAGTTGCCGCGTAGCACGATCAGGCGGGTCGCCGGGGTACCAGTCCTCATCTGGGCCACGCTACTGGCGCTCGCCGAGTTCGCCCACCGAGCGGTCACGTTGGCGGGGGAAGGGCAAGGAGCAGTGCCGGCGGGCGCCGGTCATGAGGCTCATTGCCTGGCGAGACGTATCCGGAGAGAGCACTGGCCGGAGTGACGAATCTTTCGCGTGACCGGCATCACTCGACTTTCGCCGTTCTGACAGATCGGGCTGAGGAGCCGGGGCGGGCAGCAGTCCATGCCTGCTGACGGCGCGGATTTCCTCAGCGGTGGGGTGGCCCGGACCTTCCGAGCCCTCGGCAGGGTACGACAGCACCGAGGTCGAGCTCGAAGCCCTGTGTGCCAAGGCGTTCATGCCCCCGGCGCGAAGATCCTGGATGTCCCCTGCGGCTTCGGCTGGCACACCGGCCTCCTTACCAGCCGCGGGGTGGGCAGGGCCTGTATGGGCTGATCAGACGCCGTGGAAAGCCACGATGAACCGCAGTTGCTTATTCCTCAGTGGAGCCAGGGCCATGATGCGCACGGGAACTTCCTTGGCTCCGCCGTGGGGAATGCGCATTTTGCGGATATCGCCGTCGGGGTGCTCATAGAAGTCATGCCGGTCCCACAGTTCCTGGGCCTCCGGGCAGCCCTCCAGAATATCCTTGACGAGAGACTTCAGCTGATCGTTTTCGGGATACTGGGCGGCGGCCGTCCGGATCTGGGCGAGGAAGGGGTGGGCCCAGGATTCCTTCCAATTGACAAGCTGCTCGCGTGCCTCGGGGAACAGGAAAGCCCATCTCATGATGTTCGGCTGGTAAACCCAGGGGTACATCTCACGGGACGGGTTGTTGTGCGCAACGACATTCCACGCCAGATCCGAGATGTAGGCAGGGTCCGGCAGTACTTTGTCGAGGAGGCGCTGCATGTCGGCGTCCATGGCGGCCATCGCGTCGGGCTCCGGTCCCCTCGGGGCTGGAGCCCGACCAGTCGCCTTGTGGTACAGGCCGATCCGTTCCGCGTCGCTTAGGCGGAGAGCGTATGCGAGGCGGTCAAGGAATTGATCGGAGAACTGGGCCACTTCCCCATTCTCCAGCTTTCCGTACCACTTGACGCTGACCCCAGTCAGCCCAGCCACTTCGCTTTTAGAAAGCTCTCGCTTGCGGCGGGAAGGGCCTCGATGTAGGCCGGGAATGGCATTGGGATCCATCCTTCGGCGCCACCGCTGCACCATGCTGGCGAGCTCTTCGTCGCGAGCGGCGAGACGCTCGTAGTCGGTTCCCATGGGGTCGATTCTATGTCAGCCGGCGAACTGCTCCAGGGCGCCGTCGGTTGTGGATCAAGGTCCATGTGGGAAAGGCCACATCCGAGGCGTCATGGCGGGCTTGCATCCTATCGCAGTAGCGATTTCTCGGAATGATGATGAGTTAGGAGGCGTAGACCAGTTGCCTGGATCGCCTTATGGCGTGTCAAGTGCCCACCGTTCGCGTGGGGCTGACCTCAAACCTTCCAGTGATCCAAATTCTTGATCATTCTTACTCTCTGTACTCAATGCGTGCAGTTCGGAACTCCGACTTCCGGAACTGCCACTTCCGGAAGTCGCAGTTCTGGAAGTGCGAGTTCCCGTCCCGCCCTGGCATCGTGATCGCGTCGGGGGGCTGTAAGACGAGTTCGGCGTTCTGCGCCACAGATAAGGAGTTCCCCCATGTCCCGTTCTGCTCTGGTGGTAGGTGGAAGCCGCGGCATCGGCCTGGCCGCCGCCCGGAAGCTCGCTGCGGACGGACACCGTGTGGCGGTCACGTCCCGCAGTGGGCAGGCGGTGGAGGGGCTCCTGGCAGTCCAGTGCGATGTGACCTCACCAGAGTCGGTTGACCGGGCCTTTGCAGAGGTTGAGGACCAGCATGGACCGGTGGAGATCCTTGTCGTCAACGCCGGGATCACCCGGGACACCCTGCTGTTGCGGATGGCCGAAGAGGACTTCGACGCGACGCTGCAGACGAACCTCGTGGGTGCCTACCGGGCGGCAAAGCGGGCCTCGCGAGGGATGCTCCGCGGCAAGTACGGCCGACTGGTCTTCATCTCCAGCGCCGTCGCCATGACGGGTGAGGCCGGGCAGGCGAACTACGCCGCGTCCAAGGCCGGCCTGATCGGGTTCGCCCGGTCCCTGGCCCGCGAACTCGGCCCGCGCGGCATCACCAGCAACGTCGTTTCCCCGGGCCTGACGGAAACGGACATGACCGCGGCCCTGACCCCGGAACAGCGCGAGACGCTCATCCAGCGCGTTCCGCTCGGGCGCATGGCCCGCCCCGAGGAGATCGCAGCCGTGGTCGCGTTCGCCGCAAGCGACGCCGCCGGATACCTGACGGGTGCGGTCATTCCCGTCGACGGCGGCGCCGGAATGGGCCACTGACCCTGCCGTAGGCCGTCATCGGTCCTGGGCGCGCGAGGGGACGCCCAGGACCGACTCGACAACCTGCGCGCCGGGACGAGCACCTTCGCCCTGCAACGACACGGTGATCACTGAGCGAGTAGTAGCAGCGCTCGCTGGCACCGTGTCAGTCGACGTCCCGTGCCGTGTCCACGTGCAGCAACCATGACTTTGCTGCGTCCCAAGCGTTCCCCGGCGGCCCGCAGGACCCGCCGGCCTGACCGACCAACCCCCATGAGGACTCGGTGTCTATTCTCCAACAATCGGCGCCTCAACCGCCGGACGGCCAATCGTCGAACCCGCCGCCGGCGGGCACCAGATATGGCACGGTCTTTTGCGCCCAACAAGTGTTGCGATTGCTGGGGAGCTGGCCGGCATGCTGACGACGATGCGCCGGCTTCGCCGCGAGTGCGAAAGAAAGCTGGCGGACTTGCCGCTGCCGGAGCCGTTCACGATCGAGGGTCTCGTGGCCGCCATGGAGGAGGTGAGCGGGCGCACCATCAAGCTGGTCCCGCTCGACGACCGCGGCAGTGACCTGCGCACGGCTTGCGGCCTGCGGATGCGGGCGGACGGGCTCTCCCTGATCTTCTACCGCCCGAGGCCGACGCAGAACCAGACCGACCACGTTCGGCTCCACGAGCTGGTGCACGAGTGGTTCGACCACGGCACCAGCCTCGACGAGGACGCGCTGAGGCTGCTGTTGCCCGAGCACCTGCGCCAAGGCCTGGTCGAGCGGATGGGTCACGGCGCTGTCGTCCAGGCCCGTGCACGCTACGACACCCGCGAGGAGCGCGAGGCGGAGCTGAGCGCGTCGTTGATCAAGCGCATCGTTCGGCGTCAGTTCCCCGCCGGGTCCGGGGGCGACATGGTCAGCCTCCTGGAGTCCACCCTGTCCCACCCCGTGGCCGCGCCCCGACGCGGCCGAAAGTAAGAAGGAAGATCGTCCGTGCTAGCTTTCTCGGCTTATGCCGCCGCGACCACGATGACCGTTGTCGCGGTGTGGCGGCTGCCGGCCGTCCTGTACGGGGACGCGCACCGGCGCGCTCTCTGGGGCTGCTACATGGGGTTCGCTGCGGCGCTCTGGCTCAAGAGCCCCGGCGTAATCCGTTTGATGAACCACCAGCCGATCGTCGACCTGTCGGTCCTGCTCAAGCACTACGTGTCCACGGGAGCGATCCTGGCGATCCTCACGTACGTCGTCGCGAGCTACGGCAAGACCGACCAGGAAGTGATCCCCCGTCATGTCGCCGTGGCGCGCTGGATCGAACGTGTCGCCTGGAAGGCCGCGATCGGGCAGCTGGCGCTGATGACCGTGCTCTTCTTCACCGTGGTCAATCGCGGACGGCCGAGCGTGGACTTCGTCCCCGACCATGCGGGGCAGTGGGGCGCGACCCTGTACGAGACGATCTTCTACGTCTATTTGGGTGCCTCATCTGCCGTCACCTGCTACCAATGGTCCAGTGCCATGCGTCGAGCCGAGACTCGCCTGTTGCGTACGGGGTTGGGCCTGATGGCCCTCTCCATGGCCATCGGCGTAGCGTATGTCCTGATCCGGACAACGTTCATGTGGGTCACCATCGTCGAGCCGCTCGACCCTGGCTTCGACCACAAGCTCGGCGTCTACACCGAGTACATGCAGATCCTGCTCTTCCTGATCTTCGCTGCTGGGGTGAGCATCCCGACCACCAACGCCGCCGCGTCGCGGTGGAGGTCCTGGCGAGCCCTGTGGCGCCTCTACCCGCTGTGGCACGACCTGGTCAGCGCATTCCCCGACATCCCGTTCCAGCGCCCGGCGAGCCGCTGGCGCGAGGTCCTTCGCGTCGACCCGCCGATGGACGTGCGGCTGGACCGGTGGACCCAGGACATCGCGGACGTGGTCGAGCTACTGCGCCACCACGCTTCGCCCGTCCTGCTCCCCGTGATCGAAGAGGCCGCGGACGGGAGCACCGATCCGCAAGCGGCAGCCGAGGCGATGTGGATCAAGGCAGCGCTGCTGAACGCCCGAGAAGGCCGACGCAGTGACTCGCCGGCGCCCGCGCTGCCCAGCAAGCCGATCGCGGACCCGAACGCGGAGGTGTCCTGGCTGCTGCGCGTTGAGGAGGCGTACGCCACGGCGACCGAACTCCAGATCCGGGAGCTGCTTGTGACCGCCGAGGCGGAAGAACACGCCATGGCCATAGAGGAGTTGGCCCTGTGAGCGCCACCGTTGCCCGAACCGTCACCGACGTCCTGCAGCCGCGCAACGTCCTGCTGGCAGGGCTGACGGGTCTGGGTGCTGCTGCCGCTGGCAACTGGACTGGCATCGGCTGGGGCCTGCTGGCGGCACTGTGCGCCGGCATCATCCCGGCGACCTACATCGAGTGGGAGCGTAAGCGGGGGACCTGGGGCGACCGGCACGTGGTCGACCGCACCAAGAGAGCGCCCATCTTTGGCGTCATCCTCGGCTCGATCGGCGTCGGCTCCCTCGTGATGGTCCTCGGCCATGCTCCGCACGACATCCTCGTCGCCATGATCGCCTTGTGGGCGATGACCGTGGGCCTGCTCGCCGTCAACACGGCCTGGAAGATCTCCGTGGACAGCGCGGTCGCCAGCGCGGTGGTCACCATGTTGGCCGTGGTCCACTCACCCTGGTGGATCGCCGCGTACCCGCTGGTCGTCGCCGTTTGCTGGTCGCGGGTGGCGCTGAACTACCACACTGTTGCGCAGACCGTGGCGGGCGCCGCGCTCGGCGCCGCGACCGCCACAGCCTGGCTCTGGTGAAGAACTGACCGAAGCGGGCCCTCGCCTCAGCGGCGGGGGCCCGCGTTTTTCTGTACCTCCGCCACGATCGCGCTGATCTTGGCGAGCATCGCCGGGTCGAGGCCGCCCTGGCCGCCGCGGGCTGCCAGGGCGAAGTCGTCGGCGCTTCCGCGCAGGGCCAGCAGACTGATGGCGTCCACGACTTGGCGCTCCAGCTGCTCATCGCTCTGGAAGTAGAGCGGGGTGACCCCGAAGAACTCGGCCAAGCCCTCCAGGACGACGCCGGCCGCGAGCCCGGCAAGTACCTCGGAGGGCGGGGGCGTACCCTTACGCAGCGCCTTCACGGCGCTGGCGGAGATGACGTCAACGCCGGCGTGACTGTTGACGGCCACCGCGATCTCGGCATCGGTCGGCTGGCCGCTTGGGAAGGTCGCCTCCAGCAGGTACGTGAGCTTCTCAGCGAGAGTCCGCGGAGCCGGCGGCGCGCCGACCGGGGCTGCAGAAATGACGCCGAACGATCGGTCCTGCGCAGCCAGGAGCTGCTTCTTGGTCACGCCGTAGGCCTTGGCGAGGCGCGGGACGTAGGCGTCGGCGAGCCGCCGCACCCCCCGCTCCGCGTTGCTGACCGGGATATGCGACTTGGCGCCGATCAGCTCGCCGGTCCGCTTCTGCGGGTAGCCGGCATCGCACCGCAAGTCGGCTAGATCTGGCTCACCGTCGCGCGGGAACAGCGTGTTCAGCGGCTCGCCGAGCGCTCGTGCGATGGCCGGCAGCCGCTCCGGCTCGGGAAACGTGGTCCCGCTCTCCCACTTCGCGACCGTGGGCTGCTCGACCCCCACACCTTCCGCACGTCCCAGGGCCTCCTGAGAGAGTTCGCGGGCTCTTCGGGCGCGGCGGAGTTCCTGTCCGTCGAAGCGGCGAGCGGGCATCCGGATACTCCTGGTGGCGGCTGGCGATTATCAACTCTGGGTAACGACCCGACCATCAGCTTGATAGCTGTAAGCATGTAGCATACTGTGCGCTATCGGGGCGTTGCTTGTCTTACCTGCAGGCAGCGCATCCTCGCCCCAATCAACCCTCGCCGGGCCTCTGGGCCCGGCTGACTGGACCTGGCCTGGAGATTCCGCGACGGGTCCGTTGTCGCCCGCAAGTGGAGATGCAGGTGAGTTCGGCGCCGCAGCCTGTCGCCAGGCAGCCCCGTCATGATTCTCGATACCGGAGTATCGCACACCAATCGATAGCGCAAGGTATAGAGCTCTGTCGGGTGTGGGTGGGACGGTCTGACCGGAGTCGGATCGATCCATCCCGCGCCCGAGCGCTACTGCTGCTCGGGTGCGGGAGATCCGCGACGGTCGCCCGGTGGCCGGCCGGGAGTGCACCTCAGAGATCTGCATGTGGAAAAGCCTTCTCTGACCTGCGAGTTAAGGGGTGGATGTGTGACCCATGGTCGCCCTATGGTTCTGGTCCCGCCGCTATGGCGGGCAGGCCGGAAGGGACGGCGGATGCCGTAGGCCACGGCCAGAAATGAGACCGGCGTCCTGGAGCTACCAACTCCTGGACGCCGGGCCAGCGCCGCAAAGGCGCCGATTCACTACCGCGCGGGCGGCGGGACTTCTTTTGCACGAGAGGCCGCCGCACGCGCTCCTACGAACCACGGAGTATCGCATGCCTGCCCTGCCCAGGGAAACGCATTACGCTGCGCCCAGCCCGAGCCAGCTGCGGCTCGGAGCCCAGCTTGCGGACATGATGCCCGGCGCGGTCACCATCCGCGTCAGCCTCACTGACCCCAGCCGCCAGTGGCCCCACCCCTACACGGTGGCGCTCGACGCGCACGGCGAGCAGCTCACGCTGAGCCGGAACACCACCAAGACTGCCGCCCGCTGGGTGCTGCGGACCTGGGCGGACGCGGACTGGACGCGCCCGCACACCCTCGACCTCGTCACCGGGCGGCTCGCCCTCGCGGTCCGGGGCCGCTGACATGGCGCGTATCCGACCGGTCAAGCCGGAGACCTGGGTCTCCGAGACGCTCGCCGAGGTGTCCATCCCGGCGATGCTCACCTTCCTCGGTATGACCAACCACGCCGACGACCAGGGCCGCCACCGCGACAACGCGGCGATTGTCTGCGGCCTGATCTGGCCGATGCGCGACGAGATCACCCGCGCGGACGTCGAGGACCACCTCCAACAGCTCGCCGCCGCCGACGCGATCTGCCGCTACACCGGGTGCGACGGGCGGCGGTACTTTCACTACCCGACCTGGCGCAAGCACCAGAAGATCGACAAGCCGAGCCTGTCGCGGCTGCCCGCGTGCCCGCACTGCGAGCCGGAGCGGTGCGGCGTCTGCAAGGGCCCCTGCATCCAGCGGGCTCCCCTCGCCGACACCCCGGGAATCGCAGCCGAGGACGCCGCGAGCGCTCCCCGAGTGTTCGCCGAAACCTCGGCGAACACTCCAGCAGCCCTCGACCAGCCGCGCGAGCCCTTCCCGGCGCCTCCTGCGCAGACGGCTCCTGACGCCGCCGATGCGGTGGACCCGGCGATCGACGCCGATCGCGAGCCGGTTCCGGTCCCCCGGAAAACCGCAGGTCAGGCGCCTTTCGGCGAAGTCTCCCCGAAGGTTCGCCGAAACCTCGCGGAGCCTTCGACGCCTGGATCTAGGATCTTGGATCCTGGATCCTCTTTCCCTACGGGGCGCCAGGCGCCCGACGCGGACACCGTCTCGGCCGGTCAGCTGATCGGCGAGTACGTCGCCGCCTGCGCCGAGCGTCCGCCGGGCAGCGTGCTCGGCCACCTCGGCAAGGTCGTCAAGACCCTGCTGGACGAAGGCGTCGCCGCCGAACACGTCCGGGCCGGGCTGCGGCGGTTTGCCGAGATCCAGGGCCACCCGTCCCGGCTGCCGAGCCTGGTCAACGACGCCATGAACGCACGGGGCGCCGGTTTGGCGCGGCCTGGATTCCGGCCTAACGTGCCCGCTCACCAGGCGTGGACCAACCCGGTCGACGCCGTCGCCGCCTACGCCGAGGAGCTGTGATGCGCACCCACCGCGACCCGCAGACCCTCGCCGACGGCCCGTCGGTGCTCGACCGGACGGCCCGCATCCTAGCCGCTCGGGGCATCGACCAGCACACGGTCGACGCCCTCCCCGACGAGGTGGAGCCCTACTCGGCGGAGGCCGCGCTGTCCGCTGGGCTGCCGCCGCGCTACCGCGACGCGCTCGCCACGAACCCGCAGGTCCTCACCTGGGTCCGGCAGGTCGCCGCCCAGGCCGCCGCCCCGAGCCTGGGCGCCCGCCGCCAGGTCGCCACCGGACCCAGCCTGCTGATGGCGGGAGTCGTCGGCGCCGGCAAGACCCACGAGGCGTACGGCGCCGTACGCGTCCTGGTGCAGGCCGGCATCGGGGTGCGCTGGCGCGCCACCACCGCCGCCGACCTCTACGCCGAACTGCGGCCGAGCTCGGACACCGATGCCGAGCGGGTCCTGGCCACCTACAGCCGGGTGCCGCTGTTGATCCTCGACGATCTTGGGGCGGCCAAGTCGAGCGAGTTCGTCGAGGAGCAGACCTACCGGCTGATCAACCGCCGCTACAACCACATGCTCCCGACTCTGATCACCACCAACCTGCCGATCAAGGACCTCCGCACCTGCCTCGGTGACCGCGTCACGTCCCGGCTCGCCCAGATGACCACCCGAGTCAGCTTCGAGCCGGTCGACCGCAGACGCCTCCAGCGCGCCGCCTGACCGCCACCGCGTCCGGCCGCCCGATGGCGAGCCGTCCAACCTTCACCGACCCAGCGCCCCTCTCCGCCGACGCCGACCGCGCGCGGAGAGCGATCGGAGCAACCCCGCATGACCATCACCACGACCGGTCCTGTCCGCCACCGCAGCCTCGGTGACCACACCTGGCAGGACCGGGCTGTCTGCAACCCGACCGAGTACAACCCCGTCGACCCGGAGACCTTCTTCCCCGGGCCGGAGGAAGCCGACAAGATCGCCACCGCCAAGGCCCTGTGCGCCCAGTGCCCCGTCGCCCGCACCTGCCTGGACGCTGCCCTGGAGACGGGCGACACCCACGGCATCCGGGGCGGCCTCACCGAGGAGGAACGTGAACCCCTGCACACCATGCTGGCCAACCGCCTCGACTACAGCCGCGTCAACGCCACCCTCACCGGACGCGACATCCACCTCACCAAGGCCGAGCGCCGCGCCGTCGTCCTCGCCGGATACCGCCACGGCGTCACGGTCGAACGCCTCGCCTGGCTCCTCAAGATCACCCCGGAGCACGCCCTCAAGCTCTACCGCGAGACCCGCCGCGCGATCCGCCACCGGCAGATCGCCGAGGAAGCCGCCCGCGCCGCCACGACCGGCGACACCGCCGACCAGCTGAACCGCGACGACTTCGGGACGGCCGCATGAGCACCACCGCCACCGCAACCACCCCGAACTCCGCGCACGTCACCGGCTGGGACCGTGCCGTCGTCATCGCCCTCGGCGCCGCCGGCTGCGCGCTCAGCTACGACGCACTCCAGCAGATGGCCGTCGCCATCCACGTCCGAGGCTTCCTCACCTACCTGTTCCCGCTCGTGATCGACGGGTTCATCTCCTACGGCGTGCGCGCCCTGCTGGTGCTGCGCGACGCCCCGCTGCGCGCCCGGATCTACGTCTGGACGCTGTTCGGCGCGGCCACCGGGGCGAGCCTGTGGGCCAACGCCCTGCACGCCGTGCGCCTGAACGAGCAGAGCAGCGCAGCGGGTCTGCGACTGGGCGACACGGTGGTCGCGGTGCTGTCCACCATCGCCCCGCTCGCCCTGGCTGGCGCCGTCCACCTCTACATCCTCATCGCCCGCGGACAGGTCAACCTCGCTGACCCGGCGGGCTGCGGTGACCGAATGGCCGACGCTGACCAGGGTCAGGTCACCGCCGAGGTTGACCGGGCCGAGCGACCGGGCGCGCTGACCGACGGTCAGGACAGCGCCGGTCACCCCAGTGCCGGTCAGCCGGTCAGCCGTCCGGTCACCGCGTCGGAGAAGCGGCCGATGGTGACCCCGGTCAGCCCGGTCAGCCTGACCGAGCCCGCTGACCTGGCTGGTCACCCGGACACTGCCCGGTCGGACACTGGCCGACCGGCGGACAACGGGCCGGTCACCGCACAGCAGGTCAGCCTCGCCGAGGTCACCGGTCAGCCGGTCACGACCTCGGTCGCCGCCCTACAGGTCAGCGACCGGGACAGTGACCGCCGCACTGACCTGGACACCGAGGACCTGCTGAAGATCGCCCGACAAGCGGTCAAGGAGGAGGACAAGCTGACCCGCAAGGTGGTTGCCCAGGCGATCCGGGGTCAGCAGATTCCCCTGTCCAGCGACACCCTGACCCAGCTGATGGCCCAGCTCCGCGCCCAGCACGGTCAGCCGGTCACCGCAGACCGGGACTGACCTTCACCCGACCGCCGGGGTGACCGACGAGGTCACCCCGGCCGGTCACCCACCCGAACCAACACCGAACGGGAGCACCCCAGCATGCGCACCACCCCCGTCACCTGGGCCGAGGCGGACTCCTGGCTCGCCGTCCTGCACCAGCGCGGCCACCTCCACCGCATCGAAACCGGCTCTGACGGCACCCGCAGCGTCCAGCGCGGCCGGCACTCCCGCCCCTGGACCCTCCACCACCCGGTCGTCGCCCTCGACTTCGTCGAGGACCTCGTCCGCGAGATCCGCCAGCGCGACACCGAGGCCAGCCGGTGACCGCGCCCGGCCTGGACGGCACCACGGCGGGACCGGAGCGTGACCGTGATCAGGCTCCTGGCGGAGCAAGTTGTGGGGTAAGGAGTCCTTACCCCGCCCCCGCCCCGAAGGGGGCGGAGGCTCCCCGGTCGGGGGGGGGGGGGCGGGGGGCGGGGGCGCCCCCCGGGGGGCGCCCCGGGGGGCGGGGCGCCCGGGGGGGGGGTGGGCGCCCCCCCC